>CAZQCI010000087.1:0-9081 GCA_964592255.1 uncultured Nitrospiraceae bacterium | reverse complement strand
AGACATCACCAGCGTGCCGTCGGGGGTTGTCGTACTCCACACGACGGTGGCCTTGATATCTTCAAGAGAAGTATCCAGTCTGGAATGATTCTGGGGATCCACCAAAAGATGGCGCAGATAGCCTCTTCCATCGCCAAAAACCGTTCTATCAAAGGCGTCATCCATAATTCCATGCGGCGCAATCGCCGCTTCCGCCCCTAGCCATACTTCCTGCGCTCCATGTAAACGCGCCAAGTAATTCATTTCCAACAACACACGTACGTTCACATTCAAACCAGACAAAAGAACAATCTCCGGTTTCTCGCGTTTTAAAGCCTCTTCAAATGTTTTAAGGTCCGCCAAATCTTCTGGCGGAAGAAAAGCAAAACGGTCTTCATCCGGAAGATTAGCTTGTAGCTCTGTACGGGCATAGTTGGGGGAATAGGAATGATGAATATATCCCGGCCTGCGGCGCTGAGCCACCGAGGTCATAGTTCCCATGATATCTCCCATATCGTATGAAAACGTTTCTCCACCGATGGTTAAGACACGCACTAAGTCCGACTGAGGAGGGGTGGCAAACAATACTTTGGCCGTCCTTAACTTATCATCCGTGAGTCTGCGATGCACCACGCGCTCAATGGCCCCATGCACACGCACCCTGCCTGGATGCATAAAAAATAAAGTACGCTCCGGATCCACTTCCGGCGGAACAGGATAAGGCATACCTTGAGCCACTTGCTCAGCAGAAACAGTCAAGCGTTCACGGGTAAAAAATGCGATGCGTTCCCTTAAAGCTTCCGCCGTAATTAAAGGCTGATCGGAAATAGGAGTAGTGGCATGGGAATAAGTCGGTTCTTGCAACCGAGCCGCCATGGCGACGGAAGCTGAAGGCCGGGATGGCGGCGGTGGAGCGGCGGCAGAAACAAAAACGGTGGCCGTTCCTGAATCGGAAGGCGGTTGTACCGTAGAAACTACAGAGGCGCCTGCAGGCTGTTCCGTTTCTTCAGACGGCACAGCTCCCGTGCCGCCTTGGACCTTGTCAATCGGTGGAGTAGACATACATCACGCTTGATCCCCCTTTTCATGATGGTCAAGCTGGAAGTAAATGAATTATGTGGAGGGCCTTTTGAAACCCTCTTCGATTTCCAAAAATGGGGCAAGTGAAAAGAAACAAAAAAATGGCATGCCTTGCTTTATTTCTAGCTAAAAACCTCCTAAAAACTCTCTGGATACCTGAGTCAAAAAAGGGTTAAAAAAACCATACATTTTAATACACTTTTCTTTAAATTGACAAAAAATGTAATTAATTCATACGATTATATTTTTTAATACCTATTTACTTATTTGGGTTTTTTTATATAATTAATACTTGAACTTGCAAGGAGCAAACGATGCCCTTTTTATTTTTCATTCTAACTTGGTTATTAACCGCTAGCTGTAGCGCTTCATTAAATTCACAAACTAGCGCAGCCAATAGACAAGATCAAAATAATCTACAACCTAATCAACCCGTAAGCTCTGCAAATTATGGCTCTCAAACGATGTCTTCTGGCAACCATACACTCATTTTTACAGCCACAGCCCAAAGCATGCCCAATATGCATAGTGATCATTATCAACTATCGGCCCTTGATCAAAAAAGATGAAGTCATAAGCAGGAGTAACCATGTTTAAAAAGTATTTTTTACTTTTTCTTTTTTTAATTCCCGTTCGGAATGCTTGGGCCGACAGCCATTCTCTGGCTTTTCAAGGCTATTTAACCAACAGAAAAACGTCGGAACCCATTAATGGCAACCAATCCGTTACTTTCTGTGTTTACGAAACAGAAGATGCAGATGATGCCTTATCATGTGACACGCAAACAGTGAATGTTGAAGAAGGTGTATTTACCACTTCATTACCCACGGATGATTGGCCATCTCCTATACCCGAAACTCTTTATCTGGGCATTCAACTAGAAGAGGAACAAGAAATGTCGCCACGGATGACGTTTAATACCGTGCCTTATGCCATGTACGCGGAAACCAGCACAACAGCCCTTTCTGTAGAGGATACTTTTTTGGAAAGTTTAGCGGGACATGGCTTAATCTATGACGATGGCACATTTCAATTAGACACGAGCGCGTTAACCAACACGTCTTCCGCCAATACGTGGGCGGCTCAACAATCTTTCAGCAACAACCCTACTAATACCTCTTCCGCCAAAGCCTCTGTGCGCATCAACCCAACGGCTGCTTCTACAAATTCTAAATTTTTTGCCATTCAAGACAACGGTACCGACCGCTTCACTGTAGACAAAGAAGGAGACACCCTCATCAACGGTAATCTAACTGTCAGTGGCACAGTTTCTTTTACTGGAACTAATTTGGGAGATATTACTTCCGTCACCGCAGGCACCGGCCTTTCCGGAGGGGGCAGTACAGGGGATGTTACTCTTTCATTTGATTCCACAACAGATTTTACCTGGACTGGACTTCATAGCTTTAACAGTGCCGTTGATTTTAACAGCGACGTGGCTTTTACCTTTACGGATGATAATCACCTGTCTCTTTCGTCAACGTTCTCAGGAACCCAATCGTTAGCAGCTATGAGCTTGTCATTGGCCAATACATCAACCAGTGGTAATCAGTACGGCCTTGAAATTTCTAATGAAGAAGGCTCAGGTACAACAGATTCCTTATTAAATCTAACTAATGAAGATACCAACACAGTCTTAACTTCTGCCATCAACATCAACGATGCCGGTGGAGGGTTTGACTTTATCCTTGATACACCTGCTTTAGACATCACAGGCTTGGGAGCCATTACAGGCGCTAGTGGCATCACATCATCCGGCGATATTGTTTTTTCCAATTTAACAAATTGCGAAGTACTGGAAACAGATGCTGATGGTTTGATTGCCTGCGGTACAGTCGCCAGCGGCAGCGGCGACATCACAGGAGTTACCGCTGGTACAGGTTTAACCGGAGGAGGATTAAATGGAAGCGTCACACTTGGTGTAGACGTAGGAACAACTGCAAATAAAATTTTACAGCTAAATTCTTCCGCACAAATACCTGCTGTCTCCGGAATCAATTTAACAAATTTAGACGCCTCTAATTTATCCAGTGGAACTCTTGATGACGCACGTCTATCTTCAAACGTTAGTTTGTTTGGAACTTCTGTCGATTCTTCCGAAATAACCAATGGGACCATCACCTCATCAGATATTTCCACCGATACGATAAGTGCATCAAATATTGCTGCAGATGCTGTAGGGTCTTCTGAACTCGCTGCGACAAGTGTGAGTGCCGGAAGCTACACTCTCGCCTCTATCACTGTAGATGCTGATGGTCGCATCACTTCTGCTTCTTCGGGTACTCCTAGCTCTGCCGATATCACCAGTATTGGATCTTGCACTTCCGGTGATTGCTTTGTTGATGGAACCAATCAATCTTTGACTTTTGAAGGCAGCACTTCCGATTCTTTTGAAACTACTTTATCCGCTACAGATCCTACTGCTGACAGAACCATTAATTTTCCAGATGCCAGTGGAACCCTTGCTTTAACAACTTCGGATATCAGCGGTAATGCCGCTACAGCTACCACCGCAACGTCAGCAACAACGGCAACAACAGCTGACTCCTTGGCTGCTAATGGAACCAACTGTTCTGCTGGTAGTTACCCTCTCGGTGTCGACGCCTCCGGTAATGTCGAAGGATGTACCGCCGCAGGAACGGGAACCGTAACCAGTATCGCCACAAGTACCGGTTTAACCGGAGGAACTATCACTTCCACAGGAACTCTCTCTTTAAAATATTCCGATACTTTAGCAGCTAACCCTTCACTCACTGCAGGACAAGCAGAGTTTGATTCGGCAGACAACAGTAACAACGGCGGAATCTTGTTTGAAGGCGCCACTGCTAATAACTCAGAAGGACTATTAACAGTCGCTGATCCAACCAGTGATGATACCTGGATCTTGCCGGATGTATCAGGAACCTTAATTACAACCGGTGATACCGGAAGTGTGACCTCAACAATGATTGCTAATAGTACCATTACCGCCAATGATCTAGCAGCCAATGCCATTACTTCATCCAAAATCTCCAGCGATGCAGTAGATTCTTCAGCCATTGCTGCAGATGCTGTAGGGTCTTCTGAACTCGCTGCGACAAGTGTGAGTGCCGGAAGCTACACTCTCGCCTCTATCACTGTAGATGCTGATGGTCGCATCACTTCTGCTTCTTCGGGTACTCCTAGCTCTGCCGATATCACCAGTATTGGATCTTGCACTTCCGGTGATTGCTTTGTTGATGGAACCAATCAATCTTTGACTTTTGAAGGCAGCACTTCCGATTCTTTTGAAACTACTTTATCCGCTACAGATCCTACTGCTGACAGAACCATTAATTTTCCAGATGCCAGTGGAACCCTTGCTTTAACAACTTCGGATATCAGCGGTAATGCCGCTACAGCTACCACCGCAACGTCAGCAACAACGGCAACAACAGCTGACTCCTTGGCTGCTAATGGAACCAACTGTTCTGCTGGTAGTTACCCTCTCGGTGTCGACGCCTCCGGTAATGTCGAAGGATGTACCGCCGCAGGAACGGGAACCGTAACCAGTATCGCCACAAGTACCGGTTTAACCGGAGGAACTATCACTTCCACAGGAACTCTCTCTTTAAAATATTCCGATACTTTAGCAGCTAACCCTTCACTCACTGCAGGACAAGCAGAGTTTGATTCGGCAGACAACAGTAACAACGGCGGAATCTTGTTTGAAGGCGCCACTGCTGATTCTATTGAGAGCTTGCTCACCGTAGCAGACCCAACCACTACGGATAAAACATGGATTCTTCCCAATGTTTCGGGAACTCTGATCACCACAGGGGATACGGACACAGTGTCTTCGACAATGATTGCCTCCAATGCCGTGGATTCAAGTGAGTTAGCAGCGACAACTGTTACTGCAGGGAGTTATACTTTCGCCTCTATCACTGTAGATGCTGATGGACGATTAACCGCCGCGTCTTCCGGTTCAGAAACGGGTGATGTCAGTGCTATTGGAAATTGCAGTACAGGGGCTTGTTTCGGTGGATCTTCAGGCAACACTTTCACCTCAACCACCAGTGAAGTATTAGACATGTCAACAGATGCCAGCTTAATTTATCAAAGAAGTGATGCTGGATCTGTGACCTTTACAGGCAAAGATGATGCAGGAGCGGCGGACACTATTTACGATACCACAGGTGCAGGAGCCATTACCGTTGGGAGTTCAGATGTCACCAGCGTTACAGTCACAACAGATGGAACAGGAAATACTGAAGTCGTCTTGCCTACAGGATCCATCGGAACGGGGGAAATTCTAGATGCAACCATTACCACTAGCGATATCAGTTCTAGCGCCGCCATTACAGACGCCCAAGTAAATGACAACTTAACTATCAGCAGTGGCACTGTGGATAATTCCACCATTGGAGCCACAACTCGCTCAACAGGAGCCTTCACTACTTTAACCGTTGGCTCCAGTTCTACGGGCAGTACAATTCAAAGAGTATTAAGTACCACTTCAACAATTGATTTTGCCAGTACCGCTGTAGGTACATGTACTAGTAATACCCTTACCTTAACTGGCGCTTCCTCAGGGGATGCTGTTTTTCTGGGAGTCCCTGGAGGGGTGCTATCAGGATTAAGTCTGGGTACTTTTTTCGCTTGGGTTTCAGCAACCGACACTGTCAGTATTCGTTTCTGTAATCCCAGCGCCTTAAGTGCAGTCGACCCTGCCAGTGGTAGCTACCGAGTAGCTGTCATGCAATTCTAAATCATTATTCCTTGATGCAATAACACCAGGGTCCGGCTTAATTAAAATGGAGCCCGACTAATCCTAAGCGTCATGAAAGAATGTCTTGGGTTCGGAATAAGAATAAAAAAAACCGCCCCGTTGGCACGGGGCGGTAGGACTTTCGACACTTAAGGAGACACTTCAAATTTTACTTAATAAGTTTTGTATCTAAGGATTGAGCACTATCATCTTCCATCAACTTCAGATCGTCCTCCAGCTCCCTGATGAAGTTTTCTCCATAGCGAGCCGGATTATTGGCTGGATGCACAACAACAACTTCATAATGACTTTTAGGTAAATGGAACATAAGAGGATCTCTCTTTTTAAGCGGCCTATTTTTGGATGAGGCCAAAAAGACACCTCCACAACTCAGCACTTCCGATGATGCTCCCAACGGTGGAATTCCTCCTTGTTCCTGGCGATTAGCCGGTGCCAAGACCACAGTACCACATAATGTTTCTCTCCATCGACTCATAGGGCACCTCCCTTAAGAAAGGAATAATGCAATCTATGTGCCAAAAAAAAGAGAGATCTATTTTTAAATTAAACTAATAATTTCAAATAGTTATTAAAATTGCCCAAAAATATCCCGGGCATTTTAGGAGTGATTGTCAAGATTGAGAAAGAAAATTGTCAGCGTTTTGACATTATAAGCCTTGTAATGCTTCTTGGGCTTTCTTCCAGGAGCCTGGGGATACTTTTTGATCCACCTTTTGTAATTCGGCTTTAGCTTCCTCAATTTTCCCTTCGGATTTAAGAAGAAGACCTTGGTAGAGATGTAAACCCGCCATACGGTCTGGATACAAATTAGTATTTAAAGAAACGGCTTTTTCGATATAAGGCTTGGCTTCAGGCAAACGATTTTGTTCCATAAAACTACCTCCATAAAAATAGTTCGCTAGAAAGTCGTTGCCTTGTGAACATGTGTGAGTTTTGCAAAAGTCGAAATAAGTATTCAAATCTGTTCGTGCTTGATCAAAATTTTTAGCCCGAAAACTCAACTCGCCACGCAAATAAATAAAATGAAAATTGTCCGGATATTTGGCAATCAACTGATCTAAATATTTTTGGGCTCCTAAATAGTTTTTCTTAGAAGTGGAATAAATATAAGTCAGCATATAAAGCGAGTCAGCTTGTAACGGATTAGGATTGGCAGCGGAAGTTTCTATCTGTTGCAGCCCTTTGGGTTCATTGCCAGAAATACCCAACAAGCTCGCTAAAAATTGAAAGCCCGAAGGGATGTTAGCTGCATAATAATTAAAAAGTCCCAAAGCCAAATAGGCATCATAAAATTGTGGATTTTTGGCAATGGCATCATCCATATGTTTTTTGCATTTTTTAAGAATTAATCCGGCACGAGCTTTCTTATCTTGGTTGATCCATTCCTTAGCCAAATACATATATGTGTTTCCAAGATCGACCATCTTCTCAATATTTTCAGGATCTTTTTCCCACAAACGGAAAGCAATGATATTGCCGTTTTGATAATCATCAAGAATTTGAGTATTGTATTTTTTCTTCAATCCTAACAATTTTTGTTTCCAAGTAAGCAAAGTGCCTCGCAAAACATACCCCATCGGCTTATCAGGATGGGAGGAGATGTATTGATTCAAAATAGATTCTGCTTCATCAAAATGGGCGTTGTAGGTCAAATCCACCGCTTTTTGGAGAACAGGATCGGTAGATGCCCAAGCAGAATGAGATAATAAAAGAGCTAAAATCAAAAGAATACGCTTCATGAATCCTCCATCAAAAGTTGACGTACTTGTGACACTAAATATAACGAACCGGTTACCATAACCGTTTCGTCATTAGAAACCTGTGATAAAAAATAATCCCAATTCGCACGAGTCATTTCAAAACTAGGATATTGAGGAAATAATTGAGACAACTCTTGAGTTGAATAACCCCTCTCTCCAGCCTCAAAAGAAACTAAACGGACTTGGGAAGCATAAGGTAGAAGAACTGTTAATAGCTCATTAAAAGGTCGATCTTTAAGAGTCCCAAAAATCAACGACACTTTTTTTCCACTTTCTTTAAGAAAAAGAGCCAGCGCTTCCACTCCACCCCGGTTGTGGGCTCCATCCAAAATCACTTTTGGTTTTTGATGCACTACTTCCAAGCGTGCCGGCCAGCTTACGTTTTTAATTCCTTCAGCCAAAGCAAAAGAAGGCACACGATACCCTTTTTCGGTAAGGCTTTGGCATAGAGCTACTGCCAAAGCAGCGTTTCTTTTTTGATGATCCCCTTTTAACCGAGATGCAAAACGGTAATTAAAAACATCGAAAGCATCCCCCTCGTTTTCACGAAAATAATCATCTAAAAAATAAAGAGGGATGCGCTGATTCTGACAATGTTGTTCTAAAAATTTTTTCAGATTTTTTTCTTGAACCCCGCTCCATGCCACTCCGGAAGGTTTCAAAATCTGCATCTTCTCCGCCATAATGGCTTCCAAGGTGGAACCCAAATACGCCTCATGATCCAAGGAAACATTAGTAATTGCTGCTACTAAAGGAGATACCACATTGGTCGCATCCCAACGACCTCCTAAACCCGCTTCAATAACAGCAATATCAACACGCATCATGGCAAAATAAAGAAAAGCCATGAGGGTCACCCATTCAAAGTAAGTGGGATTTAAATAACCGATGGTTTTTTTCAAATGATCATGAATTTCCACCACGGCCTCTTCTGTAATCATTTGTCCGTCGATTTGAATACGTTCTCTAAAACCTAAAACATGGGGTGAAATAGTTAGCCCTGTACGAAAACCAGCTCGTTTGAGAATTTCCGCCGTCATGGCACAGGTCGATCCTTTACCATTAGTACCAGCAATATGAATAGTTGGATAACGAGTATGAGGGTGTCCTAATAATCGTACCGCTGCCTCGACACGATCCAAACCTCGATGAATACCACGATGGGCAAAGCCCTCAATTTCTTGCAATGTTTTCTCGTAAGATAACATGCCTTATTCTTTCTTAAGAGCCACAACGGTCAAATCATCCGAAAAAGGAGTGGCTTCCATAAATTTTTTGATATCTTGAGACAACATTTCTAAAATATCCCCCGACTTTTTTGGAGCCGCTGCCGATAAAACATCTTGAAGCCGCTTTAAACCGTATCGTTTTCCTTGTGCGTTCAGCATCTCAGTCACTCCATCCGTGTAAAATAAAAGAGCATCGCCACTTTCAGGAGATAAAACATCAATCCCGTAAGTTTCATTCTCTAGGGCTCCAAAAACACATCCTGAATTTTTAAGTTGCTGGGAT
>CAZQCI010000086.1:0-9199 GCA_964592255.1 uncultured Nitrospiraceae bacterium | reverse complement strand
CGTTTTAGTTCTCAGTACTTGGAGACTTTATTGTCTTCCAAAAGTTTCAGGAATGATGAGCTGGGGGCTTTGGATTAGCGGCTGGATGTTAGTATTAGGAGGATGGCCAGGGGCCCTGATCCCTCATTATGCAATTCATGGTGCCCATATACTTTTTATTGGTTCCATCTCCATCATGATTTTCTCTATTATGACCCGTGTCACATTAGCTCATGGGGGCTATGATATGAACCTAGAGAAAAAATCGATTTGGCTCTTTTTCACCTGTATTTTTATGCTTCTGGCACTGTCAGCCCGCCTTTCAGCTTTTGCTATCCAGCATACTTTTGAGCACTTGGCTTATGCGAGTGCTTTATGGATTTTTTCGGTTTTATGCTGGTGCACAGGGTTTTTATTTAAAATCTTCAAGAGACAAAAGTAGATAAATCACCTCTTATAGGAGAGATACCCCGGCATTAAAACCGCGTGACAAACAAAGTAGATACGATGTAAAATAATAAAGATGGTCAGGCTTATATCAAAAACTGCTAAAAAACTAAGCCCCATTCTCATGGCTTTATGGGTGATGTTGTATCCCGTTCTGTCTCGTGCTGCTTGCCCCTGCCTAGCCAAAGCCACACACCCTGTACAGCAGCAAGACTCGGCCCCTTGTCATGAGTCAAAAGACAGCAGTAAAAAAACTCCCCCTGTTCATCAGAATCACACAGGCAAAACGTGTTGTGCAATTCACGCCTTAGATTTGAATCTAACAACGTTTGAAATCAATGTCGATAATTTGGCCCAAAAACAACTTCATAAACATCTTCTTTCAATCGAACTATCTGTTGATAGCCTTATTCCTGAAGCGACCCCTTCTATTCGCTATCAACATTATGCTACTAAAAACCCGAGCCTTTTTACCTCTTTCATTCCTCTCTACACACGCCATTTGGCTCTTTTAATTTAAAAACATTCCGTCAAAGTTAGAAGTATCTTGTAGAAACCCCATGGTGGGTTCAAGATTTCAGATTTTTCTATTTTTAGAAAAAAGGAATGTTTACACATGAAAAAATTCGAAGAAATTAAAAATGCCTTCAGCTTCATAGTCTCTTTTTTCGTGATTTTCATCTCCACGAATACGTTAAGCACTTCTTCCTTAAGTCTTAATCAGGCTCTTGAGTTGGCTTTTAAAAACAATTTGGATTTAAAAGAAAAACAAGAAGAAGTGGGAATAGCCACAGGCAACAAACAAAAACTATCTGCTTTATTTCCAAGCTCTCCACAAATTAATCTTGAATATCAAACAGACAAGCCTTTTGCAGACCAAGGGCAAAAAAGCGTTGAAATCAGCCTGACACAAGAAATTGAAATTGGAGGCCAACAATTTTTAAGGAATAAAATCGGAAAATTACACCTGGAACAAGCCCAAAAAGATTTTAGTCGATCGGAACAAATACTGGCCTATCAGGTAAAAAAATTGTTTTATGAAAACTTATATCTGGAACAAAGAAAAGCCGTTTTAAAGACTTTAAACTCAACAACCGCTCAATTTTCCAAGAATGCAAAAAAACGAAAAGAAGATAATTCCATCACTTCTTTTGAGTCTGACCTGTGGCAAATGGAGTATGCAGGCACAACTCTCGATCTGCAAAATACAATTTCCGATTTAAACAAAAATCGTCTCGAGCTAGCCAAAACTTTAGGAATTACTGAAGAAGAAATAGGATTGATCAAAGGGCAATTTCCAACTTTAAAAACAATTCCTTCTGAAGAAGACTTGCTGAACTTGGCCAAAGACAACCGCCTTGACTTAAAAAAAATGAACCTCCAAGTGGCTGAAAAAAACAAGGCCTATGCCTTTAGTAAACGTGCTCTCATTCCCAACCCTCAAATTTCTGTGGGGTATATACAAGACACTTCTGTTATTTCAGGATCCGACTTTAATGGGAATACGGCTACAACATCTTCTTTAGGAGACTCTAAAACTACTGATAAATTTTTAAAACTTGGTGTCAGCATCAACCTACCTATTTTTTCGGGCTATCGTGGCGAGCTCACCAAAGCAAAACATGAAAAACAACTGGCCACTTTGCAAAAACAAAATTTTGAACGTCAAATTGAAGTTGAAGTAAAAACTTTAAGACAACGTTTAATTGGAATAAAAACGGCCTTATCGCAATTTCAAGAAGGAGCTGGACATATCAACGAAAACTTAAATCAGTTGTCTCAAGCTTATCAAAACGGCAACATTGATTATAACGATTTTCTCGCAAACCAAGACCGACTCATCAAGGCAAAACTTCAATACCTTGATGCACGCTGGACAATGACAGAAATACAGCTCGATATGGAGTTAGCCACGGGCCTTGTCAAAGGAGACACACCATGAAACGCACTTATTCCATTTCTTCAATTTTATTTCTTACAATCTTATTCTTATCTTCTGTTGTGTTCTCTCATGGCGATGAAAATCATGACAAAACACCTGTTTTAGACTCAACCAGCTATGACAATATCATAGTACAGGAAACCTCCTCCGATTCTGTTGAGCTGGTGCTTAAATATTCCGCTATTATACCTGGCAAGAAAACAGATTTAATCCTATTTGTGTCTGAATTTAAAACCAACAAACCCCTTTCTGACATTATCATTGAGGCTGAAATAACAGATTTAAAACATCCTAAAATAAAATTTGAACCAGTACTAAATCACCCTGGTCATTTCACATCTCACGCAACATTTCCTAAAAGTGGAACTTACAACCTAGTCATTTCGTTATCCGGATCAATCAATGACCTTTTAACTTTTAACAACATAAACGTAGAATCTCCCTCGCAAATCAATAAAATACAAAAGTGGATTTGGATTTTAATAAGCATTTTCATCATCATGTTTTGGATTATTAAAAAATATGGTTTAAAAAAATCATTATTCCGACCGGCTGTGTTATTTTTTATTTTTGCAATATCACTTTATTCAAAAAATATTTTAGCTCATGGGGGCGAAGAACATAACGATGAAAAAACAACCTCCAATATTCCACAAGATGCAGATAACTTAGTCTTACTCCCTAAAGAATCTCAGTTTCTCATTCATCTGGAAACTGTTGCCGCCATTAAGAAAGAAACTGCCAGCATGGTTGCCACCCAAGGGCAAATAACTCCCAAACCATCAGGTAATCAAAATATTTTGGCTATCAATTCAGGGCGTCTTCAAAGTGAAAAAGGACAAATCCCCACAAATGGACAGAGTGTTAAAAAAGGAGACATTTTGGGCACTCTAGAATCGGTGGGTACATTAAGTCTTAAAGCGCCCTTTGATGGTATGATCACTTTCTCTAATTTTCATCCCGGACAGTGGGTAGAAACGGGAACAAAAATCTTTACGATTGTAGATCCTTCCATTTTATGGATAGAAGCCCCCCTTGTTGAAAAAGACCTGGGCTCCATAAATACAAATTCTACCGCCACAATTTCAATTGAAGGTGTTGGCCAAAATATTACCGGAAAAGTTTTAGGGATTGGCAATACGCTTGACGAACAAACCCGCTCAACAACGGTCACTATCGAGTTGAAAAACTTAGACCATAGCATACGAGTGGGCCAATGGGCCAAAGTGTACTTGGAAACCAAAAGTGAGATTCAAACGATTGCCATTCCTAAAAATGCTATTTTGATGAAAGATGGAATGCCTATGGTTTTCATCAAAAAGAGTGCTGAACATTTTGAAGGGCGTGCCATCATGATGGCTGGGGAAAACAAAGATGAAGTGTTTATCTTAAAAGGTGTTGAAGAGGGAGAAAAAGTTGTAGTGAACGGCAATTATCAATTACTGCCCCTCTTAAAAAAACTATCTTTTTGAAAATAATATGTTGAATCACATCATAAAATTTTCGCTTAAAAACAGGCTCTTCGTCGTTGCTACAGCCGCTCTCATTTTTGTGTATGGAGTTTGGACAATAGCTCATTTGCCAATCGATGTATTACCCGACCTAAATCGTCCAACAGTTACCATCATGACGGAAGCGGAAGGGATGGCGCCTGAAGAAGTCGAATCATTAGTAACACGTCCTATTGAAAATGTACTCAATGGGGCTCCCGGTGTTGAACGGGTGCGATCCACTTCAGGCATAGGCCTTTCCATCATTTATATCGAATTCGCTTGGGGATCAAACATCTACACCGATAGACAACTTGTGGCTGAAAAAATTCAACTGGTTCAATCAACGCTTCCCTCCCAAGTACGCCCAACCATGGGCCCCATCTCCTCCATCATGGGCGAAATCATGTTGATAGGGCTGAGTTCCGAAAATAATAAAACTTCTCCCATTGAATTGCGATCGTTAGCGGACTGGACCATCCGGCAAGCCTTGTTAACCATTCCCGGTGTTTCACAGGTCATTAATATGGGTGGAGGGGTAAAACAGTATCAAATTTTAGTATCGCCACAGAAACTCAAAATGCTCGATCTCACATTCAATCATGTGGAAGAAGCCTTTAAAAATTCTAACCTCAATACAACTGGTGGATTTGTGGATGCCTACCACCAAGAATATTTGGTTCGTAATATTGCGAGAGCACAAGGGATTGAAGATATTAAAAAAACAGTTGTAACAGTTAGAAATGGTATCCCTATTACTTTAGACCAAGTGGCTCTTGTTCAGGAGGGGGCCCAAACCAAACGTGGAGATGCTTCCGTTAACGCAAAACCTGCAGTGATTTTAAATGTACAAAAACAACCCGGTGCCAATACAGTTGAACTTACAAAGAAAATTTCTAAAACATTAGAGCAACTCAAAACAACTCTTCCAAGCGACATCAAAGTCACAAAACTGTTTGAACAAGCTAATTTTATTCAAACAGCAGTCAGTAATGTTGAAGAAACTTTACGCGATGGGACATTGTTGGTGATGATTATCCTGTCCTTATTCCTTCTGAATTTTAGAACAACCATCATCACGTTAACCGCCATTCCTCTATCATTCATTCTCTCAGCATTGGTTTTCAAAGCATTCGGCATGTCAATCAACACGATGACACTTGGAGGGCTTGCTATTGCCATTGGCGAACTAGTCGATGATGCCATTGTTGATGTAGAAAATGTATTTAGAAGATTGAAAGAAAATAAGCATAAAGACAAACCTGAATCTTTTTACAAAGTAATTTATCACGCTTCGTCAGAAGTACGTAATTCTATTGTATTTGCCACAGTCATTGTCATTCTTGTCTTCGTCTCACTTTTTGCTCTTTCAGGAGTGGAAGGCAAACTGTTTATACCTCTTGGTATTGCTTACATCGTTTCGATACTCGCTTCGCTTGTCGTATCCTTAACGGTAACTCCAGCTTTATGCTCATACTTTTTGCCAAAAGCAAAATTTATTGAAAATGAACAAGATAGTTTCTTGGTTAAATTTCTTAAAGAAAAAGATTTACACATACTCGAATGGGCTTTGGATAACCCTAAAAAAATCATGGGTACTGCCAGCGTTCTGGTGATTTTATCTCTGCTCACTCTTCCTTTTATGGGCAAAGAATTTCTTCCTGCTTTCAATGAAGGCAGTGCCACCATCAATCTCATGACAACTCCCGGCACCTCATTGGAAGAGTCTAATAAGCTGGGCACACTTGCAGAAGAACTCTTATTATCAATTCCGGAAGTCTCTTCCACAGGTCGACGTACTGGACGAGCTGAACTTGACGAGCATGCAGAGGGGGTTCATTACACTGAAATCGACGTTGGCTTTAAAAAATCCGATCGTCCCAAGTTAGAAGTATTGGACGAAATCAGAAAGAAAATAAGCCAAATCCCAGGAGTCACTATCAACATCGGCCAACCTCTCTCTCATCGATTAGACCATTTGCTTTCCGGCGTACGCGCGCAAATAGCTGTCAAATTATTTGGCCCTGATCTTGATGTTTTAAGAGCCAAAGCCGAAGAAATACATACAGCCCTGAAGGATATATCCGGCGTTGTCGATTTGCAGGTTGAAAAACAAGTACTCATTCCACAAATTCAAATTCACTTAAATCGTGATAAGGCAAAACGCTATGGCCTTAATGTAGGCGATGTGGCGCAGGCTCTGGAAATAGGTTCTAATGGTAAAGTGGTTTCACAAATTATTGAAGGGGCTGCAGCTTTTAACGTTTTTTTACGCTTTGATGAAGAATCCCGAAGTGGAATTCAGGCTTTTCAAAATCTTTTGATCGATACCCCTTCTGGAAATAAAATTCCTCTTTCTGAAGTTGCCGAAATTTCCAACAGCCTTGGCCCCAACATCATCAATCACGAAAATGCACAAAGACGAATTATCATTTCGGCCAATACACAAAAACGTGATGTAGGAAATACCGTTGAAGAAATAAAAAGCACTATTCAGAATAAAATTAAACTCCCTCACGGCTATTTTGTCATTTATGGCGGCCAATTTGAAAGTCAACAGGCTGCAACTAAACTCATTGCCCTACTCTCTCTATTTTCATTAGGAGGCATGTTTTTAGTTTTATATAGCCATTTCAAATCATCACAAATTGTCCTGCAAATTTTAGTGAATATCCCTCTGGCTTTGATTGGTAGTGTAGTGGCCCTTCTCATAACCAACCGAACGTTCTCTGTAGCATCACTGGTTGGTTTTATTACTTTGTGCGGCATTGCCTCACGAAATACCATCATGATGATCTCACACTACATTCATCTGGTGCAATATGAGAAAGAAGAGTTTGGTAAATCTATGATTATTCGCGGCTCATTGGAACGTTTAGTCCCCGTTCTCATGACATCATTAACGGCGGGGATGGGGCTTATTCCTCTAGTCTTAAGCAACGGAGACCCCGGCAAAGAAATTCTATATCCAGTAGCGGTTGTCATCTTGGGGGGGCTTATCAGTTCTACCATACTCGATATCGTCATGACACCGGCTCTCTTTTATAAGTTTGGAAAGAAATCACTCGAGAAATATTTTTCGGCACATTCAAAGAATGAAGAAAAATTTTAACATCTTAAACAAGGAGAACTCATGCAAAAAAAATCATTATTATTAATCTTAACGCTCATCATGGGCGTGCTGGCAATTAACCCATACCTCTGGGCCCATGGAACAGGCCCTCATGGTGGAAAAACCATGGATATTCCACCGTATCATTTAGAATACGATCTCTCTACAAGCATGAGCCATTTTTACGTTCTAGACCAAAACAATAAAACCTTACCCACAGAAAATATTACGGGTAAAATGATCGTACAGATAAAAGACGGCACAAAAAAAGAGCTGCCGTTAAGTATAATGGGAGATGCATTAATGGCTGGAGATATTGGTATCACAGGTGATTTTGTAGCCATTGTCATGCTAAAAATTAAAGATAAAACATACACGGCCCGCATCACGTATGATCCCAAAGAAAAAGAAGAGACACATTCGGAATCGTCTACAACACAAAAAAATCTTAAAGGAAAAATTGTCGATATCAGTTGTTACCTAACACACAATTCCGAAGGAGCATCACACAAAGCGTGCGCCCGCGAATGTGCCTTAAAAGGTTTACCTATGGGTCTTTTGGCAGAAGATGGTTATATTTATCAAATTATCCCTATTGGCCATGTCGATCCCAAAATGGTGAATGAAACACTTTTGGATTATTTAGAAGAAAAAGTGGTCATAGATGGCATTGTTTCCGAAAAAAATGGCATGCGCGTTATGATGATCAATAAAATTGAAAAGCAAAACTCAAGTACAACTAGCCCACAATAAAAATTGGCATGGCCCGACTACCCAAAAAACTTGTTTTCTTGAAAAAAAATCGATTTGTCGATAAAAAGCCTTTATGAAAAAAATAATTCTTACAAGCTTTATAGCCATTTTGTCGTTTATCACTGTCGTCATGGCAGACGAGCCCCCTAAACCCAATCTTAAAGATCATCCCGAATTGCGGGAACAGATGAACCAAATGGTCTTAAGCATGTTTGACATCGACATTATGATCCACAAAACTCATGAAACGGATTATGAAATTCTTCAAGAAGATGCCGAGCGTATTTTGAAAGCCTTGCAAGAAATCCGTAAAAAAGACCCTCAAGGCGTTTTCTATTCCCACCTTAAAAAAGTAGAAGAACCCACTTCTTTATTGTTAAAATATTCCAAAAAGAAAGACCCAACCGCATTGAAATATACCAATCAAATTTTTAATGCCTGTTTTCAATGCCATAGTGTTTTTAGAAAAAATCCACTTTATAAAACCCAATGAGTCAATGGCGTAAAATTTTATTCTCTAAACCGCCCCCTGCAAAAAAAGGTGAAGTTAACTATTCTTTTTTAGATCGATTTACTCTTGTTCATTTTGCTATTGGATTTGGATACGGCCTTCTTGACTTCAGCTTTGGATTTACCGTTTTTTTAGCTTTAGCTTGGGAGATGATTGAAAATCCGTTAAAATTCCATTTATCTTTTATGTTTCCACATGGCACTGCGGATACAATACAAAATATACTTGGTGATTGTATCGCTGTCATCTTGGGATGGTGGGTAAAACATTATTTCACTTTGCTAGGATAAATTAAAAAAAACTATATGTCAGACTTAAAATCTTTCTGTACTACTTGGCTTAAAGCCTGGACTGGCAACAATCCGGACCATCTTCTTACTTTTTATACCGACGATGCCTTTTATTCTGATCCGGCAAAACCCCAAGGCATTACAAGCCGAGAAGGATTGCGTCATTACTTTCAAAAATTACTGGCAAAAAATCCGCACTGGGTGTGGGAGGCAGAGGAAATTTTCCCAACAGAAAAAGGGTTTATTTTAAAATGGCAGGCCACCATTCCAAATAATCTAAAAACAATAATTAAAAACGGAATGGATATTGTTGAATTAAAAGATGGAAAAATTTGTCGTAACGAAGTTTATTTCGATCCGCAAGACCTTACTTAAAAATGACTGCCCCTTTTCTTACAGCCGTTTGGAAAGACCTTCTTGTCATCAACTACGAAGTAGATCCTCAGTTATTACAGCCCTTTGTTCCCTGGGGAAGTGAACTTGACTTTCATGAAGGAAAAACTTTTTTAAGCTTAGTCGCTTTTCGTTTTAAAAAAAATAAACTGTTCGGACTTATTCCTTCTTATCCCGCTTTTAATTTTGAAGAAATCAACTTACGATTTTATGTGAAACGAACCATCAATGGAGAAACCCGCCGCGCTGTTGCTTTTATTAAAGAAATTGTCCCTTCCTCTC
>CAZQCI010000085.1:0-9219 GCA_964592255.1 uncultured Nitrospiraceae bacterium | reverse complement strand
GTGGTTTTCTCTTCCGACCGTGAAAAAATTGTAGCTGATATTGTGGGGCCTATTTGTGAAACAGGTGATTTTTTTGCTCAGGACCGTGAGATTTCCCGTGTGTTTCCAGGAGAATTTTTAGCCTTGATGAGCGCAGGTGCTTATGGTTTTTCGATGTCATCTAATTATAATTCCCGTCCGCGAGCAGCTGAAGTGATGGTGAAGGGAAACGAATTTTTTGTGGTGAATGAACGCGAGAAACTTGAAGAGTGTGTGAAGGGAGAAAAAATCCCAAATTTTTTAGCCTAACTTTCCCTTCCCCCTCTCCCAAAGGGATCCCTTTGGGATTATTTTAAGAGGGGGATTGAGGGGGCGTTAATACAAATATGTTTACTGGCTCCATGGT
Organism: uncultured Nitrospiraceae bacterium; assembly: GCA_964592255.1. Taxonomy (GTDB): domain Bacteria; phylum UBA10199; class UBA10199; order UBA10199; family SBBF01; genus CAZQCI01. The sequence goes on along the minus strand of CAZQCI010000085.1, from coordinate 8,834 downwards.
GGCGTTAGTCACTCCGTTTAAAGAAGGAAAAATCGATGAGCCCGCTTTGCGTCATCTCATCGAGCGGCAAATTGAAGGAGGGACGAGTGTGATTGTACCCTGCGGTACCACGGGGGAGTCGGCCACATTGTCTTTTGAAGAACATATTCGTGTTATCGAAATTACTGTAGATTGCGTCAAAGGCCGCGTCAAAGTGTTAGCCGGGGCTGGGGCTAATTCCACCACTGAAGCCATTTATCTGCATCAGCAATCAGCAAAGGCTGGAGCTGATGGGACTCTTCAGGTGACACCTTACTATAATAAACCTCCACAAGAAGGGCTGTATCAGCATTTTAAGGCCATTGCGGCCTCGGATGATCTTCCGATTGTTTTGTATAATGTGCCGGGGAGAACGGCTGTTAACCTTCTTCCTGATACCGTAGCTCGCCTGGCACAGATGGATACGATTGTGGGTATTAAGGAAGCAGCAGGTAAGCTGGAGCAAGTGAAAGAGTTAATTGAAAAATGTCCTAAAAATTTTGTGGTGTTATCCGGAGAGGATGCCTTGACCTTAGACATCTATAAGTTGGGAGGAAAGGGTGCTATTTCGGTTACCGCGAATGTGCGTCCGAAAGAATGTGCTGAAGAATGGGCGGCCTTTGTTGCCGGTGATTTTGGAACGGCTGAAAAAATTCATGCGCAACTCATGCCTCTTCATGACGCCATGTTTTTTGAGACAAACCCTATTCCTGTGAAGGCGGCTCTGTCCATGATGGGTTTGATTCGTGAAGAATATCGTCTGCCGTTAGTAAAAATGTCGGCAGGTAATAGGAAAAAGTTAGAGGAAATTTTAATTTCCCCCTCTTAAAATAATCCCAAAGGGATCCCTTTGGGAGCAGGGGCTAGGGGGAGTACTTAATTAAAACATATGATTCCTATCATTATCACAGGGGCTTCTGGTCGAATGGGGAAGGAATTGATTGATCTCATCCTTGCTTCCAAAGAGTATAAACTTGTTGGTGCCACCGAAAATTCATCATCCAAACTCATTGGCCAGAAGATGGATGATATTTTTGTAACAAAAAATCTCACAGAGGTTCAAAAGCCCAGCGGTGTTATTATTGATTTTACCGCTCCTGAAGCAACAATGACTCATCTTGATTTTGCCGTTCTCAAAAAAATTCCCTTAGTTATTGGTACAACGGGCTTTTCCCCGACTCAGATTGAGACCATCAAGCAAGCGTCTAAAAAAATTCCCTTGGTTTTTTCTCCGAATATGAGTGTGGGGGTAAATGCTCTTTTCAAACTTATTGCGGATGCAGCTCGTATTCTAGGGCCCCATTTTGATTTAGAAATTTTTGAAGCCCATCATCGTTTAAAGAAAGATGCTCCCTCGGGCACGGCAGTAAAAATTGCTGAAATTTTGGCAGAAGCCACCAGGCGAACCTATCCGGATGATTTTAATTTTCATCGCGAAGGGTTGGTGGGCGCGCGCCCTCAAAAAGAAATCGGCATGCAAGTGTTGCGTGGAGGGGATATTGTGGGTGAGCATACGGTTTTTTACTGTGGCGAGGGTGAACGTTTGGAAATCAAGCACGTAGCGACTAGCCGAAAAACTTTTGCCAGTGGAGCCCTCCGGGCGGCGGCTTGGCTTCTGTCTCAAAAACCAGGGCTCTATACCATGAAAGATGTGCTTGGATTATGAAAAAATATTTTCTTCTCCTGTTGGTTTTACTCAATGCGTGTAACCATAAGCCCCCTCAGTCGAACCCTACTGCCTTGGATATTCCTGAACAAGGTAACAATCTTTATTATTATCTCGTTTCTGAATTGGAAAGTTTTCAAGGCCAAAATGATAAGTCTTTATTCTATTTAGATAAGGCCATTGGACAAGATCCCAACTCTTCTTTTTTGGCGATAGCAAAGGCCTATGAATTGGCACGACGTAATCAGTTGGATGGGGCATCTGATTTGGCCAGAAAAGCTTATGCTCAAAACCCCCAAGATCCTGAGTTGAATATTCTTTTGGGTAAAATTAGTTCTACCCGTCAAAAAAGGACAGAAGCCATCCGTTTTTATCAAAAAGCTCTCGAAGTAGATCCTAGCAATGAAGAGGCAACTAATTTACTGGCGCATGAATATATTGATGCCGGGCAAGCTCAAGAAGCAGCACGGATACTTGAAAAATTGGTCGCCGCTAATCCATCTTCGGTTCAGGCTTGGTTTTATTTGGGAAGCCTTTACGCTACCCAACTTAAAGATTTAACCAAAGCCTTGAGAGCTTACGAAGCCATTTTGGATATTGATTCAGATAATCCTAAAATTTTAGAAATTATTTCCGAAATTCATTTGGCGCGTAAAGATTATCGAAAAGCCGCGGAAGTGTTGGATCGTTTGGGAGAAATGAGTCCTAATGATTTGAAAACACGTATGAGAGTAGGGCTTATTTATTATGAAATGAAAGATATTGGCCGTGCCATCGAGGAGTTTGAAGCGATTTTGAAAGATAACCCAGGCAACGACAAGCTTTTTTATTACTTGGGACTTTTGTACCAAGAAAAAGGTGATTTAAAAAAATCTTCCGATTATTTCTCCAAGCTTGTTCCCCGTTCGGAATATTTTGAGGAAGGAAATTTGAGACGGGTGATGATGTTTAAAAAAGATTCGCCTGAAGAAGCTTTAACTTTGGCTAAAAACTTGATCGCTACATATCCTCGATACCCTTCATTTTATGATTTGCTTTCTTCTTTGTATGCTTGGCAAAAAAAATATGATGAAGCGGCACGTGTTCTAGAACAAGGTTTGGCCAAAAATCCAAACAATGAAGGGCTTTTGGTGGAGCTGGCAGTTATCTACGACAAGTTGAGTCAAACCCAAAAAAGTATGGATCTGATGAAGCGGGTGTTGAAAGTGAATGAAAGCAATACAACAGCCCTTAATTATATTGGTTACACTTATGCGGAAAAGGGAGAACATTTAGATGAAGCAGAAGAGTTAATTCAAAAAGCTTTGGCTGTTAAGCCGGAAGACGGTTTTGTTATCGATAGCTTGGGTTGGGTGTATTACCAAAAAGGGGATTACGAAAAAGCGGAGGTTTATCTTCATAAAGCGTTAAAGCTTAACCCTACCGAACCTACAATTTTAGAACATTTGGGAAGCGTGGCTCTTAAGAAAAGTGATAAAAAGTTGGCTCGAAAATATTTTGAACTTTCGCTTGCCGAAATCCGTAAAAAGAAAGAGCTGGATGAGGCCGATCAAAAACAAATAAGCCGTATTCTTGACCAGATGAAATTGCTTTGATTCCCTCCGACTCCGTCCCTTGTTTTGTTGACGGAATTCGTTTTGGTTGCGAAGGCTGAGCCGTACTCACTTTTAGGGTTTATCGAGTGGGTACAGGGTAAGCTTGCCAGATCGTGTCTTATCGACACCCTATGAAATATTTTTTTATTTTATTTTCTGTTCCTCTCCTGTTTTTTTCATCTCCTTCTTTTGCGGTAACTGCTTTGTCTGGACAAGCGCAGGTTATTCTTAAGTCTAAGAAAAAAATTCAACGTTTTGATCAGGCTATTGTGGTGGATCGTGAGGGTAATGCTGCGTTTGAAGCATTGGATGATTTTGGTAATACAGTTTTTAGACTCAACTTTATTGATAATCAATTAATGTTGGAAACGGGTGGTGGACTTTATCAATCCAGCGATTCCCGTTTAGGGCGGTTGATTACTTTGCCGTTAACCCGGGAAGAATTTATCAGTTTTCTTCTTTATCGCCTGCCTCAAACGCCTGGCTTAAATTCAGTTTATGATGAACAAGGCCAACTGGTTTCTGTCGAAAAAAAAGGTCGCAAGAAAAAAAAGAATTATAAAATTACTTTCATCAATCTGCAAAACCAAGATAGTCTTGTCTATCCGTCAACGATTGAAATGACCGGTGGTGGCACGCACCCCACAGTTTTAACGATTATATGGAAACAGGTTTTTTTACAAAACGACTGATACTTTTATCTTTTTTGCTGTTTGTTGCCTGTCATATGGATAGGCCACCGGCACCCGATACATTGCGGGTTGTTATCAACGCCGAGCCGGACACCCTTAATCCTATTACAGCTACCGATGCGTATTCCTCACGCATTCTCGACTACGTCAATGATACTCTCATCGAACGGGATCGCGATACTCTGCAGTACAAACCAAAACTAGCTGAAAGTTGGGAGGTGAGTGCTGATCATTTACGTTATGTTTTCCATTTGCGTCCTCATGTGACTTGGCATGATGGAGTGCCTTTTTCAGCGGACGATGTGGTTTTTTCTTTCCAAAAAATTACAGATCCTAAAGTTGAAGCTCCCTCCTTGCGCGTTTATTACTCTGATGTAGCTAAGGTTGAAAAAATAGACGATTTGACCGTCGTCTTTTTTTATAAAAAACCTTACTTCATGGGTTTGAGTGTGTGTGGAACCATTCCTTTGGTTCCGAAACACCTTTTTAAAGAAGGGGATGATTTTAATGTGAACTCCATTGGCCGTCATCCAGTTGGTTTAGGTCCGTATCGTTTTGTAGAATGGAAAACCAATAAAAAAATTGTATTGGAACGTTATGATCATTATTGGGGTGAAAAACCTGAGATTAAAACGATGGAGTTTCGCATTGTCACCGATGATGCGGTGGCTTTTCAGGTGCTTAAAAAAGGAGATTTAGACTTTACCGGCATTCGTCCCATTCAATGGATGAGACAAACTCAATCCGAAAAATTTAATTCTCTTTTTGGAAAGTATAAATACCTTCTTCCCGGATATAGTTACATTGGTTGGAATATGAAAAGTCCATTTTTTGCGGATAAGCGGGTGCGGCAGGCGATGACTTTTTTAATTGATCGGCAAAAGCTTTTGGAAAAAATTAATTTTGGTTTGGGGCAAGTGATTGAAAGTCCTTTTTTTATTAATTCTCTACAATATAATCGTTCTCTTCAACCGCATGTTTTAGACGTTGAACAATCGCGTAAACTTTTTGCCGAGGCGGGGTGGATAGACAGCGACCGTGATGGTTGGTTGGATAAGGACGGCAAAAAATTTTCTTTTGTTTTTCTCTATCCGTCCGGTTCAAAATTTTCAGAACGGGTAGCGCCTATTCTGAAGGAAGATTTGAAAAAAATGGGAATTGATATGAATATCGAACGAATGGAATGGGCCGCTTTTCTTGATCGTATTGATCGCCGTAATTTTGATGCCACAGCGCTTGGCTGGTCGACTGGTTTTGAGGATGATCCTTATCAGGTGTGGCATTCTTCACAGGCAAAAGAAGCTCATGGTTCTAATTTTGTTTCTTTTGAAAACAAAGAAGCGGATCGTCTGATGGAAGAGGCTCGGTCTGAATTTGATGAGGCAAAAAGAAAAATTCTCTACGACCGTTTGCAAGCCATCATCTACGAAGAACAACCCTATACATTTCTTTTTTCAAGTGATTCTCTTGTCGTTGTTTCCCGCCGGTTTGAGAATGTAGAAGTCCATAAAACCGGAATGAATGTGTTGGAATGGAAGGTAAAACCTTAATGGTTCATTATCTCATCAAACGTTTGCTATTGATGATCCCCACACTTTTTGGGATTACCCTGATCACTTTTTTTGTGATGAAACTGGCCCCGGGTGATCCCGTATCACTTAAACTGATGTTTGCCGGGGATGGAATTTCTCCTCAAGCTCTTGCGGCAGAGTTAGCTAAAAAAGAAAGCCCCCTCCAAACTCCAGAGTGGTATCAAAATTTCGTTCATCGTGTTTCGTCACCAGGGAGTTCTTTTGAAAAAAGTTTGGATTGGACAGGTAAGAACACCGTTTTTTATTTCAAATGGCTCCGAAATATTGTCCATTTCGATTTTGGCCTTTCCAGTAAAGATAAACGACCCGTTTCGCGGCGTATTGCGGAAGCTCTGCCTCTTACTTTAACGCTCAATATTCTTTCTATCTTGATTGTTTATTTTGTCTCCATTCCTTTGGGTATTTGGTCGGCTGTACGAGAAAGAAGTGTGTGGGATAAAGTGGTGATGATCAAATTATTTATTCTTTATTCGTTGCCGGAATTTTGGGTGGCAACGTTATTGTTAACTTTTTTAGCTGGTGGGGAATATTTCAATATTTTCCCCCTCATGGGTTTTGTTTCCGACGGTGCCGAAAATTTATCGTGGGGTGCTTGGCTTATGAACGTTGCCTGGCATTTAGTGTTGCCCATTACGGTTTATGTCTATGGTAGTTTTGCTTTTTTGTCCCGTTTTGTCCGCAATAACTTTTTAGATGTCGTCCGCCAAGATTATATCCGCACCGCACGAGCCAAAGGTGTGCCGGAACGACAAGTGCTTAGCCGTCATGCCTTCCGTAATTCACTGATTCCTTTGGTTACACTTATGGGCACACTCCTTCCGGGACTCATGGGAGGCTCTGTCATTGTGGAACAGATTTTTTCCATTCCGGGGATGGGAATGCTTTCTTTCGAAGCGGTGTTGGGTCGGGACTATAACGTCATTATGGGTATTGCCACTATTTCGGCTTTTTTAACACTGCTTAGCTTGCTGATTTCTGATCTCTTGTATGTGTGGGTGGATCCGCGCATTACATTTGAAGCGAGGTAACATGGTTTTACATCGTTATTTAAAAAGTAAGATTAATCGCTTCAGCCTGAGTCTGCTTTTGCTTTTATTTTTGGCAGCTATTTTAGCTCCTTGGATTTCTCCTTATTCTCCTACCGAGTACGATTTAGGATCGGCCTTAGTGGCGCCGCAGTCTTCACACTGGTTAGGGACCGACGAGCAAGGACGGGATGTGTTGTCACGCCTAGTTTATGGAGCCCGCGTGTCGCTATCCGTTGGTTTTGTGGCTGTGGGTATTTCCGTTTTGTTGGGGATTTTTTTTGGTTCATTGGCTGGTTACTATGGAGGGACAATCGACATTGTTCTTTCGCGGGTGATGGAAGTGGTGATGTGCTTTCCAACTTTCTTTCTCATTCTGGCCGTGATAGCGTTCATCGGCCCGGGGGTAGTTAATATCATGATTGTTATTGGAGCCACGGGTTGGACCGGGGTGGCCCGTCTTGTACGGGGGGAATTTCTTAAATTACGTTCTCAGGAATTTGTAACCGGTGTCGAAGCCATGGGGGCTCGCTCTCATCGAGTGATTTTTCGGCATATTTTGCCTAATGCTTTGTCTCCCGTGATGGTGTCGGCCAGTTTTGGAGTGGCTTCCGCTATTTTGACGGAATCATCCCTTTCCTTTTTAGGGTTTGGTATTCAACCGCCTACTCCCAGTTGGGGTGATATTTTATCGCAATCGCGTGACTTTATGGATATCGCTTGGTGGCTTACTTTGTTTCCAGGTATTGCTATCTTTGTAACCGTGACTTTGTTTAATTTAGTGGGAGAAGGTTTGCGCGACGCGATGGATCCAAAATTGCGGGAAAAATAATACAACCAAATGGATAATATTATAGAAATTAAAAATCTCCATACGGTCTTTGATACTCCTTCCGGTTTAATCAAAGCTGTTGATGGCCTTTCGTTGGAAGTTCCCCAGGCTTCTATCGTGGCCTTAGTCGGTGAAAGCGGTTGCGGTAAAAGTGTGACGGCTCTTTCTATCCTTCGTCTGATTCAATCACCAGGCAAAATTCAGTCGGGGGAAATTATTTTATCTGGTCAAACCGATTTATTGAAACTGTCCGAGAAAGAAATGTGTTCTATCCGAGGCAATCGCATTGCCATGATTTTTCAAGAACCCATGACCAGTCTTAATCCGGTTTTTACAGTTGGTAACCAAATCGGGGAAGCTATTCGTATTCATCAAAAAGTTTCGCGTCGTGAGGCGAGGGCTCGTACCATTGAGATTTTGGAAAAAGTGGGTATCTCTAATCCGGGACTTCGTGTGGATGATTATCCCCATCAAATGAGTGGCGGTATGCGTCAACGCATCATGATTGCTATGGCACTTTCTTGTAAGCCCGACCTCTTGATTGCGGATGAACCGACTACGGCTTTGGATGTAACTATCCAAGCCCAGATTTTGGATTTGATGCAGCAATTAGTCCGTGAAATGGGCATGTCTCTTTTATTAATTACACATGATTTGGGTTTAGTTGCTGAATATGCGGAAGAAGTGACTGTGATGTATGCTGGCAAAATTGCCGAAAGAACTTCCGTTAAAGATTTATTTGCCCATCCGCGGCATCCTTACACCAAAGGTTTGTTGGAATCGATACCTAGTTTGAAGAAAAAAGGGGAGACACGTCTTAAGACAATACCTGGTTCTGTTCCTCACTTGGCGCGTCTTCCCTATGGGTGTAGTTTTCAAGAACGATGCTCTTCGGTTATAGATCGTTGCCGTCTTGAGGATCCACTGCTTGAAGAAAAAGATAAAAAGCATTGGGTCCGTTGTTGGAATCCTTTTTAGTGAAATTTTTTTATGCCTCTGTTGGAAGTTAAAAATTTGATCAAACGTTTTCCGGCTACCCGCAATTTTTGGGGACGTCCTACTTCTTTTGTTCATGCGGTGGAAGATGTGTCTCTTCATGTGAATCCCGGTGAAATATTGGGGCTTGTCGGTGAAAGTGGTTGTGGCAAATCGACTTTGGGGCGTACCATTCTTAAACTCATTCAACCGGATTCTGGCAGAATTATTTTTGATGGCCAGGATATCACTACTCTTAGTACTAAAGAGATGCGTCCCTATCGTTCGCAGATGCAGATTGTTTTCCAGGATCCTTATGCCTCTTTAAACCCACGGATGACTGTGGAATCCACGTTGACCGAACCCCTCATCATCCATCATGTGGTTCCAAAAAATAAAAGGCGCGAACGTGTTGTGGAATTATTGGAAATGGTGGGAC
>CAZQCI010000084.1:7028-9287 GCA_964592255.1 uncultured Nitrospiraceae bacterium | reverse complement strand
AAAGATTCTCGATATTTAATTTTTAAATTCATCACCGATTGCATTTTGGTGTCTTGAGGATTACCGATGATAGAGCGGCTGCCTAAAGAACGCGGGCCAAATTCCATCCTTCCTTGAAACCAGCCCATGACTTTGCCTTCCGCTAACACTTCTGCAGAGCCTTTCATTAATTCCTGTTCACTCATTTCGGAATAAACTGCGTTGATAGCATCGAGCTCTTTTTTAATTTCTGCATTGGTATATTGTGGACCTAAGTAAGAGCCTTTCATGCTGTCGCTACTTTCAATAGTTCGGGTTGACGCATGATATTGGTACCAAGCGGCCAAGGCCGCACCCAGAGCGCCTCCAGCGTCACCGGCGGCGGGTTGGATCCAAATATCTTTAAAGGGTCCTTCGCGTAATAAGCGTCCGTTGGCGACACAGTTTAAGGCAACACCTCCGGCAAGACAGAGGTAGGAGCTACCTGTTTCACGGTGTAAAGTTCGCCCTAAACGAAGAACGACTTCTTCGGTGACTTGTTGAATAGAACTGGCGATGTCCATTTCACGTTGGGTAATCCGGCTTTCGGGTTTGCGTGGTGGTCCGCCAAAAAGTTCGTGAAATTTCGGTCCCGTCATGGTCAAACCAGTCGCGAAATTAAAATATTCCATATTCAACCGGAATGTTCCGTCTTCTTTTAAATCCAAAACTTTTTCCAAAATAAGTTTGGCATATTTGGGCTGACCATAAGGGGCTAATCCCATCAGCTTGTATTCACCAGAGTTGACTTTAAAACCGGTGTAATAGGTGAAGGCGGAATACAGAAGACCAAGTGAGTGTGGAAAATCAATTTCCCACAATAAATTTAAATTTTTCCCCGACCCTTTCCAGGCTGTGGTGGTGGCCCATTCGCCTACGCCGTCAAGGCAGAGTACAGCCGCTTCTTCAAAAGGGCTGGGAAAGAATGCGGACGCTGCGTGCGATTGATGGTGGCTGGCAAAAAGAAGAGGAGGAAGTTCATCTTTTTTGCAGTTTCCAGCATGGGCCAAGTCTTTTTTAAGACGGCTTTTTAAAAAAAGTTTTTCTTTAATCCATATCGGCATTGAGGTGACAAAAGAAATCAATCCCTTTGGCGCATAAGCCAGATATGTTTCGAGTAGGCGTTCAAACTTGATTAAAGGTTTATCGTAAAAAATAATTTGAGAGACATCTTTAAGGTTTATTTTTGCTTCTTTAAGACAATAAGCAATGGCATGGGACGGAAAAGCAGCGTCGTGTTTTTTTCGGGTGAAACGTTCTTCTTGGGCAGCAGCAATAATGTTTCCATTTTCTACCAAACATGCGGCACTGTCGTGATAGAAAGCCGAAATACCCAGAATAAAGATCTTGTCTTTTGGTTGTGTGCTCATTTTATTTTTTAGGAATCAAATCACTTTTAATTAAAGTATCAAAAAGAACATCGGCTGCCCACTCGTGCCCTTCTTTGTTCCAATGTCCATCACAGGTAAAACTAATGGAGATGGGGTTTTCTTTTTCCTTTTCTATAAAGGCTGGTAGAAAAGGAGTATAAGCGATATTTAATTCCTGGCTTATTCTTGCCAAAATTTGTTCGGGTTGGTCCAGGACAAAATCACGCTCATTCCAGTATTTTTCTTTTTCTAACTGATGCTCTACACGTAGGCCATCCGCTAAAGAAACGAGCAGATATTTGGCTTGAAGGTTTTGGGCAAAATCTCGGATGGACCGAATGAGTTCCTTTTCAAGATTTGTAGCGTCTTCCCATTCTTTACCAGGGTTTTTAAGAAAAATGCGGCGATTCACTGGAATAGAAACCAAAGATGTTAGAGGTGATTTTTTTTCTACTCGTGTTGTTGATTCTTTTAGTTTTAAATTTCTTCGAGCTAAAGCCCATTTTTCTTTAAACCAGTGAATAAACGCTGATCTTTTAACCAGCTTTCTTAAAAAAGTGCTCTGTTTTTCTTTTTTCATCCGGGTGAGTTGATCTTCTAAGTCTTGTATATTTAAGTTTCCGTTGGCATTTAGTTGGGGATACACTTTTCCTTCCATGCCTGATGGATCGTTGGTATCGGCCATATGTTCGCGGGTAATTTGTTTGGAATCATCTCTAAAATCATTAATGGGTAAAAAAGCCTGAATGACTAAGTCGGGTTTAAGGGCGGCTCCTTCGTGTTTTAAATAAAGATAATTCATTGCACTACCATTTCCGCTGCGGCCTAAAGACTAGACCTCGTAATGTATGTTGGGGTTATAGGCATGGAG
>CAZQCI010000084.1:0-7018 GCA_964592255.1 uncultured Nitrospiraceae bacterium | reverse complement strand
CATTGAGCTTATCTTCTAAAAGACTATGAAACGTTTCTTTCAATGGTACTTGTAAAGATTCGACAAAAGAATCCCCCAAAATCAAGATGCGGAAAGTGCCAGGAGCTTTTTTGACAAATTCTTTTTCATGAAATCCTCGTGAATTGGTGACGATTTTGTTCTTAAAACAAGGCTGAATGTAGTTAAATGTTTTTGAAGGTACTAAAATTGGTAATCCTGTTTCTGGGCTGTAATCGTAGAGTGCTCCAGAATAACCCATGATCTGAAAACTCATTTCTGTTAAAAGAAAAAGGATAATTAAACTTGTTAAAAGAAGGCTGATATTTTTGAAGAAAGATTTCAAAGTTAATGAAGGCATCCGGCGCAAGCCGCGGGATATCAAAAAAAATAACTTTTTGCCACAAATGACAGGAAATAAAACCCTCTCTGGAGGATTTAAATAAACTAAAAAGTAGAGGAGTCATAAATGGAAACAGGTAAACTGTCACTTCTTTTTTGATAGTGGATTTAATCCTAGGAAATTCTGATAAGCCCATGATATATTTTGATTATGGCAAACGTGCCCAATCCCGCGAGTCCAGTTAATCCCGTCAACCCCATCGAATCGGGTGAACCTCAAGCCGAAACTCAAAATCCTGTTGAACAGCAGTTACCCAAGGCGCTTGGGCCTAAGCCGGAAGCTGATGTTGCCGACCGTTATCGCGATAACCGTAGCGACCGGACTTTTCAGGCTCGTCAATCGGTCCATCAATCGGAAGAAGGATTAGGGCACAAAATTGAATATCATCAAACGGAGCGCAATACGCCTCAGCCTCGTCAGTTTCAACGTAACCCGGCCACTCCGGAACATTATCGTGAATTATTGCGGGATCCTATTTTTCGTCAGCCCGGTTTGAAAGATTCCCATTTTCAAAGATACGTTTCACAACGAGCTTTGCCAGAAGGTGAGCGAGATCAATTACAGCAAAACATGTTGAGCCGCTTTTTTGGTTTGCGCCATCAGGTTGCTAATAAACAAAATATCCGACAAATTATTCACTCTGAAGTTCAGGAGCAACGTGAGGCCGACAAGGCCCCATCTTTTGCGGAATTGCCTACCTCTGAGCCTGGAAAAGGCCCTACCAGTGATTTTGAAAAAGCCCTGCATACCAAAAATCCTATCCCTAATTTACCTACAGGTAAGTTGGCGCAATGGGCTTCCAAAAACGAAGCTGGATGGAAGGAGTTTTTTTCCAATATGTTGCAAATGGGTAATACCGAAGCACCCATGACCCGAAGTATGAGCCAGTTGGTGAATGCCTTGTTTCGCGGTTTATATAAGGCGATGGCAAATCAAAAAGGTATGACCTTAGTGTCTGATTTAAATTTTATGATGGGAGATAAAATTGTCGCCGAAAAATTTGCTAAAGTTTTGGTGGATAACCCTCAATTACTGCAATTGCTGGAGCAGTTAACTCCCGGAGATGCTGTGCCTAAAGATTTATTGGCCAAGTTGGGGGAGGAACTTAATTTTATCCAGTTAGCTCATGTTCCGGATGTGCCCAGTCAAGCTTCCAAAGAAGCGGCTCGTGATGCCTTGATGGCCCAGCTTAAAAACCCAACCAATGCGGGGGCTTTATCCCGCTTGGAGCAAGCCTTGCGTGAGGATAGGCAAAAAGTTCAAGCTGATAAGGAAAAAGAAGAAAAAAGAAGGCAGGGGCTGGTGGATGATGGTGAAATGACGGGTTTTAGGGCCCGTTTGGGGGATCCTCGCTGGGAACAACAAGAACGCTTAGGGCGTCCTCAAAGCTGGATTTATTTTCTTTATTCGGTTGGGGGGGTCAGTGGGGGGTTATTGCTGTATCTTCTTTTTCGCCTGATTTTTTAGTCGGCAATGCGGTTTTTAAGTCGAAATAGGGGGTACTTACTGTTCTCAATGATGTTTTTTACTCATGACTTTCAAAATGGGCCATTTTTAGGGTTAAGGTCATTTGATGAATTAAAGAAGCAACTTTTATACGAAGTAGACGATAAGATTCTTTTGGACGGCGTATAATATATTATTTGATCTTTTTTTTATCTTTGAGCCAAAAAGGTTGAACTTTCGTATAAAATCAAGTTATATTAGGTTAAATTTTAAAGACATCCATCCAAAAAATAGAAAAATAATAAGGGATTCAACTAGTTAGGTTTTCATTAAAAGATCAATAAAGATTTATAGACTCATTGAATAACGTGGGGTAGGAGGTGTGTTTTGAAACATAAGACATTAGTGCGCTTTTCTTTTTTTACTGCCTTTGGGCTTTTATCGGCCTGTGGAGGTGGTTTTTCTTCTGTTAATACGTCCCAAAACTACAATTCGGCCCCTGATAATCCGGACCAGGACTATTTAAGTTCCACTATTAATAATCAACTGAAGCAAGATTCCCAAGACTCTCTTGATACACAGCCTAACCATAAGCTGGCTGCTGGGATGGCCGTTAATAATAAAAGTCGTCGTATGAATGGGGTGGGTTATCTGATCAAAAAAGAAATGGAATCGGATGGAAATCAAGACATCAGTGAACCTGATCAGATTGACTTTCCCCGTTTAGCCTCTTCTTTTGATGACGATGACCATTCTTCAACGTGGCGTCCTCGTCGTGGATTCGATATTCCTCTTACCCGTAATAGCCGAGTGGATTATTGGGTTAAAGCCTTTACTACGGGTAAATTGCGTACTCATTATGAACGTTGGCTGGGTCGTGCGGGGCGTTATGGTCCTATTATTGAAGATGTGCTGAGAGAATATCATTTGCCGAAAGATTTAATTTATTTGGCCATGATCGAAAGCGGTTTTAACCTTAATGCTTATTCCAGTGCTGCTGCTGCCGGACCCTGGCAGTTTATTCGCAGTACCGGAAAACTTTATGGTTTGGAATCCGGCGGTTATGTAGATGAGCGTCGTGATATCGAAAAAGCAACGCGTGCGGCTGCTGAACATTTGCGTGATCTTTACAAGACTTATAACGATTGGTACTTGGCTTTTGCAGCTTACAATGCCGGTGCGGGCTCGGTAAACCGTGCGATTGCTCGTTCTGGTTCACGCGATTACTGGACATTAACTACGGGTAAGCGTCGTTATTTAAGACAAGAAACAGCGGATTATGTTCCACGAATTTTAGCAGCTGCGATTATTGCCAAAAATTATAAAAATTACGGATTTTCTTCTTCCATTTTTCAAGATCCCCACGCTGTGGATCGTGTGATGGTGAGTGATGCCACCGATTTATCCGTAGTCGCGCAATGCACAGGTTCCACTTATGAAGAAATACATTCTCTCAATCCATCCTTAGTTTTGGGCGTAACCCCTCCGGGAGAAAAATTTCAGGTCAATGTTCCAAAAGGGACTTGTGAAATATTTCAGGAAAATTACGCCAAGGTGCCGGCTAGTGAGCGAGTTCGTTTAGTATCACACAAAGTGCATCGTCATGACACTATGGCTAGTGTGGCAAAGCGTTATGGTGTGTCCCCGCAAAACTTGGCTCAGACGAATGGCCTTTCCACTAAATCAAAATTAAAAGTAGGGAGTCGCTTAGTGATTCCCCGCACTTCGGCTCCGGCGATGGTAGCTCAAGCTCGTACACCTGTTGTTCAATCTCAGAAGAAAGAAGTCGCTGTTGTCGCGGTAAATGATGACTTTCCTCAGCCAACTTTCGAACAAGCTCCAGAGCAGGCTCCAGAGCAAGCTCCTCAAGCCCAAGAAGTACAAGCCCAAAAGACAGAAGGACCTATTGATTATTTTGATGCTGTGACTGCCTTACAGAATAAAAAAGCGGGAGCTTCGGTTAAAAAACCAGCGCAAGATCGTCCGGCACGTGTAGCCAATGCAGCGGTTGGTAAAAAAATTATCCATTCCGTCCGACGTGGTGAAACTTTGTGGGATGTGTCTCGCAAATATCAAGTAACCGTTGGCCAAATTAAATCGTGGAATCGTTTATCGGGTAATAATCTTTATCCTAACCAAAAACTTGTTGTTTACATGGGTAATATCAAAAATAATGCTGCCCACAAGGTGGCTTTACAATAACCATTTCTTCCTCTCTTCCTTTTTAAGGCACTTTTTCATTGCTAGAAGTCTATTATTTTGGGTAGAAGCAGCTCATCTTTTTTGTTGGCTAAAAAGGTGGTAAGTGTTTGTTTTGACTCATTGAAGCCATTTAAGTAAGCGGGAATAGCTCAGTTGGTAGAGCATCAGCTTCCCAAGCTGAGGGTCGCGAGTTCGAGCCTCGTTTCCCGCTCCAAAAAAAGCCCGAAAGGATATTGTCCCTTCGGGCTCTTTTTTGTGCACGAAAATGTCCGAAAATGTCCACTTTTTTGAGCTGTAAAAAATTAGTAATCAGTAATCAGTCCTTTCATATACTCCACGTCTTCCAGAACATCTGGCACCGTATTTATCCGTATGTGGTTTGAGTTGCCCAGTTCTTGTTTTTCGACGGAAGGGTTTACCGCAGACAGGGCATTTGTAAATATGAACAGGTCCTGACGATCTTGATAATCTAGGGGAACTGAATCTTCTTTGGCTGGATCTTCTGCTCAACTGATGGACCGGTAAAAAACCCGCCGACGTGATTTCTACCTGATATTCTGGAGCAAAAGTTTTTGTGGTTACTTCGATGCTTTGGATACGGTCCCACCTATATGTTCTGGCCTCTCTGTTGTTGGTTCGTATGGCCCTCAATAACAGATTTCCGTCCGAACTTCGAGCAAACGCATACGGCTCTATTTCTCTAAAATCATGATCGTATCCCAGCTTCACAACGAAGCGGTTTGCTGCGGCGAAGCGAATACGATCCATAAAATTACTGCTAGGCCCAGGGGGCACTAAATCTTTGACTGCCTCAATGTTGATCTCTTGTTCTTCTTCACCAGTCTCTGAGGATGAAATAGGTTCAAGTTCTTCGGGTTCTGATCCTCCGATCCATTCGAGTGCTAGTGGTAAATCATCCAAGAAACTTTGAAAATCCGGTAGAACTTGAATCTGATGTTTGAGCTGGGTTTCCCATTCGGATTCAAGAAACGATCGGTTTTCGTGGGTTTGTATGGCTGCATGCGTGGGAATCCCAATGCCTCGCAGTACGCACTTCTTTTGCAAAGTGTCATAAACTTTTTGTCGATCCGGTTTAAGATCCATCCTGCGATAAAGATGAATCACGTCGTACAAATCTCTTGGACGAAGCCGTTGCGCCAAGGCGCGAACCTTTTCCGCAAAGACTTCCTCGTAGGAGTAAGCTAACACTGAAATTTTCTCCGCCGGATTATCAGAGTAGGGGTGATCCACGATTTTAATGATGGACGGCAAGACGACCGGTTCGTCCAAAGTCAGATCGATTTTGATACGTTGCATTTGTTGAACGCCTACGTTTGGACGAACAATGCTTCTGTATTTAATGCCTCCTTGCACAGAGAGTGAACCTCTTGGATTTTGGAAGATTTCAAATTGAATTGACGGCTTCATGAATTCCAAACCTGATTCCTGCAAAATCAAGTCTGAAATTTCAGTGAAGATTTTTGTAAGCGTGTCAATGCTGGGCTGCTCAGAGTTTCGTAAGCTAAAATCCAGATCCTCGGAAAATCGGTATGTCTCGAAGTAGCACTTTTTGAGACACGTACCGCCTTTGAAGATCCAGTCTTGATTGAGTGCGGTGTGCTGACGAATTCCCCAAAGTAGCCAACCTAGAGCATGGTCCTTTTCGACAACTGTAGTGGCCAATTGAACTTGCGCGGCCACATTTCTGATTTCATCAATCGTGATCACGAAAGCCTTTCTTCCAAATTGGGGCTACCCAGAGTCTCCAAGCTGTTGCCAGGTTTTTTGCTGGAGTGGAAGGGTCAAGTTGGGAGTAGCCGGATTTTAAAGAATTGCGACAAATATGAATGAAGGTTGTTTCTTGAGGATACTGCGATTCAAAAACGAAGCCGAGTCTTTTGCAAATGGCGGTGTTACCCATCCGTTCCGCGTATTTCAAAATGAGATCCAGGTTCTTATTTTCTGATTTCATATAACGGCCCAACATATCCACTGCCATGCGGATGCCTCCGACAACGGCGGGGTTGTTGAAAGCATCGACAATGGTTTTGGTTGGATCAGAGATTTCAACTTTCTGATTTTGTAACCAGACATTGCTTGTTCCAAAGAGACGATCTTGTTTTGTGGTTTTCAGTGTAAAAGTGACGCCCTTTAATTTCAATTCTCGCTGCAAAACCTTGCGAGAAGTAAATACCATTGTTGAGTTGAAAACTTGTTCGGTGAAATCCCAGTGTTCCGCCGCTGACCAACCGCCAATGTAACAAGGATTGAAGAGAGCTTTTGCCAATACCCAAGGTTCATCAGCCATGACTTCGGGATTATTCGCTTGGAGAGAAACGGGGATATAAACACCTTGCTTGATTCGTGAGAGCCAGCCTTTGCGATTCCACGTAGCTAAGAGTTGAGAAGCTTGATTGGCACTGATTTTTAATGCCGCTGCTGCTTGTTGAGAGGTAATAACTGGCGGATTGGCTTTGAGGACCTGACTAAGCTGAAACCGTTCTTTTTTTCCTAAGCCTGCCAAAGATTTCATCATACTATATATTTTACATTATTTTTATGTTTTAAATCAAATTTAAAAGTAATAAATATAGTTTAAATATTTAAGTTATTGAAATTATTAATTATATTAAAAAAGCCCGAAGGTATTTTCCCTTTGGGCTCTTTTTTTGTGCACGAAAATGTCCGAAAATGTCAGCTTTTTTGAGCTGTAAAAAATTAGTAATCAGTTTGTTTTGTGTTACTTTTATTCCACTCTAATTCCACAATTGAGTGCGTATTGACCTTGAATTGACCTCACAGTGACTCTTGGGCCATTTCCCAGAAGCTTTTGTGAAGTTTTTAGTTCGTTAGCATTATTCGTTACTTGCATTCGTTTCTTTGTTTGATAATGATTTGTAAGGAATGAGGCGGCGAGCTTCCCAAGCTGAGGGTCGCGAGTTCGAGCCTCGTTTCCCGCTCCAAAAAAAG
>CAZQCI010000083.1:7705-9503 GCA_964592255.1 uncultured Nitrospiraceae bacterium | reverse complement strand
TCAATACGGGTTTGTAACCAATATTGAAACTGACTCGATTCCTAAAGGACTGAGTGAAGACGTTGTACGAATGATTTCGGCGAAAAAGAAAGAGCCTGAATTTCTTTTGGAGTTTCGCCTTAAAGCTTATCGCCATTGGCTGACAATGCAAGAACCCACTTGGGCCAATGTGCATTATCCAAAAATCAATTATCAAGACATCATTTACTATTCTGCACCTAAGCAAAAGAAAAAGTTAAACAGTTTAGACGAAGTGGATCCCGAACTGCGTGCCACCTTTGAAAAACTAGGCATTTCGTTGGATGAACAAAAACGTTTAAGCAACGTAGCCGTCGATGCCGTTTTCGACAGTGTTTCCGTCGCCACAACCTTTCGTGAAAAATTAAGCGAATTAGGAATTATTTTCGGCTCTTTTTCAGAAGCCGTGGTTCATCATCCGGAGCTCATCAAAAAATATTTAGGCTCTGTGGTCCCTTACACTGATAATTTTTTTGCCGCATTAAATTCCGCCGTCTTTTCCGATGGCTCATTCTGTTTCATTCCCAAAGGTGTTAAATGCCCGATGGAGCTTTCCACTTACTTCCGTATCAACGCCTCCGAAACAGGGCAATTTGAAAGAACCCTAATTATTGCTGAAGAAGGAAGCCAAGTCAGTTATTTAGAAGGTTGTACGGCGCCCATGCGCGATGAAAACCAACTGCACGCCGCGGTTGTAGAACTTGTAGCCCTCGACAATGCCTCCATCAAATACTCCACCGTTCAAAACTGGTATCCTGGCGACAAAAATGGGCGTGGTGGCATTTATAACTTTGTCACTAAACGCGGCAAGTGTTTAGGGGTCAACTCTAAAATTTCTTGGACCCAAGTAGAAACGGGTTCGGCCATAACGTGGAAATACCCCGGCTGCATTCTGCAGGGGGATAATTCCGTCGGTGAATTTTATTCCGTTGCTCTGGCCAATAATTATCAACAGGCTGACACCGGGACTAAAATGGTCCATATTGGAAAAAACACCCGCAGCACTATTGTTTCTAAAGGCATATCCGCCGGTCACGGGCAAAATACTTATCGCGGCTTGGTTAAAATTATGAAGGGTGCTGAGAATGCGCGTAACTACTCGCAGTGCGACTCTTTACTGATGGGAGACAAATGTGGGGCTCACACCTTTCCCGATTTAGACATTAAAAACAAAACTGCTCAAATTGAACACGAAGCCTCCACATCCAAAATCAGCGAAGACCAACTCTTCTATCTACGACAGCGGGGTTTATCGTCCGAAGATGCAGTCAACATGATCGTCAACGGGTTTTGCAAACAAGTATTTAAAGAGTTACCTATGGAATTTGCTGTGGAAGCACAAAAGTTATTGGGTGTAAGTTTAGAAGGAGCCGTGGGATAATATAAATTGTCATCCCCGCGAAGGCGGGGATCCAGTAATGATTAAAAATAATAAAAAAGAAAATCATGGATTCCCGCCTCCGCGGGAATGACGATAAAACATGTATCATTAATTTATGGAAACTCTATTACAAATCAAAAATCTCCACGCCCGCGTGGGGGACAAAGCCATTCTGAAAGGCATCGATCTCACCGTCAATCCCGGAGAAGTCCACGCCGTGATGGGGCCTAATGGTTCCGGCAAAAGTACGCTGTCTCATATTTTATCCGGACGTGAGGGGTACGAAATCACAGCTGGAGAGGTGTTATACAAAGGAAAAAATCTTTTGGAATTAAAACCCGAAGAACGGGCACGTGAAGGTATTTTTCTGGCCTTTCAATACCCCGTAGAAATTCCTGG
>CAZQCI010000083.1:0-7695 GCA_964592255.1 uncultured Nitrospiraceae bacterium | reverse complement strand
ACCACTTACTTTCTTAAAGCCGCACTCAATGCGATTCGCAAACATCGTGGACTGCCTGAACTGGATGCCATCGATTTTCTGCAGCTTATTAAAACAAAGATGAAGAGCATCGACATGAACGAAAGTTTCCTAAGTCGTTCGGTCAACGAAGGATTTTCTGGTGGAGAAAAAAAACGGAACGAAGTGCTACAAATGGCCGTGTTAGAACCCACACTAGCCATTCTGGATGAAACCGACTCCGGTCTAGATATCGATTCTCTCAAAATTGTCGCCCAAGGCGTAAATGCTCTTAAAAATAAAGACCGTTCAATGATTGTCGTCACTCATTATCAACGACTACTCGATTACATCGTGCCGGACTTTGTCCACGTTCTCTCCAACGGCAAAATCGTCAAATCCGGCGGGAAAGAACTGGCCCTGGAATTGGAAGAGAAAGGATACGCTTGGGTTAAGCCTACGGGAGCCAACGCATGACAGGCATACCCAAAATGGTTTTCGTCAATTCGTGTTTTCGTGAAGACTTATCCACTCTCGGCGATTTAAGTCAGGAAATCATTATTTCTGATTTTCACTCCGCTCTTAAAAATCATGCAGCTCTTCTCAAACCTTACGACTATTCACCTGTAGAAGAAGGTTTTATTGAACAAGGCGCCTTTATTTATTTCCCTAAAGGAAAGAGAATTACTGAAACGATCCATCTTGCTTTCATCACCGAAGGAGAATCACCTGTTCGTGTCTCTCCCAAAAATTTGATTATCTTAGAATCAGGAGCCGAAGCTTCGCTGATTGAAAGCTACGAAAGCTCCACAACAACACACGTCACTAAAGAAAGAATGCATATTCATTTGGGTGAAAATACCGGGCTCACCTTGACAAGAGTGCAAGAAGAAGGAAATCTCGCAGTTCACGAATCTCTCATCGAAGCCCATATCGAACGAGCAGCCCGGATGACTCTTAATTCACTTTTATTTGGATCGAAAGAATCGAAGATAGATATACACGTCACTCTTGACGGTTTAGGAGCAGACTGTACCTTAAACGGTTTATACGTGGGCCAAGGCAGTCAAAAATTAAATCATCAAGTACGTCTCGATCACCTAAAACCCCATGGCACCAGTAATCAAATATTTAAGGGTATTTTGGACGGTTCTTCAAAAGGAGAAGTAAGAACCTTAGTAACCGTCTACGAAGGCGCTATCAAAACCAATGCTCACCAAAAAATAAATAATTTACTTCTCTCTGATACAGCTTCCGCTAATCCGGAACCTCAGTTAAAAATTTTCAACGACGATGTGCAGTGTACTCATGGAGCCACTGTCGGACAATTGGAGGCTCAGGCCCTCTTCTATTTAAGAGCCCGTGGTTTAAGTGAAGCCGAAGCACGCTCTTTGTTAATTTATGCTTTTGCCGATGAAATTATCGCCCAATTGAGAACGGAAGATTTGCAGAAAAAAGTTAAAGAAATGGTTAAAAAGAAACTCAGTCATGGCGAAGGGGACTATTAACCCAACATGGAAAAACAAAAACAGACATTCGATGTTCATACCATTCGTAAAGACTTTCCGGCTTTATCACTCACGCATCGTGGCAAACCTTTAGTCTACTTAGACAATGGAGCTTCTACACAAAAGCCCAGCAGCGTCATCGA
The DNA here is from genome assembly GCA_964592255.1 of uncultured Nitrospiraceae bacterium. GTDB lineage: Bacteria > UBA10199 > UBA10199 > UBA10199 > SBBF01 > CAZQCI01. The sequence continues at coordinate 6,047 of CAZQCI010000083.1, read as the reverse complement.
TTCCATGAGTGAGTTTTACAAAACAAGCTACGCCAACGTTCACCGAGGGGCCTATCGTTTAAGTGAAAAAGCAACGGAGGCTTTTGAACAAGCCCGAAAAAAAGTCCAAACTTTTCTTAATGCTCCAGAAAGCCAAGAAATTATTTTTACGCGAGGTACTACTGAAAGTATCAATTTAGTGGCACACTCATTTGGCAAAGCCTTCATTAAAGCCGGGGATGAAATTATCATTTCAGGCATGGAACATCATTCCAACATCGTACCCTGGCAAATGCTGTGTGAACAAACAGGTGCGGTTTTACGCATTATTCCTTTTACTGATACCGGCGAATTAATTGTGGAAGAATTTAAAAAATATCTGACATCTAGAACAAAACTAGTTTCCATCACCCATATCTCTAATGCCTTAGGAACCATCAATCCGGTGGAAGAAATCATCCGCCTGGCTCATACCAATGGCAGCAAAGTCTTATTGGATGGGGCCCAAGCGGTACCACATTTAGCGGTGGATGTTCAAAAGCTCGATTGTGATTTTTACGTTTTTTCCGGACACAAACTGTTTGGTCCCACAGGCGTGGGAGTTCTGTATGGAAAACGAGCTCTATTAGAATCCCTGCCGCCTTATCAAGGCGGCGGCGATATGATCGCGTCTGTTACTTTTGAAAAGACAACTTATAATCATATCCCTTACAAATTTGAAGCGGGCACACCCGCCATTGTTGAAGTCATAGGTTTAGGCAAAGCCATTGATTATATTCTTTCAATCGGATTAAAAAATATTGCCGATTACGAACATGAACTTTTAGTTTACGCCACCTCGCTTCTATCACAAATTAAAAAGCTAAAACTGATCGGAACTGCGCGTCATAAATCAGCCATTGTGTCGTTTATTTTGGAAGATATTCATCCACACGATATTGCAACTATTTTAGACCAGGATCATATCGCCATTCGTGCCGGGCATCATTGTGCTCAACCCGTAATGACGCGTTACAACGTGCCCGCCACAGCTCGGGCTTCGTTGGCGTTTTATAATACAAAAGAAGAAATTGATCTTTTGGCCCAAGGCATCAACAAAGTTTTGGAGATTTTTAAATGAAAATAACTCCCCCTAGCCCCCCCTTACTTTAAGAGGGGGAATACTTCCTCCCCTTAAGATAATGGGAAATTAGGAGGGGTTATGAAAATATATGACGGATTTAAGAGACCTATACCAGGAAGTCATCCTGGACCACACCAAACATCCGCGCAACCGCGGTAAATTAACGCATTGCAACCATACTGCGGATGGATTTAACCCGTTATGTGGCGATAAAGTCACATTGTATTTAGATGTGGAACAAAATGTAATTAAAGACTTGTCCTTTGAAGGTAGTGGCTGTGCTATTTCCACCGCCTCCGTCTCCATGCTGACAGAACATCTTAAAGGGAAAAAAATTTCTGAAGTGGAACCTATTTTTAAAAAATTTCATGACCTAGTTACAGGCATAAACAAAGTCGAGGATGACGCCGATTTAGGAAAACTCATTATCTTCCAAGGTGTCAGTGAGTTCCCAGCGCGCGTCAAATGTGCGTCATTGTCCTGGCACACCTTGATGGCAGCTTTGAAAGACAAAAAAGAAACCGTCAGTACGGAAGAATAAAGTCGTCATTGCGAGCAACGTGAAGCAATCCAGAACAGGGTAAGCTTGTCGAACCATGGATTGCAGCGTCCCGGTTAAATGGCTGGCAATGACCTAAATGAACATGGAAGAAAAAGATCTTAAAACAAAAATCATTGAAGCGCTTCAAACGGTTTTTGACCCGGAAATTCCCGTTAACATTTACGAACTGGGGCTTATTTACAACGTCGAGATTAACTCTGAAAATGTAGCCACAATTCAGTTCACCCTTACCTCACCTAATTGTCCAGCGGCCCAATCACTACCTGGGGAAATGGAAGCTAAAATTAAAGCCATTGAAGGAATTAGTGATGTAAAAATGGAGCTAGTGTGGGAACCGACCTGGGGTCCGGATAAAATGAGTGAAGCGGCTCGTTTGCAATTGGGAATGTTTTGATCTGATAATCCTCCGACAAGCCACACTGTGGCTTGTCGAACCATCATAATGCTTCAGAAAATCTATCTCGATCATAACTCCACTACACCCGTCGCGCCGGAAGTTTTGGAAGCGATGCTTCCTTACTTTTCTGAAAAATTCGGTAATGCCGCAAGCAGCAGCCACACCTACGGTTGGGAGGCCAACGTAGCCGTGGAAATGGCAAGAGAAAACATTGCCAAAAACTTGGGAGCCCCCCATAAGGAATCCATCATCTTCACCAGTGGTGCTACGGAGTCTAACAATCTAGCGCTAAAAGGATTAGCCGAGGGGGCCAATAAAAAAATCCACATCATCACCCAAAAAACGGAACACAAATGCATACTCGATTCGTGTGAATGGCTGGAAAACCAAGGCCACGAAGTCACTTATCTGGATGTGGATGAGGAGGGATTTGTGAGCCCGGATGATGTCAGGCGTGCCATTCGTTCCAACACTCTCCTGTGCTCCATCATGTATGCCAATAACGAAATTGGAACAATACAACCCATTCAAGAGATTGCTACTATCTGTCATGAACAAGGTATTTGGTTGCACAGCGATGCCGCCCAAGCAGTGGGACATAGTCCTGTAAATGTAAAAACGGAGGGTATCGATCTTTTAAGTTTTTCAGCCCATAAAATTTACGGACCCAAAGGCATTGGGGCGCTTTATGTGAATCAAAGTAATCCTCCCATTCCTCTAAAAACTCTTCTGCATGGTGGGGGGCACGAACGCGGACTTCGTTCCGGCACACTCAACGTGCCAGGGATTGTAGGTATGGCCAAGGCTTTAGAACTGTGTGTGAAAAATTTAAGCGAAGAGCAAAAACGCCTCACCGCTTTGCGTAATCATTTTATAAAAAATATCCAGCAACGTATTCAACACGTCACTGTCAATGGGTCACTCACCCATCGGCTGGCCCATAATGCTAGCCTCACGTTCAACGGCATGAATGCTGAACAAATTATTTTGGATATGAAAAATATTGCCTGTTCCACGGGCTCGGCCTGTAGCTCCGGATCGACAGAGCCTTCTTACGTGATCAAGGCTTTAGGGCACACTAACGAATATATTCTGTCCACGCTTCGTTTCGGTTTAGGGCGGCATACAACAAAAGAGGAACTGGATACCACCGTTGACAAATTAGTAAAAACGGTGGAAAAACTTCGCAGTCAGTCGATTACTTATCAGATGAAGAAAGATTAAATTTTATGACAACTCCCCCGATCCCCAATGTCACCTCCACTCCCAAACGCCTCGCGAACGTCAAATCCATTATCGCTGTGGCCTCTGGAAAAGGAGGAGTCGGTAAATCCACCGTTTCGGTTAACCTAGCCGCAGCCTTAGCTCAGCGGGGAAAAAAAGTAGGGCTTTTGGATGCCGACATCTACGGACCCAGCCAACATATTATGATGGGGCTTGCCGATGTCACCCCCACTGTGAATGCCGAAAAGAAAATTCTCCCCATTCATCAGCACGGCCTGCAAGTCATTAGTTTTGGATTTTTTGTAAAACCTGAAGAAGCCGTCGTATGGCGTGGCCCTTTAGCTGCCCGTATGTTGCAACAATTTACGGAAGACGTGGCTTGGAGTGAATTAGACATCATGATCATCGACATGCCACCAGGGACTGGGGATATTCAACTGTCGTTAACCCAACTTTTATCAGTCACAGGTGCCGTAATTGTTTCCACACCTCAAGACGTCGCTTTAGCAGATGCCGTTAAAGGAGTGAGCATGTTTCAAAAAGTGGGCGTAGATATTTTAGGGCTGATTGAAAATATGAGCTCCTTCGCCTGCCCCCATTGTCATCACGAAACACCGATTTTTTCCAGCCATGGCGCTTCAAAAAAAGCGGCAGAACTTAAAGTCCCTTTTTTGGGGGACATTCCTCTTGAACTGGAAACCCGTGTCGCGGGTGACGAAGGCAAACCCATTGTATTGGCAAAGCCAGAATCGGCCCAAGCCAAACGTTTTTTACAGATTGCGGATCAATTATTGGAAAGCATTGCCAACAGCCAGAAAAAAGGTCCCACCATTGTAAAACCCGGCCAAACTCAATCTGATTTTGCGGTTTAGATCATCATCCCGGAAAAGTCCCGCAGGGATGTAAGCCGGGATCCAAGTTAATGGACCCCGTGTCAAGTACGGGGTGACGGTTGATAGAAATTCTATTATTCCTTCAACACATCCACCTCTTTAAGACGAGACGCCAAGCTCGGAGATTTTGTCTGTAGTTCTTTATAAATTTTTTTGGCGTTTACCTTATCTTTCTGGTCCAAACTCACTAAAATCTGATTAAACAAAAAACGAAAATCTTGAGGGGCTATTTTGAAACCTTCCGCATACGCGGCGGCGGCTTCCTTGTATTTTTGGGCATCACGCGCCAAATTACCTTGTAGAAGAAATAATTCGGGGTCTTGCGACAAACTTTTTGCCTTAGCCAACAGAGTGTTAGCACCGTTGATAGCACCTGTTTTACGTAACAATTCCACCAACTGTTTCGTCACAACGATATTATCCGGCTCTATTTCCAAAAATTTTTGATAATTCTGTATGGCTAAATCCCACTTCCCTGTCTGAAAATAAACATAAGCTATGTTGTTGAGTGCAAAACCGGAATGAGGATCAGCCGTTAATAATTTCTGATACACTGCAATGGCATCATCATATTTATTTTGTTGCCGCAAAAGATTACCTAAAAGAGATAAAGGCAAAATAGTTTGGGGATCATTCTCCGGAAGTGCATCAATCCATTTTTGTAAAGCATCCACGGCATCCGTTTGACCTGCCTTATGGGCTGCTAGAGCTTTTTCCTTAAGTGAAGTTAATGTTTCAATAATAGCGATGCCACAACGCCTTAAAAATTCAGGTTCAGAAATATCTCCTTTGTTCAAAACAGCGGCGTCTTGTAAAAAAATATTCGCCTTAATAATCGTACTTTGTGTTCCCATTGCTTCAACAGAAATTTTCTTAAACGGCGCACGTACTTGTTCTAAATTACGCCCCAACTCTAGCAAAAAACGGGAAAAAAGAATTTCATCCAAAGGTGAAGAATTGCGGATCGTAAGATTCAACTCGTCGGTTTGAATTTTTTGAAAAAAAGGCCCTACCCCCTTCCCTGTCGAGGCATCATAAACGACATGGCGCAGTACGGAGTTCCAGTCCGTCGGCTCAACTGCCCAAAGAGGCCAAGGAGCTAAAAAGAACAAAATGAGAAAAATTCTTATATTGAGGAAAAAAATCGTCATTTTATTGAATATTTAAGGTCTCTAAGCCCCAAACTCAAGACCCGTTACCTAAAACTAATAGTCAATTTATCTTATTTTTTTAATATTTTCAATACCTTATAAATTCAAAGTCCATTCTTACAAGTGGCATGTTCTTTGCTAAAACCTATAAGGGGTTAGCCTCATTAACATTTAACCAGGGTATGGATATGACAACTTCAAGCTCTTCAACATCAGCTGATTATATTGAACAATATGACATGACCGCAGAGGACTATGCGGCGCTTTCCGAAGAAGAACAACAAAAAATCAACGAAGACTACATTCAATCGTTGGTGGATCAAGGCTTATCGGACTCAGAAATTGAAGATAAAGTTGAAGAACTCAAAGAAGATTTACAAGATATTCTAGAATTATACGAAGGCTATGCAAACGATTTACCAGAAGACAGTGCTCTTCAAGATGAATTGGCTCAAGTGATTGAAGAAGTAGAAGAAGCCGAAGAAGATGAAGTGGATGCCGCTTCAAGTGATTATAGCACCCACAATAAAACTTATGGTGAAGGAGAAGACGCCACCATTACAGAAGACACTGTTGAATTAGACGGTAGTACTTACGTTTACACCATGAATGGTGGAGATGTTTATATGGATCCGGACAATGATGTTACCCTGGTCAGTGCGGATCCAAGCACAGGAACCTACGTTTTTAAAATCACCGACGAAGATGGAAATTACTG
>CAZQCI010000082.1:0-9763 GCA_964592255.1 uncultured Nitrospiraceae bacterium | reverse complement strand
ATCTAAAAATTCCTCTTCCATTCCAGCCGTCAACAAAGGATAGCCGCAACATTGAATGTTTTCAGGAAACACTTTGACGAAATTGATTTTTAGTTTTTCAAACAGTTCAAAAGTGTCCTGGACCACTTCAGGAACTTTGGCCAATGTAGTACAACTGGGATAATAAATAGTACCGTTGGTTTCTTCAAAATACTGCGGCGGAAGTAGTTGTCTTAGTTTCAATAATAAATCTTTAGAAAACGGATTACTGTGCTTATGAAATTTGGTTAAAAATCCGTTAATCTCAGGAGGAGCCATATCCGCATTCACCGCCAACTGCCGAACTTCCTGCATCACAGGAGGCACTTCAATACCGTGTTCACATTGCGAAGTGCAGGCTTTGCACGTCAAGCATTGATAGCTTAACGCTGCAACTTCCGGATCAAGATCCAACTCACCTTTGCGGACCTTGTTCATAGTCTGCATCAAACCCCAAGGAGAATGGCTTTCGTTACCGCTGTTCATTGCCACCGGGCAGGCCGATTGACATAAGCGTGGGCAAGCGGAACAGTAATCCATATCTTTGGCAAATTGTTCTAACACGCACCCTCCTTCATCTGTTTAATAAAATCATTTTCCATCTTGAGAGGTTTAGGCAAAGAAACATACATGGCTTGATGAGAAGCTGCTGTTAAGAATTCTTGGTCCAATTTTTCTTCTCGCCGTTTATCCGTCGGCCAAAAGGATTGCTTGTCTTCCACCCAATGACTGATAACCCCTTTTTCAGCAGCCACCATACGGGCCAAACCACTGAGTTTGAAAGCCAAAAGTACTTGATCCTCCCCAGAGTACCCCAAATTTTCAAGAAGCACACAAGCCGCTTCTTCCTTAAGCAAACGGATACATAACGGACGGATGAAAAAACCCATCATCTTGCGCACCACATCATGGGCTTCTTCCCATGTTTCAAACAAAACTAAACCCCACATCTCTTTTTCGGGAAGAGGAAAACAACGCACAGTCACTTCTTCAAAGTCACCCAACACATGACGTGAGCCCAAAACTACACGACGTAAATCCGGACCCGTGGCGGATCGAGGATAAATTTTGGTTGAAAATAATTTTCCAGAAGGAAGTTTCACCAAACCTCCGGCACATAATTCCTCTAAACCGCCATATTTTAAGAAGTAGAGATTAGGTCGGCGCTCAGCTAAACAATCGGTCCAGAGAGTATGATAACCAGAAAGAGGATAATACCCACCCGTTAATCCTTCGGAACGTAAGAATTTTTCGGTTTCTTCAATGCTTACTTGCGGATCGAAAGTAAGCAATTGAGCTGTCTTGTTAAGCTGCATCCGACACCAGCTTTCCCGGATTCATAATTCCGTTGGGATCAAAATGATTTTTAAACAGGTGATACAATCCTAAACCTTCACCCCATTCGTTTTTCATATATTTGGCTTTCAACCGTCCCACACCATGATGATGGCTGATAATGCCTCCAACTTTCTGGCATGACTTCATCGCTCGGTCCCAAATAAGATCATAAAGTTTTTCAGCACGCCGCAACCCTTGTAAAGGAGCTACAAACGTAAAATAAATAGAAGCACCTTCGGTATAAGCATGAGAGATATGAGCCAAAACCAAAGCGTGAGAGGCCATGGCTTTTTTCATTTCGGCATATAAAGGATAAAGTTTATCCCACGTCGTGGCTACTTCGATGGTATCAGTGAAAGCGCCGGAATAAAAAAGGGCGGATGCCTTATAGGAAACACTGTAACGATGTTCATGCCAGGCGCGTCCGGGTTCTTCACCCAAATCTTCGCCTCCCAAATTTTTGCAGATGGACAAAACGGTTTTTTGTTCTTCGGCCACAAGGCGTTCGTGTCCTTCGTGCATTAAAACAAGAAGACATCCGGAAGAAACCAAGCGGCTGGCCATACTTAAAATTTTAGGAACCTGCAGCGCCGCTTTAACCGATTGACCATACAAAAGGTCGGCTAAAGACTCTAAAAAAACAGGAAGAGAGGTTTTTTTCCCTTTTTTACCGTGGGATAAAAATAAAAGGGTATCCAACACATCATAAAGCCGGATCACTGCTGGTTTAAGGCCCGATTGCATAATCCGACGAATCGCCTCCAAGCCAGACTTTAGATTGTTAAAACGTATCCCCCGAAAAGCCTGTGCAGGAGGAGTGGGATAAATGCGCAAAGTGGCTTGGGTTAAAATACCCAGCGTTCCTTCGGAGCCCAAAAACATTTGATTAAAATCAATTCCTTCACGGTTAGCGACATCCCGCGTGTCGATAATATCCCCCCTGCCGGAAACCATCTGCAGGCTTTGCACCATATCTTCAATTTTTCCGTAACGGGATGATGTTTGCCCGGCAGAACGTGCCGCAAGATATCCTCCAAGACCTGCACACACAATGGAAGAAGGAAAATGTCCCAAAGTAAATCCTTTACGTTGAAGTTCATTTTCCAAATGCATCCCCATCATACCCGCATCGGCTACAGCAGAAAGATTGTCGGCATCCACTTTTAAGCGCCGCATTTTCTTAAGGTCGATAATCATGCCTCCAAAAATAGGCATGGCCCCACCGCATACGCCAGAGCCAGCCCCATAAGGAACAATCGAAATTTTATGCCGCCCCGCCAATTGCACTAATTGTTGAATCTGCTCCACTTTTTCAGGCCAAACAATCAAGTCAGGAGGAGGATCCCTATGACCATATTGATTACGAATAACGCTTTTGAAATTGGAATCGCGGGAATAATTGATGCGATCTAAAGGGCGGCTAGACAAAGAATCCGGCCCCACGATTTTTTCCACAGAAGTAACAAAGTTTTTTTTCAACCGCGGGGCTTCAAGACGCATTGCAGCATCATAGCGGGGGATGAAGAGATGTCAAGGAAGTCATTCAAGAGGATTTTTCCATTTCAGGTTTTTAAATCTCCCAAAATCCGAATCAGTCGAGTAAAGAGTGCACCCATGCTCCACAGACAAAGCGGCCAGATGGGCATCGGTTGTTAAATTACCTTTGGCTTGACCGGTGTGAAGCATTTTTTGAAGAAGGGTCCAATGCTCTGAGCTGGGCTCACTGATTCTGACACAGGGTTGATTGATCCAACTTTGCACCCGATCGATGGCCTGGGTCAAAGTAAGGGGCATTTCAAAAACCCGCTTGTTTGTAGAAATTCTGATAAAGGCTAAAACCACCGACCAACAAAGACAAACCGGGGACTCCCCGGATAGTTGGGCATCCCACCAGCGTTTAGCTTTGGAATGAAGAGGATTTGTTTCATCTTCCGCATAGAGGAGAATATTGGCATCTACAAGAATCATGAGGTTTCTTCCCCATCAATTTCAGACAAAAGCTCCTGAATAGAATCGAGAGAAACTCCCTTTTTAAGTTTCATCTTGTGGGGGCGGGTAACATAGCGCTTACTTTTGTGAGAAGAAGCCAAGAGCGCAAGACCAGCTCGCAAAGCCTCGTTAATCACAAGACGAAAAGGTTTTCCTTTTTTAGCAAGTAACCGGGCTTGATCCAAAACATCATTATCGAGTGAAAGGGTGGTCCTCATATGATGCATCATAGCATCACAAAATATGATGTCAAGACATCACTCTTAACTATCCTGACGCTAACATACTGACAGAAGTTGAAAGAGAAAGCCCCGGCAGAAGAGTTAAATCAGCCGGTGGCATTTCTGCCGATGTCGTAGGTACTACCTCTTCTCCCCCCACCTGTAACACAGCTCCCAAATCGGGGTATTGGCTAACAACAAGGGAATCAAGGGACCCTCCACATTCCATCCACAGAGAAACCGCTTGATTCCATTCGGGCAAAAGCTCGGGGGCTTGGTTTTCAAGCTGCATCGTCCAAGCCTCTACACGCGGATCCATCGTTGCGGCTGTGGCCACTACAGGCCACACAGAATCGGGTGAGGATATTGGAACCTCAACAACAGGTTGAAGTGCCGCAGTCGGCTCACCTTTTTGCATCAGAACAGTACCACCACCTCCTAATGCCACAAGGGCCGGAAGTATAGGCAAAGCAACACTCCCTCTTTTTTTATCAGAAGTTCCACCACGTGAAGGTGATGGGCGTGCTTCCAACATTTCTTTAGCTTTACTATTATAGGGAGCTAGTTTTCTTAACACGGGAAGGGTAAGCACATCTGAAACAATAGCGGGTAAACTCAAAAGTTCTTTAGCTACTCTTAAATCTGGATCACGATCCGGCATGTGATTTAAAAGATACTCTATAGCCGTAGACTTACCCCGAACAACTAAGGCCAATAAAGCTGACTGCTTTAAAGCCGGATCCACCGATTTCAAAAAAGCTGAAATAAGATCATCGGACAGATGCTCCCCAGACACCCAATTTATATTATAACTGACACTGAACTCACAGAGAGCATGATAAACAGAGAGCAAAGCATCCCAATCATCTAAAGACTGGGGATTGGAAATATGAGCCAATTGATCCAAATCAATTAAACTATCCTGTAACACTAAAGAACTGCCACGCAGCACGCTTTCAACTCCTTTTCTTCTTTCTCTATTCAAAGTAGCAAAAAGAGACCGCGCTAATGGGCTAGGAAAATCCCTAAACATAAATCTTAATTCAACAGCGTCTTGAGCTGAAGCCGCAGCTAAGGAGCGTTGAGTAAAAACAATAAAGTCTTGTTGCCGTGGTTGACGACGTAACTCAGATTGCCAGCGTGCTGCTTCCCACCGGCTACTAGGCCTATCAAGAAAAACCAAACGATGACCTAAAGCACGCATTCCTTGCTTAAAATCTCCTATATTATGATGTCCCTGTAGAAACCAACGTTGACGAATTTCATCGGGAGTACTCGAAAAATTATGAGCGTCTCCCAATGCCAACAAAGCCCAGGGAGAATCATCGCTTGTAGCCAAAGCAACTTGAGCTCTCTCAACCCAATCAGGATCCACATCTCTTAAAGACTGCCTCAACACACCCCCCTGCTGAGCTGTAGGTGATAAGGCCTTCAGCAAACCCTCATCACGTATCAGACCATCCCATAGAATGGGATCACTCAAGGACACATCAGCATCATCAAACCAATCTTGAGCCAAATGACTCAGTCTATCAGCTAAACGTTCAGATACAATTAAGGGCACGGCTTCTGGAGGGCAGCCTAACTCATGTGCTACAATCAAAACTTGATCGACGATAACAACAACCTCGTCTAAAGGTAAATTTCTTTGAAGAAGAAGACGCCCTAACGCCCTGGCAAGTGGAGGAGGATATTCTTTTAGTTTTTGAATAAAAAAACTTTCTTTTACCTCTAGCTGAATAAGCTTTTGAGCAATAAATTCACAAGAAGCGTGGCCCGGGGCTTTTTCAGCAACTGCAACCCATCGTCGTGCCTGGAGCTCCGGGCTGGGATCTCTAATCACAGAACGATCACTGGCAAAATCTACACCATAATCTCTTCGTAATTTGGTTGCAGACAAAGAAGATGACTCATCCAAACCCGCTTTAAAGACTGAGAGCAAGTTATTAAGAAGAGTATCGGGTAATTCTCTTATTTCCTGCGGTTTTTTAGCAACAACCTTCGCTATTAAAGGAGGCATAAAAACATCAAACCAGGCTTGACGTAATTGAGGGTTATCCGCTGGTAATGAGCGCGTTGCTTGAAGATAGTAAAAAATAACCTCCCCTAACATATTTGCATGTTTCGCAAGAGCGGCACGTACTTTTTGCTCATTTCCTCCTCGTTGAGCTGCTTGATCTAAAAGTAAATTCAACCAATGCTCAGCTTGGTCTGCAAGAGGCGGATCTTGCGATAAATCATAAGAATCTCTTTTTGCTTCGTCTGTAAAAGCACGACCAAACTCTGTAATCCATTCTGCATGGGTTGCTGCAATGACTAGATGATCTCTAAAGGAGCGTTTAAAGAAAGGATCTGTGTCTAATAACAAGGCTAAATGAGCGTTTTGTAATCCATTTTGTATTTGCTGATAAGCATCTTGAAGCACAGCTGCAGCCCGAGGAGCGTCTATATAATCCGCTCTCAGAGTTTCATTGTCCAATTCCCGAGCCAAGGGCAGAAGAGTTTGATAAAAAGCGGAGAATACTCTTCTGAGAACTTGCGGCCCTTGTCCTTCGGATGCCAGCATGGTGCGACCCGCTTCTAAGGCTTGAGAGGCGGCTAATTCCAAATGATCCCGCACCTGCTCATTAACAGTAACACGGGCTGCCCATTCCTCCATTTTATCTCGGGCTATATATTGATCTTCACGATCAGGCTGAGAATAAAGGCTATAAAGATTAGGGGGCCAAGAAAAACCATCTCGATATACAGCGGCTTGATCGGCAGATGATGATTCCCCCAACCGAACCTCGGCCAGCTCTGCAGCCCCTCCCTGTTCTACCTCCTCGCCTTCCCTTAGTAATTCTGGAATCATTCGATTAACGGCAATATCTCTAAACTTTAATAGGCTTTTTTGGGACAAAAACTTCAAATATTTTTCCAAAACTCCTTCACGTTGTGCAATGGCAAATTCCAATAAAGAGGCTTGATGATGGTCTCCAAAAACAGCTTCTCCATACTCATGCACGGCAATGAATTCAATCAACGTACTCCGTAGTTCTAGAGGCACCCTGGCAAAAAAATCTTCCATGACAAATAATAAAGGGACAGCTTCCCCTTGCCGCATCACTGTAACCTGCAAGCCGGGGGTCCCTAAAGCCAGCATATAGGGAAAGTCCTCCCGCTTCACAACGGCGTAGGTAAAATTTAAACCATGCTTATTATAGTTGCGCTGATCAGCACGAGCGTAGGTACGCTCAAAATCAGAAAGAGCACCGGGAACATGAAGGACCAATGCTTGGTTCAGGCGTTGCTCCAAGCGCAAACCCAAACCATGGGCGGCAGCCATTCTAACAGCATAAGAGCCTTGATTTGGAGGAGGTAATGCCGTTAAGGGCAAAACTGAAATATAACTATCAGGACGACGTGAATCTAAACCCTCATCACCTGATGGAATAGGATCAACCACACCAGAAGTATCACGCCCAGCAGATACACCAACGATCTTAGAATCTAAACCCATAAACCACTTTCACTCGTTATTTGTTATTTTTGGGTTATCGCCAATAAAAAAACTGTTGGGAAGCCTACGATGTACTAGTCACTAGTGCCGTACTAGCAACACCAAGTCCTGCTACTAAAGCAACAGCGCTAGATGGAGTATCGTTAGTCTCACCTGGCACATGAGCCTTGCTTAAAGATATTCCTAAAGCGGAGGACAATTCATTAGGTATTCTTCCCATTTCCAAAGCAGCATAGGCTAAAGGCATCAGTTCAGGAGTAAGAAGTTGATCATCAAAGTCTACATTTAACTGCTCCTTCAGTCTTCCAGCCACAGAAGCAACGTCTCCATCGCCCAAATCCAATAAAGCACACACTGGCAAAGTATCCTCAGGAAGTAATGTAGAGGAAAGTCGAGCCACTTTTTCTACAGTGCTCACCCTCTTTGGGAAATCTCTTTCAGGAACTTCAGTAGGATCAAACAAAATATCTTTTTGTTCCTGAATTTTATATCCCAACCAATCAAGGGTTTCTTGTTTGGAATAATTGGGATAGCCTGGGGATACGGACAAGACATTATCCCAATTCCTAATTCGCACTTGGTCTGGCAACCGACCTACAATCAGAGAAGCAAGCCCCCATAAGGTGATGACACTTAATCGATCTCTCCGCTGTCCTTCTGCATCAGCACCATTAATACTATTAGTTAGGCGAGAAGCCATATGAGTTAATGCACTCAAGTCGTCGCTTCCCCATGGGTGATCAGCTAATATCCTTCTGCTCTTCATCTCAGCTCTTTCGTAAGCAGTGTAGGATAGCAAAAGATGGAGCACTGGATTTAGTCCCAATAAAAAAGCCGCACCGTGTAACAAACCTGTCTGCAAATAGAATCGTCCATCATCATGCAACAAAGCTCCTTCAACTAAAACTTCATCCATATTTAAAAGTAGCCCATCTACTTTAGAAAAACCCTCTAAAGTATAACCACGGTCGCCAAAAACAACTTCTAATACTGCTGAATAAGCGCCTTCACCTCCTATCAATCCAATTCGATTAGATGACCCGTACGTCAAAGGGGTAGATGTAACTCTCCCCGCAACCACAAAATGCCCTCGGGCAGAAATAGCCAGATTGGGATGAATTAAAGAAGAAGAGCCCAATAGAGAGGACAACAAATCGAGAATGTCTCTTGGTTGAGGAGAACTCAACCCTTGCGCAGTTAAGGCATCGGCCAAAACACCATCTGTTAGAACAAAAGTCCCTTGCTGAGGCCAAACCCATTGATCCTTTAAATATTGAATAGCTGTGTCAAAATTACCCATAAAAATAGTAAATAGTCTGTTGGTTTATGTTTTGAATAGTTTGTTTGTTTGGTTATCGCCTAAGAAATAAAAATGTTGTGTCTTTTTTATTTTATAAAACTTTACTCCCCTCTTTTACCTTGACAGGGTCCACCTCATCCACTAGATTCCGACCCCTTAAAAAAGGACTCGCAATGGCAACTTATAGCGCAAAAAAGAATGAAGTTTCTAGAAATTGGCATGTGGTTAATCTCGAAAACCGGGTTTTGGGTCGGGCGGCTACAGAAATTGCCCGCATTTTACGTGGAAAAAATAAACCCCAGTACACCACCCACATGGATACAGGTGATTTTGTCGTCGCCATCAATGCTTCTAAAGTAAAGCTAACCGGCAACAAACTGGATCAAAAAACATATTACCGCCACACCGGTTTTCCTGGAGGAATCCGTGAAATTGGCGCGGCCGATATGTTGAAGCAAAAACCAGAAGAAATGCTCCGTTTGGCTGTTGAAGGCATGCTCCCGAAAAACATTTTAGGGCGGCAAATGTTGAAAAAATTAAAAATCTACAAAGGGGATAAACACCCCCATACGGCTCAAAAGCCCAAAGAATTAGCAGTGTAATTAAGAGAGGAAGACCATGGCTACACCCACCATCAAACGATTTTTCGGCACCGGCAAAAGAAAAAATTCCATCGCCCGCCTTTATTTAACCCCAGGCCAAGGTGAAATTGTTGTTAATACCCGCAATTGGGAAGATTATTTTGGTCGCCCCACTCTACGAATGATTATTCTCCAACCCATGGAAGTCACCGGCAACATCGGTAAATTTGACGTTCGCATCAATGTTTTTGGCGGAGGCTTAAGCGGCCAAGCCTATGCCGTACGTCACGGTATTGCAAAAGCTCTACTGACTCTTAATCCCGACTATCGCAAACCCCTTAACCGTAACGGCTTCTTAACACGCGATTCCCGTATTGTGGAACGTAAGAAAACCGGTCATCGTAAGGCCCGTAAGCGTAGCCAGTACTCCAAGCGATAATAAATATTTACTGTCGTTCCTGTCTGTCCATCTAGCGGAGGAATCCAGTCCTTTTAAGAGTTTCTGGATCCCCTTTTTCGTGGGGATGACAATTCTGTAAAATATCTATATAAAGACCTTCATGCCTACTACTTCAAAAATATCTGTCGCCGTCATTGGTGCCACCGGTTATACCGGCATCGAGCTGGTGCGTCTGCTCCATTTGCATCCTCAAGTTAACTTGGTCGCCTTAACATCCAGGCAGAATGAAGGCACGCCTTATGGGCATTTAATTCCGGCCTTTGCAGGGGTTGTTGATTTAAAGTGTGAATCGCCGGATGCGGATACCATTGCCAAAAAAGCCCAAGCTGCCTTTTTATGACTACCCCATCACGA
>CAZQCI010000081.1:0-9798 GCA_964592255.1 uncultured Nitrospiraceae bacterium | reverse complement strand
AAATCCGCATTGAATCTGAACCAGGGCAAGGGACTTGTGTCACCACTCTTTTAAAGAAGGATCAACTGTGAAAAAACTTCTCGTCATTGAAGATGATGCCACATTAGCGGCAGGTTTAGTCCGCTCTTTATCACGACGCGGCTTTTCTTGTGCCCTTGCAGAAAATATTACCGAATCTAAGGAGGCAGCTCTATCTTTCCAACCTACGCATATTCTATTAGACTTGAATCTGGGAAAAGAAAACACCCAAAATTTTATTCCCGCGCTAAGAACCCTCTGCCCCACAGCATCTATCGTCATCCTTACCGGCTATGGCACTATTCCTTCAGCAGTGGCGGCTATCAAAAACGGCGCCAACTCGTATCTCACTAAACCAGCAACACCAGAATCCATTGAGCAGGCCTTATCTGAAACCAAGCCGACTTCACTCCAAACACAATTAAAAGACATGGAGAATGATCATATCATCAAAGTATTGAATGATTGTGGTGGCAATATCACTTTAGCAGCTAAAAAATTAGGACTGCATCGTCGAACCCTTCAAAGACGTCTCAAAAAAATATAGCTTCTGCGTCAAAATGCCACATCTCCCGTGGCAATTTACCTAATTCCAAAATCAGCCAACCCCTGTTAAAAACCCACAGTCATGAAGCAACAATACAAAATTTTATTTTTTCTATTTTTATTTTTATTTTCCAACACGGCTAAAGTAGCAGCACATCATTCAGGCCATAGTTCTTCGGGAACTCGAATATTTTTTTATCAAGGCACTCAGACAAAACCTACCTCCAGTATTTATGGCATTTACGATTTTTCTAAGATAGATCAGAGCATCGGACAGATCTATACTTGGACACTCGGGGGTGAATGGGCCATTCATCAGAAAATCAGCCTGCTAGGCCAAATCCCCATTTCTTTCTTAGACCATCACTTCAAGAAAAACACCGCAAGCTTAGGAGACCTATCCTTAGGAGGAAAACTTTTAGTTCTCGACCGAGAACGTTTTTTTTCATTCGTCTCAACGCTATGGAGTTTTCCGACAGGCGATGAGCAAGAAGGCTTAAGTCGAAAAAGCATCAGCCAACAGTTAACAGCTTTTGCAGGCCTAAAACATTCCGATTGGACATTTTTTTTCACACCAAGCATCAGTCTTGGATACAACTCCCCTCATGAACCTTTGGTCAATCTTGGCCTGGGGGTTAATACCCCCAAAATAAAAGAACGTCTCTATTTTGCTCTCGCCACCAATACCAAAATTTTTTCGGCCTCGAACGTTTTCGATAATGGATCATGGAAACTTTTCTTAGAACCTCAAATCAACTGGACGGTAGATCGCAATGAAAAATTAACGCTAAGTCTTTCCGGAAACATAGCTCTTGTGGACCAATTGTCCCGAAAAAGTGGAACTACGCTTAGCCCTACCAGCAATGCTCTGCTCAACGATGTAGGCTGGGGATTAAGTTTTGGCGCCTATTATGCCTTTTAAACCAGAAGGAGACTTATGATAAGATTTCTTTCTACATGGGTATTCATGATATCAATATTGCTCTTAACCGCATGCAATGGCGAAACCTTGGTAAACAGTACCAGAACCAACCCCAACTCCAGTAACAATACGGCACCAACACTCACCATCAGCGTTATCCATCATGGTACCCCTGATAACGATAGCCATTATCCCGACTATTTTAATGGCATTGACGCTAAAACATTCCAAAATAATCTTGCTATCACTATCACATTGGAGAAAGCCGGACTCAGTTGGGGACATGCTTATCTCATCTCCGAAGGAAATGATCCGGAATGTGAGCCTGGTTATAACTTTGAACTTCACCTAGAGCATATTGAAAATATTTTAGACACGGATTTAACGGAACTCCTATTAACCTCATCCAAGATCACAGACATTGCTTATTGCCAATATCGTTTAGAATTTTCACCCGAGAACTTGGCAAGCCCTGGTTTAAGCGCTTTACCAGAAATAACAGGAAACAGCGCTTATGTAGCCGGTACGTGGGACGATGGGGTAATCACCGGCTCCTTCGAAATAGCAATTGAAGAAAAAATAGAGGCCGAGGCGACTTTTCAAGCATCACATGATAATGAAATAATCGATCATCCTTTCCATTTTCACACCGGGCAAATAAGCCGTACACTCATTTTCAGAAGCATCTATGATCGTTGGTTTGACGACATTGATTTTTCAGAAAGTGAAGAAGAGATCAAATCGGCACTTATAATTAATATCATCAACTCGGCTGGACAATACCTAGAAAACCAGCATTGAAGGGAGATGTTATTTAGTTTCCTTCAGTTTTTTTACTAATTATTTATTCTGTACCCTTCTACAAGGATATGGCATTCTTGTTTCTTCAATGAAGAAGCTGACTCACATCTTCAAAAATGAAACACGAAAGATTTTTCGTGTTTTTTTAAGCCCCACCTTTATTTATTTAACGCTTTTAGGAAACGGCTTATTATTTATCGCAACTGTAGCCGTTTATTATTTAGAAAAAGACAACCCAAATACACAAATACACACTTACTTCGATGCATTATGGTGGGGTGTTTCTACAATTACCACCATAGGTTATGGGGATCTTTTACCTCAAACCTTTCCAGGACGTTTAATCGGCATCTTCTTAATGTATACCGGTACCGTCTTATTTATCAGTTTTACAGGTATCTTATTGTCCGCCTTATTAAAAGAAGAAGTGGAAGAAGAAATCGCTCCCTTAAAAAAAGAAGTCGACCTAGAAGAAAAGAAACAAGAAAAAATGGAAAAAACATTAGAACTTTTGGTAAAAAGATTTGAACAGATTGAAAAAAAACTCAGTAAACCTTCATAGATCAAAAATGAAAAAAACACTTTTAACTACCCTATGCATCCTTAGCCTTCTAGTCATCACCAAAGCCGCGGGAGCCTCCTGTGGTTTTATTGGCGATTCCGATAGCCGACACATTTGCGAGGCCAAAGAAGAAAAAAGCACCACTCCTTGTGGCTTCATTATAGATACCGATTTACGCCATTATTGCAAAGGGGTCGCGAGTAAAGGTGAGAGTGAGTGCGGGTTCATTACAGACCACGACTTAAGATATCGCTGTAAATCAGAGGCAACAGAATCACCAGGGCCGTGCGCTCTTATCAACGATTCAGACAAACGACATCTTTGCGAAGCTCATACCTCCAAAACATCAGCTGTGTGTGGTTTAATTAACAATTCTGATCAACGGTATTATTGCGAAGGCACTTCCGGCTACAAATCAGCTTGTGGGTTTATTCAGGATCAAGATTTACGTGAAAAATGTAGGAACGAATAAAGTCTTATAAAACAATTCATCATTTAATTTTTTTAACTTATTTTATGTCTTCTTTCGAACTTATTCCCCATGTTTGCAGTGACCATTTTAATCAATTCATCATTAATCTTCTTAAAGCCCAAGGCGGATGGCGCCTTTCTCCCGATCACTACGACACAAAAATTGAATCCGATATGGCTAAAACGGCCTATGCTAAAAATATGGATGGATTTTCCGACACCGGGCTTTTGCTCACGTCTTACACAAGCCATCTTGAAGAAGAAAGAAATGATTCCTACCAGGGGCTTAATACTTTAGCTCAATATATTTTTGAATCAGCGATGCAAAAATCAAAATATCATTATCATAAAATAGAACTGATGCGTATTTTATGGAATTACTACAATAAAGCCTCTACCGGAATTTATCACGTAGACCAGGATTTCGACGACAACAAATACTTTTCACTGGTGTACCATTTAAACACCTGTGATGGCGCTACCATCATCGATAAAAAAAAGGTGCCTAGCATTTCGGGAAATGCCATTATTTTCGACAGCAATATTCCCCATCGAGGTGTTGGCCCAACAAAAGACCCTACCCGCTTTGTTTTGAATATTTTGCTTCAATATTCAAAACGAACACTCAAAAGATAAAGAACAGGATGTAGATATTATTTTAAATTTGGGGGAATTATATGCCTAACTCCCTCACCCCTTAGCTTTGATAACTTTTTTAACACTCTTTTTAGTAGCTTTAGGCTTAGGTTTATAAGTTTAAATAACCTTTAAAGCTGAGCTGAGTTTTTTATCTGTTTCTTTATCGAGTTTTTTCATTTGGCTTTATTGCCCTTTGTAATTTGGCTAAATAAATCGCTTCCAAGTACTTTAAGAGAAGTCTTAGCAACTTCTAACATGATTTTTAGCATCTCTTCTTTATCCCATTTCTCTCCATTGCCTTGTGTATATATTGAAGTTGCTTGAAGCATAATTGTTTTATCTTTATGTTTAACAAATTTATTTTTACATAAATTAGTGTTAATTGGCATTCCGTAATTTGCGGAAGTCAATCTATCTAATCTATTTAGCATTCCTGAATTATAATTAAGAGTGACTACTCTTCCATCAGGTCTCTTAATTGAAATAGTTTCAGTAAGAAAATTTGAACCTTCCAAAAATAAGATATAAGGAAAATGGGATTCGGATAACATAAAATTGGCGATTTCCGATATGTTTTTATGTGACCTTTCTATCGCATTACCAGCAGCCATCAAGTCTTGATTGTTATTTTTACCAACAAGATTTCCTTTTTGGATATTTTCAATGTCTTTTCCTTGATGTTTAGCTTCGGTTACAAGTAGTACTCTCCAAATACTGTTATCATCTTTTACTTCGATTATCCCACCATCTGGGATAATGCTTGAATTTGGTACAAAAATGGTTTGGCCTAATTCTGGGTCAATTTTCTTTAACGCTTCGTTTATTTCTTCTTTTTTTATGCTTGATCTATATCGAAAAAAAATTGTGGATATTCAACTGTCAGACGATTAAGCACAATTTGTGATATTTCCCCAACAACTGTGTCGTGCAATTTTGCGCCGTCTCCAAATATACCCACAACCCCTTGAGCATCTTTGTGCTGGTTAGTTAATCGTTTTGATTGCTTCTTCTTACCCATTTGTTATTAACCCACTCATAAAAAAACAAAAGAAAGATTTACACAGCTAGGGATGCGTTAGAGTATTTTTGCTTAGTGTTCTCAAATAAATTACAATCATACTGTCTATTTCGTACTAAAATTCTAAAATAAGGACATTTGCCATTTACCGATAAATCTTTTTCGTCATTCCCTTTTCTAAATTTGATTATTTCAAATTGATTAGGATTATATTTATGGAGAAAGGTTATAGGCACCCCTATAGCTCCTTCGTAATCATAAGGTATATCTTGTGTTCTGTTTACATTAATCCCTTTATAATTATCATACAGAGGATACTCAATTTCATTTCCGATATAACTCTTCGTTAAATTAATGTATTCGTGACGTTTAAAGTTGTCTAGGTTAGTTAGCCATAAACAATTATTAGGGGAAACAATCCTATTACCATTACCGTCAATCCTTGACTCTGTTCCATAAAGTTCATAGTGATTAGGCACAATAAAGCCAGAAATACCCCTGCCAAGATTAATACCTAACCACGCTTTATTTTCCTTAATCAACCCGAAAATTTCCTTATATGTAATGGCATTAATATTTCCAATGATAAGGAACTTCTTATCGTATTTAACAAGTTGATTTACATATTCTCTAAATAGGGAAAATGGGGGGTTCGTGACGACAATATCGCATTGTTCTAGTAATTCTATACTCTCATTACTACGAAAATCACCGTCACCATTAAATAGAACTTTTTTATTTTTAGTATTGTTTTTTTCTCCTGAACACACAACGAAAAATCCATTTTCATTTTCCTTATAACAGGAAGTTATTAGTCGTTTGAGGCCCAAACGCTCAAAATTCGCAAAAAAGTAATTAAAAAAATTACTAGATTTTGGGTCATCGCAATTACAATAAATAACCTTCCCTCTAAAGTGTCTTTCATAGTGTTTTAATTCTCTTTCAATATCAGAAAGCTGAGTAAAAAACTCATCGTTCTTCGCTTTTTTAGCACTATGAAGCAGGGTGTTTGTTGCATTTCTAGCCATTATGATATTAGCTCCTTCTGTACTAGCAATAGGCTTGGCTTTAGTTCTGCCACCTGTACCTCACTCTCTCATTCTAATCACAGGTGTCTTTCTTATTGTACCACGTCCTGCGTTTAACTTTTTGTGAGAGTGTTTATTCTTCTCTTTGCCACCAATATACGTTTCATCAATTTCCACGCAAAGCAGTCAAGTCATTTCCACACGCTTCACGAATTCTTTGCAGCATAAACCAAGCCGACTTTTGGGTAATCCCAATTTCTTTAGCGAGCTGTAGGCTCGAAATCCCTTTACGGGCTGTCATTAATAAATACATAGCGTACAACCACTTTTGGAGTGGTATATGTGATCTTTCAAAAATTGTAGCTGTTCTAACCGTGAAATCATTTTTAAAAACATTACATCGGTAATCATCACTTTTTCGGGTGGTGATGCGGTCATTGGTGTTGCAACAAGGACATATCACACCGTCTGACCACCTTCGTTTAGTGATGTACTTTTTAGCCGATTTCTCGGTGGGAAACATTTTTATAAGCTCTATAATACTGGTCGTTGATTTACTCATACAAATCAAGATGTTATATCAACTAAAGGGAGTTAAGTATATAATTTCCTTAAATTTCCTTAAGAAGCTCCCGATATCTAAAGCAACTCGTCAGATGGTCGTTCACCATCCCTACAGCTTGCATGTGGGCGTAAAGGATTGTGGAACCAACGAAGCGGAAGCCTCGCCGTTTCATGTCTTTGCTCCAAGCATCAGAGATTTTTGAAGTAGCAGGAATTTTTTTGAAAGAAACAATTTTGTTTTGCACAGGTTGATGATCAACAAAACTCCATTGATATGCATCAAAACTTCCAAACTCTTCCTGAACCTTTATAAATGCCTGTGCATTACTCACCGTTGATTCTATTTTAAGTCGATTTCGGATAAGACCAGGATTTTGAAGAAGAGTGGCAATTTTTTTAGAATTAAATCGGGCTATTTTTTCAGGGTCAAATCCGGCAAAAGCCTTTCGATAATTTTCTCGCTTACGCAATACAGTAATCCAACTTAAACCCGCCTGGGCGCCTTCTAAAGTAATAAACTCAAAAAGTTTCCGATCGTCATGAACAGGCACACCACATTCCGTATCATGGTAATGAACATATAAAGGATCGCTACCGGCCCATGGGCATCGTGTAATTTGCATATCAATATTCGCTTTAGACTGTACTCATTAAAATCTTTATGGCAACTTAGCAGGTCTATGATAAAAAAATATATCTCCCTTGCGTTCATCGTTTTATTCCCTTTAATCACTCACGCCGAAGACCGGAGTCAAGCTGAATCCCTTTATAAACAAGGATACCAAACAGCTGTAAAAGGTGATCTGGATGGTGGCATCAAGCTTTTTCAACAAGCGATTGCAGCAGACGACTCTTTTTTCTTAGCCTACTTTGACTTAGGAGGGGCTTATGAATCCAAAGGAGATAAAGATAACGCTTTAGCAGAATATCTAAAAACGGTTAAAATTAAACCAGACTTCATTGAAGCCTCCGTTGAAGCCGGTACCATTCTTTTAATTGATAAAAAACAATATGACGAGGCGCTCGCTTCTTTCAAACAAGCACTTTTAACCAAAAACCCTTCCGTCGATCCACGTTTTCCTGCAAATAAATCAGTCGATCAAGCCTTGCAAAACTCCGCCATCGCTTATGCAATGAAAAGGGAATACGGTATCGCTCATAGTATGGCGCAAAGCTATCTTAAAAATCCAGACATTCCCCATAAGGCTGATATACAAATCAACACCCTCTTCCGACGCACTGAACAAGACATGAACCCAAGCCGGCAATTTACTTCTGACTTGGCTCCTATTGGTAAATTACTCTATGGAGGACAAGCAGCGGAGGCTTTGAAAAAATATAAAGAGTTTGAACAAAAACACGACCTCGCTACGCTTAGCCCTATGGATGCCTGGGATCTTTATTCTGGAATTGCCATGGCAAGCGCTTATGCCAAAGATTACTTAACGACGGAAACTTACTTTACCAAAGCTGTTTCAGTAGCAGCTCCGCTTCCTGCAAAACTACAGATTGAATCGCGTTTTAATCTTGCCTGCTCTCTGAGCCTGGAAGGAAAAATAGATGGAGCCTTGCAACAAATAGAGCAAGTTCTTTGGCTTGATTACATCACAAAATATGACTCCGATTTTGCTCCGGGGTCCCGAAAAACTCCAAAACTGATGACAGATAATGATTTGGCCAATGCACGGAAAGATCCTAGGTTTACAGAACTCACCCAAAAATATGGCCTATAAAAAATATGGACCATCTCTTTAATATCGTTGGCATCGCTGGAATTGCTTTGATTATTATTGCTTATTTTCTTTTAGAAATAGGGAAATTGACAATCAATCATTGGGCATACCCTCTTCTAAACTTCATTGGGGCACTCCTCCACCTTATTTCGCTCTACCGTTTTTGGAACTTAGCAAGCTGTGTCATTGAAATTTTTTGGATAGCCATCAGCTGTTATGGTTTTTTCAAAATTTTTAAAAATACTTCAGCACACCGATCTTGAAAGCAATGCCATAAAAAACAATAGCTGTTGAACCGGTTACTTCAGTAAAAACAGAGAAGTCATTTTTAAGGTGAAATTCATTTCCAAAGCCTGCATAAATAATTTCTGGAAAACCCACTCCAACAGGCACATAAGGATCAAAAGAAGAATCTGCCCCTTTTTTGATATGAAAATCTAACCCCAAATTGGCGATAGGAATAACAGTTGTTCCATCCACACCCTCACCGTAAGCAAGGCCTGCACCTCCTAAAAGACGAAACTTAATCCAGTCATTAAAACTATAACGCACCAGAAAAAAACCTCCTGTGGCTCCATCAGTAACCCAGTCATCACCCGGCTCATCACCAAAAAGATCAAAATTAATGGCCCACCCTATACCTGTGCCAATGCCTCCTCCCAAGCTCCAACGTTTTTCGGAAGACTGAGCCCAAGAAAAAGTCGGAATAGACAAGACAAAGACCAAAAAAGCAGTCATTATTTTTTTAAGCATATCTTTATAAAACAAGGCCCTAACAAGAGCATTGCCTCCTCTGTGAATAATATTCTTTTTAGGACTAAAATTTTACACAAGGAGGGTCAAGCAAAATTGAACTACATGAATCAATTGAAGAAAAAACTTACAGAAATTGTATTGCTTCTCATCAACATTCGTCTTAAAATTCAGTAATTCACCAATCAATGTCTTAGTCTTAAGAAAGGTTTTTTATGAAACAGCTACTTAAAATTGTCTTTTTATCTCTGTTCATCTTCAGTCTAGCCGGCTCTTCCCTGGGGCACTCTGAATGCTCCAAGGGTGAAACCTGCTCCAAAAAAGACGAAAACTGTACTCAAGGCGAAACCTGCTCTAAAGATAAGAAAACTTGCTCCAAAAAAGACAAAACCTGCCCTAAAAAAGATGAATCTTGCTCCAAGGACAAAACTTGCAAAATGCCTCCGGACAATAGTTCTGCTGAATTAACAATGATGAAAAGTTTAGAAGGAAAATGGGTCACTACCTCTTCCATGTTTGGGAAAAAAGAACGTCTTTATGTCGAATACAAAGTTATTGCTGGAGGGAGCGCCGTATTAGAAACCATTTTTCCGGGAACCCCTTATGAAATGGCCTCAGTTTATTATGACAACCATGGAACACTAACCATGACTCATTATTGCATGATGCGTAACCGACCCACCTTGACATTGGTCAAAAGCACGTCAGATTCCCTTACCTTTAAAATGTCTAAAATTGAAGGC
>CAZQCI010000080.1:0-10165 GCA_964592255.1 uncultured Nitrospiraceae bacterium | reverse complement strand
CCGATATGTTGGAACAAATGCCTCCCGTAGATAACCCCTTTTCAAAACCCATACAAAACTTCACCTACACCAACTTAACAGCTCCTCCCACACGAAGTTTGGTCACTAGGCGCTCCGCTAATCTTCTAGAGGATATGCACAATATATCCGGCTTAGTCATAACTCAGGTTACATTAAATGAATGGTATTTTAATCCCTTATGGTCAGACGTCTACCAACAAGCAGCTACGTCTCTTTCAAGCATCACAGGTGATCCTAATATAGTACCGAAAGAGCTGAAAAAATCTTTCGAATCTGATTCTGTAAGTTTTATAGAAAGATGTATCAAACTTGTCCGCAATCAAACTCCTTGCAGCAGCATGACTTTTTATTTCAGTGAAATAGCTAACGACCTAAAAAAAGTTAGTTCAAGTGACCAAGCCCAAATCTATTACGGTGTTGCATTCCCATTGGTTGTACAAACCTGCATCGATATTTTAGGAGCCAAAAAAGAGGATCAATACCTTCTTGTTTCTTCGTTATCACAAACTATTTCTTCAGACCAATTAGCCCAACTTGAGGCCTATTTGGATGATGTCATTAAATTACTCAGCCAATTTGAACAGTCACTTAAAAATCGTTATCAAGAAAAAGGAGGAGAAAAAATCCCCATCTCTGACAATATTTACATCGAAAAAGGTTTGAAGAAAAAAGCAGAACTTCAAGCCACTGTAAAACAAGCAGCTGAATCGGCAAGCCTTCCTTCGGATTTACAAACAGCCCTTAAAAATTGGCCTCTTTATAATCAATGGATAGCTGATTTAACAAAAGTCAACGGCACCAATGCGCGTGGGGCTTCCATTATAATGCAATTGCAGTATTTTCTGTCGGGCATCAAGAATGCCGATGAATTTTATCAAAAACTGGAAGACATACCAGAAGCCGATATGGCTGCATGGACTGAGGTGATTCTCGCTCCTTCATCCCTTGCATCGACAGATAAAATGGAAAAGGCAGAAGAATTGTATGCTCATTTAAATCCTCATCAGATGGAGACGTTTGGCAAGCGACTGCATTATGCTCTTTATTATTTTCGCTATCGGCAAGAGCTGCACGAAAGAAATTTATCGCTCAATACAGAAACTCCTCTTGAAGATAGAATAAAAGATGATCTCAACCGATGGAGACGTTGCTTAGATAATGGCTGGCCGCTTGCTGATGGCGCTTCTGAAAATCAAGTCATCGATCAGGAAAGTTTTAGGCCAGATATCGATTTTATTCCTAATAAGAACTTTTACTTGTCATGGGATGATTTTGTTTCCTTACTACTTCCCAATCCGGATATAAGTTCGGAAGAACGTATTGAAAAATTGATGGCGTTCTTTACCGATTACGAAAACGGCTATTATCGCTATTTTTGTTATTTAGCATTTGAAAGAAATGCCGACGGAGAAAACATTAAAGCACTGCGAGATCACACACCCTATGCTCAATTAATTTTAGTATTAAAAGATATTCAACAAAAAGCGGAAGAACTAGCCCAACAATCGTCTACAAATGTGGAACAGATTTCTTATTATAAAGAGGTGGCTAACATTTGTTCCGTTGTGCGTTTTAATTTGGATGACCTCATCCATCAGCACTTACGCGTACCTTTCTGGACATTAACACAAGACGATGTAATTCAAGGTACCATTCCACACCAGGCCATTCAACCACATCAGAGCCAATATCAAGCTGATGGTAGAACTCAAACCATGTATCAATGGGCCCACGCTCAAATTGACCCCTTAAATCCTTGGGATCCGGATTTATTTTTAACCAACATCACACAAGGCTTTGGTATTGGAGAATGGTCCAAAAATCATCAAGCACGTCCCTTATATGATCCTTCCGATTTTATGGATTTACAAGAAAGTGAGGTAGAATCCCTTCTAAAACGTTTCAATGAAATCAAACCTCATTTAGGTCCTTTATTGAATCAGTCCATTGATTTTGCCATCCGAGATTTAACCGACATTAAAAATCATCGTATCTATGATCCCAGTGATTCTGTTTTTGTAAAAAGTATTCACACTCTTTGTCTGCATTTAAACAATATGTTGGCCCAAGATAATTTTTATACAGATAGCCAAACTTTTTTTGACGAGGAAATAAAAAAACGTTCTCCAGAAGAACAAGCTGAATTAAATTTAATCAAAAATTTTCATGATGAAAACAGTTCTCATGCATGGTCGACTGCTTTAAGAAATTTAAGTTTAATGCCATTAATAGATCCACGTTTTAAAGCGCGACGCTATGAAACAACCTCTTTTGAAATGCCTTCGGAAGAAATTAACCTCTATGAAGCCACACTACCTCAACTGTTACAGCCAAATGATTTTGCTTTTGATGAATGGTATTTATCCACGGCTTCGTTACAGGAAAAACTTTATCTCGTCGGTAAACTAGCAGAAAAAGCCGCCGGTAAAAGTATTAAAGAACAACAAACTGATACTGAAAAAATATGGGAAAAAATTAACCGCCTTTCCATACCAGATCTAAAAATTATTCTCCGCTTACTTCAACCTCATAATCCCCATTTAAAAGATCCAGAATCTGATCACATGCTATCTACAGAAGCAAAAAACCTGTTTGACTCTTTCTCTCCTACTCAACGTTTGTGGGTTGGGGCTGTCATTTCCCAAACGCTAGCAGCCATGGAACGTGCGGAACTTAAAGGAGGAGACGATATTCGTTTCGAACAAATCCGCCAAGCGGATGTGGACTACTATTTAGCGTCTCTCAATAAACCCGAAGTATATCATCTGTTGGATAAAACTTTAAAACCTTGTGGGTTATCTTCGGATGATATTCAAAATGCTCCCTTGGATTCTTCAATAGCCCAAAATTGGGAAAAAAGTTTGGCCGACTCCATCAAACAAAAATCAGAATTAAAATCAAAACTGCTAACAGCTTACACACTTTTCGATGAAAAACAGAATCCGCCTATTCTTAATTCTTCCGAACAGCTTTATGCGTTGGCTTGGTTGGACAAAAAAATTCATAATAATTCAGTCATTGATCTTGAAAAATTGGTTTCCTCTTTCACTTCAGAAGAGGAGTTTGATTCTCAAAGTGTAGAGTCCAAGTTAAATGGATTAGAAATTGATTCTTGGCCCCAAGTAGAAAAAGAAAACTTATACCGTTTTGTTCACGGAAAAGTCATAAGCGAATATAAAGAAAATGCTTCTTATTATCTAACAAAGACCGTGATGGGTAGTCACCATATCCTAGATGCTGAAAGTGATTTATCCGAAAACAAAACCAATGCCATCTGGAACTGGCTTATGCAACTTGTCAGTCAAGACGATGGAACACCGCTGACTCCTGATACACGAAAAAAACTAGTTGCCCAAATGGATACCGTCCTTGCCTCCGATCTGAGTGATGCCAAATGGATGGATCCCGTTTCTTTTTCTGTTCTAACCGACACACTTCATCAAGCCGTAATGATCTATGTTAAAGAAAAAAATGTAAGCGCTGCAATCAGAACAAAACTCCAATGTCTAGAAGACGCATTGGAAAAACCTTACGACCAAAGCGATCCAAAAACTATAGGTCTGTATAGCCGCTATAATCCTAATGGATTTTCCAGCACTGATTTTTACTACAAACTACGTGTCATTTACGAAGTAGGTAATGTATCCACTACCGCCACACGCAATGGACTATCTCAAAATGGTGTGGATTTGGTCAGTCAAGCAGATGCCCCTCTTCTACTAGCGAATCTACGTTATCTGATTGAAGAAACCAAAACTCCCGAACAACTTGAAAAAATTATTGAAACCGAATGGAACAATCTACCTTTCCTCAATGACTTAATGCAAAAGCCTCAGGGAAAAAATAAATCAATTTATGAAGCCTTAGCGGAAGAAACTTTAGAATTTGCCCACAACCGTACTGATCCTTTCATGGCTTTAACCGAAGATGATTTAAAAGATCGTTTGGAAAAAATTGAAATTCGCCTTTTACAAAGAAGACAAGAACTATTGGTCATCAGTTCTTTAAGGAAAATGCTACCTCTTTGGAGTGAACACGATAGAACACTAACACCTTTATGGTTTGATGGAGAACAAGTCACAGATAAAAAAGCACTCGCTGTCAGGGAAGAGCTTATTAAAAGAAGAGCTAAACTTGTATCTCAAGTTCCCGAAGCCTCATCAAACATTCAAAGAGAATACAATGAAAAATTGCTGGATCAAGTCAACCAAGTATTGGCTTTAACCAAACATGCTGGAGATAATTTATCTTATCTCATTGATGAGCCCGCCACAAACAAAGAAGGGCTTCAAGAAAAATTATTTCATCACGTTCAGATTCTTTTTGAAAAACCCATCGACTCGATGCCGCAAGAAGATGCTTCTATTCCTAAAGAGGATCAAATTTTTTCTGCTTCATCCGCATGGGAATACGAATCAACCCCTCTGTATCAGTTATCTATCAATTTATGGCATGAGGTAAAAGGAGCTTTGGAAAATAAATCTGTTGAAATAGATCCTGATCGCTTCAGTCGTTTACAAGAAATGTCTTTTGAAGATCTGCAAGCCGCTATTGCCCGTATCCGCCTGATGCAGGCTGAAATTAAAGCTTATGATAAATTGAAATCGGTTGAATCAATTTTAACAAACTATGAAAACGCACTGACAAAAGCGTTAGACGACAAAAAATCGAAATAAGTCCATCCCGTCATCAAGCCATTCCAACATCTCTGTCACCCCGTAAGCACTAATACGGGGTCCATTAAAATGAAATTGGATCCCGTGTTACTACCCACGGGATGACAACTTACATTAGAGATGAATAGCCCCTGATGACAACCCCAAAGCGGCTTCCCGTACAGCTTCGGCCAGTGTTGGGTGAGCATGGATAGTAAGAGCGATATCTTCCACGGTGGAACCAAAAGAAAGAGCAAGCACCAACTCCGCAATCAATTCGGAAGCATGAGGTGCTAAAATATGCGCGCCAAGGAGTACGTGAGTCTCCGCATCGGCAATCAGTTTGACAAAACCATCTTTGTTGCCTGATGCCAGAGATCGTCCGTTGGCCATGAAAGGAAATTTAAAACTTTTGAAATTAATACCTTTTTGTTTGGCTTCATTTTCCGTAATACCGACAGAAGCCGCTTCGGGAGAAGTATAAACAACACCCGGAATTATTTTATAATTCACTTCTGGTTTCAAGCCGGCCATCATTTCAACGGCGGCAATTCCTTCTTCCGAAGCTTTATGTGCGAGCATGGGTCCGGCGATGACGTCTCCAACAGCATAAATTCCAGGAGACGAAGTTTGAAAATGGGAATCCACGTTAATACGGCCTTTTTCATCTAACGTCACACCAACAGATGTAAGATTCAAATTCTCCGTGCAAGGTTTACGCCCTACGGCCACTAAAACAAGATCGGTGATGAGGGTGGATTCCTCTCCGGATTGATTTTTAACCGTAACATGGACCTCTTCCCCTTGACGAGTAGCTTGCATCACTTGATGTGATAACAAAAATTTCATTCCATCTTTTTTCAGACAACGAAATAAACCATCCCCCACGTCATGATCCATAGAGGCGATGATTCGATCCATGGACTCGATAAGAGTCACTTCGCTCCCCAATCGTTGATAGACGGAGCCCATCTCTAAGCCAATGTAACCACCGCCGATAACCGCAAGCCTTTTGGGAACAGTTTTTAAAGAAAGAGCATCCGTGGAATCGATGATACGTTCGTGATCGAGCGGTAGAAAAGGCAATTCAATGGGAACACTCCCCGTAGCGATGAGAATATTTTTAGTGGAAAGAGTTTGAACTCCCGTTTCAGAAGTCACTTCCACTTTTAAACTCTCTCCCTCTTCTCCCCCTCTTAATCTAAGGGGGGGCAAGGGAGAGTTACTCATCAAACGAGCTGGCCCAGTGTAAGACGTAATCTTATTTTTCTTAAAAAGACCAGCAACACCAAGAGTTAATTGACGCACCACTTTATTTTTACGCTCCATCATTTTTTCAAAATCAAGATGGACGTCAGAGACCAATATCCCGTGCTCACTAATTTTTTGCTTTGTTGTATAAAAAATTTCGGAGGATTCCAAAAGAGCTTTACTGGGAATACAACCGATATTAAGGCAGGTCCCTCCTAGAGAAGGACGTTTATCGACACACGCCACTTTCATTCCGAGTTGTGCGGCACGAATGGCCGCCACATATCCGCCCGGGCCTGAACCGATAACGATGAGGTCGTAGGAGTTTTCCATAAATAAATTAATTCTTTAAGGGATTCACAACAGTAACTTTTCCAAATTTTTGGCCATGACTTAAATCTTCAGTCCACACAAATTCACAATTGGCTAATTTAGCGGCAACTATGATCAAAGCATCCCAAAATGAAATTCGATTTCCCGCTGAGATATCAATGGCTTCCATAATGAGTGGAAAATCAACCTGGACAACCTCAAAATTGTTGAAACTGGAAACAATATTTTTTGCCGTAAGTGTATCTACTTCCATCTTTTTAGTGGCCACAACATAAAATTCCTGAACGACTTGCGTTGATAGCACTCCCTCCCCGGTTCTAGCCAAATTCTGTAAAAGACCACGGCATTGTTTTTGACGTTTTTTATCACCGGAATCGAGTGTATAAACCAGAATATTAGTATCAATAAATGTCTTAGACATCGTAAATATCGTCACGTTTAAAGTTTTTGAGGCGGGCTTTGGGTTTGGCCTTATCCATCAACTTAAAACACTCGGAAAGCCAGTTGTCCGAACTGGAGCCGATAAGTGTCTTATGCAACAAAGTACGAATCATCTCATTAAGGGAGGTATGATGCTTTTTAGCATAGTCACGTCCTTTAAGGAGGATATCGTCAGGTATGGAGAGTGTCACATTAGCCATGACCACATAATATGTGGACACAGGGTATGTGTCAATCTTTTTTAGTAAGACCAATCCCCAACTCCAAAAGCTGCCTAGGAGCAACAGCAGAGGGAGCTTCCGTCATCGGATCTGTGGCTTTTTGTGTTTTAGGAAAGGCAATGACGTCGCGGATGTTGTCAGATCCCGTCAGCAACATAATGAGGCGATCTAGACCAAAGGCGATGCCACCATGCGGGGGCGCGCCAAATTGCAGGGCTTCGAGCAGAAAACCAAACTTTTCTTTCGCTTCATCCTTGCTGATTTTAAGAATATCAAAAACTTGTGACTGAACTTCCATATTATGAATACGAATGGAGCCACCACCAATTTCATTGCCATTCAGGACCAAATCATAAGCATTAGCTTTGGCTTTTAAAGGCTCACTGTTCAATAGTGGAAGATCATCCCACTTGGCAGATGTGAAAGGATGGTGCACCGCCACAGGGCGTTTTTCTTCGGCATCATAATCAAACATCGGAAAATCCACCACCCAAACAAAGTTGTATTTACTGTTGTCGATAAGATTTAAATGAGCCGCAATTTTTTCGCGCAAATTTCCCAAAGAATCGTTAACAACTTTGGAAGTACCCGCACCAAAGAAAACGATGTCCCCTGCCTTGAAACCCAGAGTTTTTTGCAACTCTGCTTTTTCTTGTTCGGAGAAAAATTTAACAATAGGGGACTGCCATTCGTTCTCAAGAATTTTAATATAAGCCAATCCCTTAGCCCCGTAGATACCAACGAAGGAAGTAAAATCATCAATTTCCTTCCGCGTAAAATCAGCTTTTCCAGGAACCACCATGGCCTTGATCGAGCCACCAGACTTGGCAATATCACCAAAAACTTTAAAACCACTGTTAGTAAAAAGAGGGGTCACCGTTTTGAGTTGAAGATCAAAACGCGTATCCGGTGCGTCAAGCCCATAAATTTCCATGCAATCGTCGTAAGAAAGCCGTGGAAACGGAAGAGGCACATCAATGGCAAGCGACTTCTTCCAAACGTGAGCGATAAGCCCTTCCATTAAAGACATAATATCGTCACGGTCGATAAAGGACATTTCAATATCAATTTGAGTAAATTCCGGCTGACGATCGGCACGTAAATCTTCATCACGGAAACAACGAACAATTTGGAAATATTTCTCAAACCCAGAAACCATCAATAATTGTTTAAATAATTGTGGTGATTGAGGGAGTGCATAAAAATGCCCGTGATGAATGCGTGAAGGAACAAGATAATCCCGCGCGCCTTCCGGCGTGGACTTGGTAAGAAATGGTGTTTCAATTTCCAAAAATCCATTTTGATCCAGATAATCCCGCACCGCTTGTGACACTTTGGAACGAAGAATTAAATTTCGTTTGAGAGGACCACGGCGTAAATCAAGATAACGATAAGTCAGCCGTGTTTCTTCATTCACATCGATCTGGTCTTCAATAGGAAAAGGTGGTGTTTTAGATTTGTTGAAAATTTCAAGATCATCCGCATAAACTTCAATCTCACCGGTGGGAAGTTTTGCATTAGTCATGCCCGCCGGACGCGCGCGAACAATACCACGGATCCCAATACAAAATTCGGAACGAAGTTCAGAAGCTTTTTCATGCACCGCTTTGTTCACTTCCGGACTAAAAACAATTTGGGTCACTCCCTCGCGATCCCGCAAATCAACAAAAATAAGCCCTCCATGATCACGTCGGGTATTCACCCAACCAAAGAGAATAACCGTTTGACCAACATGGGTTTTGGTAAGAGCATTACAGGAATGAGACCGCTTGATTTTGGAAATAAATGAAGTCATGCGCCTATCAATAAATAGGCGAATGACGCACGTCAAGGCATTTCATGCAAGCATTTCATGCAGACATTTTATGTAAGCATTTTCATGAAATATTTCTTACAAGATCCTACTATTAAGATGCTGCGAATGTTGTCATCGTGGCTGCTAAAGGAACGACTGGCATCTGGAGATCCCCTGCAGTCGGCTCCGCAGCGGGTATGGCAGTTAAAGTCGATCGGACGGAAGAATATAAAGCTTCCAGCTCGGCCGTATCAAAAGTGGTGATGCACGTATATAAGGCGGCGCGAAGCTGGGGGCTGAACGTTTTCCCTTCTAGATCAAATTCCCCTACAATGTCATAGAGCCCCTTCATTTCAAGGGCCCGAAGGATTTCGTCATCGGAAAGACTGTCCCATATTCCCTGATCGGAAGTCACCATCTCCAGCCAGCTGGAATGGCGATAGATTTCTGAGGAGGGAATCGTTTGCGGTGCTTCCTTCTTCACCTTTGTGGCTTTGGCTTCCATCACACCCACGGCCTGAGCCACTCGGCCGGAAGCCTTCTTCAGGGTGCCCCGATCAAAATAGGAAGCCAGCTTTAAAAGTATAAGTGAAATCCGGGTGGCCAATTCTTCATCATAATAAAAATCCAAGGCCTGGGTAGACACCAACACGGCATGGGCTTCCCTTAAAACTCCCACTTGCGCGGTGGAATAGAGACGGGAATTCTCCAACATCGTCACAATTAATTTCTGAAGGGAGCGAATTACCTTTATTACCTGCCAATCGACAAATCCCCCCGGCCGCCATAGGTTGTTGATGCGGTCATGGAAATCGATGAATACGCCTTCCAAATCCTCGGGAGAAATACCATCCCCAGTATCCCATACCTTGCGTCCGTAAATGACGTCGTCCGGATCCCAGGAATGAATCCGGCCTTCTCTGACAGCCTTTCTGTAATCTGCCGTTCCCGTGAAAGGCATATGAGTACTTCCCTGCGATAAGGGAACAGGAAGTGTCGCCAGCAATTCGACTCCTAAGGCTTCCGCTTCCGGAGAAACACCGGGATTGCCGAGAATATAGAGCCCATAAGTAAAAACCGCCTGCGAGGCCAAGTAGGAAATCTGGCGGCCGGTTTCACTCTGGCTCTGCCAACCCCGTCCCAAAGAAACAAGAGCATCTCTTTCCCCGGATTGAGGAGCCAGCGATTCAATTCCCAAATAAACAGAAGCCAACCCATGTTTCGCCATCCAACGTCCGTTTCTCTTAAGCGTGCCGACGTTACTGAGAATGCTGAACTTCATTCCCTTTTGATGCATGTATTCCAGGAGCTGCGTTAAAACATGATTTTTATCGCGGTGGTCCCATTCCCTGCCAAAATCCACATCGACAAAATAAATATTCTTAATCCCCTGGGCACAAGCTTGATCCTCGAAATATTTTAATGCTTACAAATGGGTCACCTGTTTT
>CAZQCI010000079.1:0-10226 GCA_964592255.1 uncultured Nitrospiraceae bacterium | reverse complement strand
TAGGGGGAGTTATTCAAATGAAAATGAGTAACCCCTCCCGACCTCCCCTTATACTGGGGAGGAGGATTTTTGATTTAAATACTGATGCGCGTAAGATGAGTAATTAATTTAAAGAAAAAGATACGGAGTCTAAAATCAATCCCAAAACTACACAAAAGATTCGGCCTGACGGACATATTCAATGTCTTTCATCGTAACTCCACCAGTAATAGGAGTGAAAAGCCGCAATTGAACACGGTTATACCTAATTAAAATTTCCGGATATAAATCCAATTCTTCAGAAGGGTTAACTAATTGGCTCACAAAAACAATCGCCGTAGGAAAATTAGCAAATTGAAATTCCTTCACCAACTTTCCATCAACAAGGCTCCAGCCCTTAAAACTCTGTATGGCTTGCATTATCTCATTATTGGATAGGTTTTTGAGCATCACTCGCCTCCGTTGGAGTTGTTATTGCCCCAGAAGTATCATTTTTCGCAGAATTATCTCCCGAATCATTACCCTCCGGAAGCTTTGTTTGAGGAGTAGAAGCTGGTACCACTGGTGCCAAAGGTAAAGATGGTAAAACAGGTAGCGTGTTTTCAGGAAATTCTACCGGATTTTTCTCCACTTGTTCATTGGGCACATTTTGCAAATTTGGCTGATTTTGCTGGCCTTGTTGACCTTGCTGATTCTGTAAATTTTGTTGTTCTTGCTGACTTTGTGGATTTGGTTCGCCCTGCTGAATAGGTACAGCTTGCGTCGGTTGATTTTGTTGATCAACCTGACTTGGTTGAGTCTCTACGCTCGGCATATTTTGACTTCCTGGCACTCCCGGTTCTGTTTGATTTCCTAATCCATTGGGTTGAGTAGGTTGGTCTTGTAAATTTACCGGATTTTGCTGAGTCTGCGGACTCGATTGCCCTTGCTGAACTGGCGGATTTTGGAGGCCTTGTGAGTTTTGCTGTTGTTGACCCTGAGTATTTTGCTGACTTTGCTGACTTTGCTGACTTTGCTGATCTTGTACCTTTTGTGAATCTGGGAGACTCACTGAAACCGGCTGAGTTTGTGTTTTTTGTGTTTGAGAAGGAATAGGGTTTGATGACGAAGCCATGGATGAAGGTGATGGCTTTGTAGTTGGTTGCGGTTTTGTATGAATAACTTTTACAGAACCATTTTTGGGAAATTGCTTCATCATCTCCACAGCAGGAGAGGTTGGATCTTTAGTTGCAGCCAAAGACCATTTTTCATAAGCCGTCGCGTAATCACCTTTTTCATACAACGCAAGCCCCCAAAAAGAAAGATTAGCCGGATCATTAGGATTAGCCAAATCCGCTTTCAAAAACATTCCTAAAGCAGAATCCAAATCATGCCTTAAACGATATGCATCCCCTAAAACCGTGTAATAAGACTGCTTCCTACCATTACACTTTTCATCCGCCTTTAAATTACACCCTTCTTCCAGACGTAGAAGAGCTTGCTCCATCGCCCCAATAGCTAAATCCAAATTTTGCTCTGGGTTCTGATCATCTTGCTCAAAAAGAGCAAATTGAAAAAAAAGATCAGCAAAATCAATAAGATAGTCTTTCCTAGCCAAAACCAAATCTTCCGGCATGGTAGAATAAATATTTAAACCTGTTGGAAAATATTGATTACATTGCGAGTACGTATCACGAGAAGCACCAAAGTAGGGAAGGGCTTCACTAAAATTGTTTTGCTGCAAAAAAGACAAAGCCTGCAATTTAATACCATGAGCATAATCCACACATTGCTTGAAACGACTCAAAGTTATTTTGTAGTCCTGACTCTGACTGTATACAGGCCAGCTCATCAACAAAAACAAAACAAGAACTAGAATTTTCATCGTTTCCCCTTGCCTTAGCGTAGGAAAACAAAGTATGGCTAAATTTCTAAAAAAATCTTTTTTCGTCATTGTGGATAAGTTGTTTAAGAGTTGTTGATAAAGTTGTGGTTATCCTATTTTCTATCCACAACACAAATGTTTTTGATTTCGACTTTTGGGTAACATGACTGTTTTGAATATTTTTTTCAAAAACCGAACTTGCTAAATCATCATCATTCTCAATAGTTTAAACAAAAGAATCCCCAATCCACAGGGTTATACTATTAATGACTATATATATAATATAGAAAGACTTAACGGAGGAAAAATGGAATTCAAAATAAAAAGGAAAGAATTTTTGGAAGGACTTAGCTTAGTACAAGGA
The DNA here is from genome assembly GCA_964592255.1 of uncultured Nitrospiraceae bacterium. Lineage (GTDB taxonomy): Bacteria > UBA10199 > UBA10199 > UBA10199 > SBBF01 > CAZQCI01. The sequence goes on along the minus strand of CAZQCI010000079.1, from coordinate 8,019 downwards.
GTCGTTGAAAAGAAAAATACCATGCCCATTCTTTCCAATGTTTTATTGGAAGCTGATAAAGTGGGAATTAAGATTTCAGCAACCGATTTGGAAGTGGCGGTTTCTTGTAATATTGTAGCTACTGTTTCTAAACCAGGGAAAATTACCGTTTTGGCTCGTAGCATTCAAGATATTGTCAGAGAGTCAGAACATGAAGAAATTAAATTTGTTTTGGGTGACAATGACCGTATTGAACTTTCTGCCGGTTCAGCAGTTTTTAAAATTCCTGGTTTAAATGCTTCGGAGTTTCCTTCTTTTCCAACAGTTGATTCTCAAACGGTTGATATTAACTGTGATGTTTTAAAGCAGATGATTGAAAAAACTTCCTTCTCTATGGCTAATGATGAAACTCGTTATAATCTTAATGGAGTTTTGTTACAGAAAAAAGGGGAGGGTTTAGTAAGAATGGTGGCCACCGATGGACATCGTTTGGCTCTTACAGAAAAAGAATTAAATTTGGGTGGAAAAGATGTGAGTGTGATTATTCCCCGTAAAGGAGTAGGGGAGTTGAAAAAAATGCTGGCTCACGAAGGTAATTTTGAATTGGCTGTAGGCACTAAAGGCTTACTGGCAAAACGAGGTAGTGAAACACTTTATATCCGTTATTTGGATGGGGATTTTCCAGATTACACTACGGCTATTCCACAGGAAAATAATGTAATCGCATCCGTTCCTAAAGCCGGGTTTGTTGGAGCTTTGCGTCGCGTGTCTTTATTATCTAACGAACGTTCCCGGGGCGTTGTTTTGTCGTTTACTCCTGGACATTTAGAAGTTTCAGCAGCTAATCCGGATTTGGGTGAAGCCCGTGAAGAAATTTCAATCGACTATAAAGGGCCCAAGATGAACATCGGTTTTAATGCACGTTATCTTTTAGATGTGGTTGATGTCTTAAAAGATGAAAAAGTTTTAATCGCCTTAAGAAATGAAACATCCGCCAGTTTAATCAAGTCTGAATTTGACCCCGGCTTTATGTGCGTGATTATGCCGATGAGGATTTAAAATGCAGGTCACCTCGCTTGGCCTTAAGAATTTTCGAAATTATGCTGATCTTAAGGTTAACTTTGATCCTCGCTTCAATTTTATTTTTGGAAAAAACGCTCAGGGAAAAACCAATCTCTTAGAAGTTATTTATTACTTAGCTAATCTCAAATCTTTTCGCACATCCACATTGGCCGATTTAATGAATGATGCTGCTCATCAGCAATTGTCCACGCTTATCGAAGCTAGATTGAGTTATGGAGATGCTTCATTAAACCCCATTTATCATGACATACGAATTCAGATCGAGAACGGAAAAAAAGAAGTTTTGTTAAATAACAAAAAGCCGCGGCTTTTTCAGGAATATTATGGTTTGCTTCCCGTGCTTCTTTTTGAACCATGGGAAGTTTATTTATTTCGAGAATCCCCTTCTTTAAGAAGACGATTCATTGATCGTGCTGTTTTTTTAGAAAACCCAGCTTCTTTAAGAGCAATGAAAGAATACGATTCTATCATTGCCCATAAAAACCGTTATCTCAAAGATCGTGGTTTTGCCGGTGGTGATCAGGAACTTTCAGTATGGAATGAGCGCCAAGCTTTGTTGGGTGCCGAATTGATGAACTATCGTCTGCGCTGGGTTCAGAGGATTAATCAATATCTTCAAGAGGAATATCAACTGGTTTCGGGTGTTAAGGATAGCATGCGTGTTTCTTATCTTTCTTCTCTCACCGATTTATCGTTAGAAGAAACTAGCCAGGAAGAATTACAGAATCTACTTTCGGAACGAATTTTTTCAAAAAAAGAAGAAGAACTAAGGCGCCGGGAATGTCTTGTAGGACCACATCGAGATGACTGGGAAGTTTTTTTAAGTCACGATAGGACAGATCATACGGTGGTTAACCACAATGTAGGCACGAGGGGATCACAAGGGGAAAACCGTTGTGCGGTTATTGCCCTTAAATCGGCCCAGATTAAAATGTATATTCAAACTCACAAGCAAGCGCCTGTATTTCTACTGGATGATATTGTCTCCGAATTGGATGCTCATCGTAGTGAGACACTTTTTTCCTATTTACTTCAAACACCGGGACAGGTTTTTTTAACGACGACAGAGCCTGCTAAGATTTTGTCCGCTTATCGGGACAAGGGGGCTTCTTATCTTGTAGAAAAAGGATGTTTGAAGTCTTTTTGAAAATAAGAATTGTTCCTGTCATTTGGGTGGGGATGACACAAACATCGTCACCCCGGACTTGATCCGAGGTCTATGTTTTAATTTAAAATCTGTCATTCCTGAGGTAGTCCCGCAGGGATCCCTTTGGGATTATCCGGAATCCATGTTATTCAAATTGGATCCCGTATAAAAACATTACGGGATGACAGGAGATAAAGCATTGGGATGACCTCCTAAAAGCCTTCAAATAGATCCTTGCCAAACCTCTTTTTTGATTGCTGGAAAAGACTCCTTATGCTAGTTTTTCGCCTTCTTCTTTTAGCTTAAAACTTGAATAAAATCAGTGATATTTATGACCGAAACGGCCCAGCAATACAACGCATCTTCCATTAAAATTCTTGAAGGACTTGAAGCGGTTCGAAAACGGCCCGCTATGTATATCGGCTCTACTAGTGCCGCAGGACTTCATCATTTAGTTTATGAGCTCGTTGATAATAGTGTGGACGAAGCGCTGGCTGGTTTTTGTTCCGAAATTTTTGTCACCATCCATCTTGATAACACCATCACAGTTGAAGATAACGGCCGTGGTATTCCTACGGATATTCATGAAACAGAAGGTATCTCGGCTGCCGAAGTAGTTCTCACTAAACTTCATGCGGGTGGAAAATTTGATAACAGTACTTATAAAGTTTCTGGCGGGCTTCATGGTGTGGGAGCTTCTTGTGTTAATGCTCTTTCCGAAATTTTGAAATTGGAAATCAAACGGAATGGAAAAGTTTATCAGCAAACTTACAAACGCGGAGCCTCAGAGGCTCCTCTTAAAGAAGTAGGGGTGACCGACAAAACGGGAACCAAGATTTGGTTTAAGCCCGACTCTCAAATTTTTGAAGTGTTAGAATATAGTTTTGATACGTTATCCCAACGCCTGCGCGAATTATCTTTTCTTAACAAAGGTCTTAAAATCCATATTAAGGACGAACGTTCCGAAAAAGAGCACCATTTTGAATATGCCGGTGGTTTGGTGAGTTTTGTGGAATATCTCAACCAACGTAAAACACCGGTTCATTCTAAAGTAATTCATTTGGAAAGCGAGAAGGACAAGGTCATTGTTGAAATTGCGATGCAGTGGAATGATGGCTACAACGAAACGGTTTTTAGTTTTGCTAACAACATTAACACGCCCGAAGGTGGAACACATCTTTCCGGTTTTCGCGCAGCACTTACCCGTTGCATCAACACGTATGCCGAAAAAGCTAATATGTTTAAAAACGGGGAAGAAAAACCCGGCGGGGAAGATATGCGTGAAGGATTAACGGCTGTTGTTAGTGTGAAATTGCCTAATCCTCAGTTTGAAGGTCAGACCAAAGCTAAACTGGGTAACAGTGAAATTGAAGGCATTGTGCGGCAGATGGTCCACGATAAACTGTCTTCTTTTTTGGAAGAAAACCCCGGTGAGGCTAAGAGGATTGTCATTAAAGTTTTAGAAGCGGCTCGTGCCCGTGAAGCCGCACGCAAGGCGCGTAATCTTGTTCGCCGCAAAAGCGCTCTTGATGGTTGTGCACTTCCAGGAAAATTAGCGGACTGCCAAGAAAAAGATCCTCGTTCCTCCGAGCTTTATATCGTTGAAGGAGATTCCGCCGGTGGCTCGGCTAAACAAGGACGTGATCGTAAAAATCAGGCGATTCTCCCTATTAAAGGTAAAATTCTTAATGTTGAAAAAGCGCGCTTTGATAAAATGTTGTCCTCCGACGAAATCCGTTCTCTCATCACAGCTCTTGGAACAGGTATTGGCCCAGAAGGTTACAACATAGAAAAACTTCGTTATCACAATATCATCATCATGACCGATGCCGATGTGGATGGGGCCCATATCCGAACCTTGATCCTTACCTTTTTCTATCGGCAAATGCCGCAAATCATTGAGAAGGGCTATTTGTATATTGCGCAACCACCTCTTTATAAAATCAAGAGAAACAAAAAAGAAAATTATTTAAAGAACGAAAATGCCCTTCAAGAATATCTTATTGAAAATGGAGTTGAGAGTGTAACGGTTAAGACAAAAGAAAAAGAAATAACTGAATCTGCTTTAATCGAGCTTGTTCGTAAATTACTTAACTATGATCATGTTATGCAACGGGTGGAAAAGAAGTACGACCCCCGTATTGTAAAAGCTATTTTAAAAGCTACTTCCATCGATGCGGTTCTTCTTAAAGATGAAAAAGCCTTGGAAGCTGAGTTGGAAAAATTAAAAAATTATCTCGTGCAAGAATTTCATGACATGACCGCCCCTGTTGTCACCATCGTTGATGATGCAGAGCACAGTGCTAAACGTGTAGTTTTTTCTTCCACTTATCGTGGAGCAACACGTGGTACAGTTTTGGATACTCATTTTTTGGCCACGGCTGAAATTTATGAATTGAAAAAGCTACATCGCGAGTTTCGTGAAGAGTTGGGGGAGGGCCCTTACCAAGTTTGGCACGACGAAAAACGTTTTATCATGAAGGAACTCACCCAAGTGAGTGACTATGTCATTTCCCAAGGTAAACACGGTATTTCTATCCAGCGCTACAAAGGTTTGGGAGAAATGAATCCTTCCCAATTATGGGAAACCACCATGAACCCAGAGACGCGCACACTCCTTAAAGTTCAAGTTGAAGATGCTGTTGAGGCTGATCAAATTTTCACCGTTCTTATGGGTGATCAAGTTGAACCCCGTCGCGAGTTTATCGAAACCAATGCACTCAATGTCCGTAATTTGGATATTTGATTTCAGGCATGAGTAAGTTTTCTCACGAACACCATATCCATCTGGCCCAATCCCAATTGTTGGAGTTGATGAAAGTTTTTTTTAAAGACAGGTTCTCTATTATACTCCAAATCATCCCTCTTCCTGAAGACAAACTTCAACGCACTCACTTATCTGCAAAAGATGATAGTAGGCTTATCACAAAATTTATAGTTTCACCGACGGATGAAAAAGGTTGGACTACAATGTGGAGTGAGTTTGATTGTGGTGAAGATGAAGAATTAGTCTGTGAAATATCCAAGAGAGGAAAATGTAGTGCCTTATATGGGCATATGAATGATCAGGTTGATAATTGGAGATGGATTTTATTTGAAGAAGGAAATGTAAAGTCTGAGAATTGGTATTTAGGTAGACAAGACGATTCGGAAGATATTTATATAAAAACCGCTTTTTTAAATGCTGGCCAAGTTTATCATCATTTTACATTTTCGGATGTTGTTGATTGGGCTTGGCGGGAAATTTTAGGTTCAGTTGAAGGATTTAAAGTCATTACCATACTCAAATAGTTTTTTGTAAAATGGTCTGATGTTTTTTCAAATAAACCTGGATAATGGAAATGGCCGCTGGAGTAATGCCAGGAATACGGGAAGCATGACCCAGGTTGATGGGGCGTATTTTTTCTAACTTTTCCACAACTTCACGAGAGAGCCCCGAAATCCCTTTAAATGTAAAACTAGTCGGGATTTTTATCGATTCCGTTTTATTAAATTTTTCAATCTCCACTTCGTAACGTTTCAAATACCCTTCATATTTAATATTGGAAAGAAGAGTAGGGAAATGCTCCTTTTCTAAAAATTTATTTGATAAGGGCATAATTTTTTCCAATGTTGAAAAATCTACATCCGGGCGTTTTAAAAATTCGTAGTAAGAAACACTGTTTTTTAAAGGGGATTCGTTCAATTCTTGTAATTGTCGATTAATTTCTTCCGTTGCAGGGATTCGTTGATTTTTAAGAAAAGTATAAAAATCATCAAAACATTTTCTTTTTAAATTTGTCTCTTCCCATTCTTGATCGGTGACAAGGCCTACAGCATGTCCATAATTTCGTAAACGATCGTCAGCGGTGTCTTCCCGTAGAAACAAACGATATTCTGCGCGTGAGGTGAACATGCGATAAGGTTCCCCCCCAACACCACGGGTGACTAAGTCATCAATGAGCACACCGATATAGGCTTCCGATCGGGCGAGAATAAGGGGAGAAGCTCCTCTTAATTTCAAACTGGCATTGATACCCGCCATCAATCCTTGAGCCGCTGCTTCTTCATAGCCTGTAGTACCATTAATTTGTCCGGCTAAAAATAAACCGCTGATTTTTTTACTTTCCAAAGAGTGAGTGAGTTGGGTCGGAGGTACGTAGTCGTATTCCACCGCGTAACCAGGGCGCATGATTTCCGCATTTTCCAATCCGGGAATGGTGCGGACAAATTCAATTTGAACATCATAAGGCAATGAAGTGGAAATACCGTTGGGATACACTTCGTTTGATATTAAACTCACGGGCTCTAAAAAAATTTGGTGACGTTCCTTGTCTGCAAAACGATGAATTTTATCTTCAATCGATGGACAATACCGCGGCCCTACACCTTTGATAACGCCTTGGTACATGGGGGAACGGTCTAAATTATTGCGGATGATGTCATGTGTTTTATGATTGGTGTAAGTGATGTGACAAGCCACTTGGTTTAATGAATTATCGATTTTGCTAAACGAAAAACGAGGACGTGGTTCATCGCCAAACTGAGGTTCTAATCCTTCATAGTTGATGGATTTTTTATCAATCCTTGGGACAGTTCCGGTTTTTAATCGTCCTAATTCGATACCCAGGGATTTTAAACTTTCCGAAATATCAGGCGCAGTCACATCTCCCATCCGTCCACCGGGAATTTGAGTCATACCAATATGACATAAACCACTCATGAAAGTTCCGGTGGTGATGATGAGGGTATCACAAAAGAATTTTTCGCCGATGATAGTTTCAATTCCAATAATTTTGTTTTCTTTATCTCCGTCCGTTAGGATTTTTTTCACAATCCCTTGTTTGATGGAAAGATGTTCTAAATTTTCCAAAACTTCCTTCACTTTTTGTTTATAGGCGTACATGTCGCTTTGACAGCGTGTGCCTTGAACGGCTAACCCTTTTTTAGTGTTGAGTTTTCGATATTGAATGCCCGTGGCATCTGCAATTTTTCCCATCAATCCGCCAAGAGCATCGACTTCACGTACCAAGTGACCTTTGCCTAGTCCGCCAATGGCCGGATTACAGCTCATATGCCCAATCATGTCGATATTGGCGGTTAGCAAAAGAGTCCGGTGGCCCAGGCGAGCCAGGGCCCAAGAGGCTTCCGTTCCGGAATGCCCCGCCCCAATGACAATGGCCTGATAATGAGAGGACGCTTTTTGCATAAGGGTGGACTATCAAAGCAAGCCATGAAAATCAAGGTCAGGATCGGGATGCAGTTTGTTAGGATCAGGCTATATAAATGGGATTTTTAAGGAATGAGATCCAGAATTTTCTTGGTATCTTCTTCCGTAGGTATAGAGCACGTTGCCGCTTTAGTACCCGCTTGGAAAACCACCGGATTAACTAAGTCGCCGTCAAACCCTGTAACCAAAATGGGGTCGTCGTCATTGACAATGTTAATATTTAATTCCCAATCTTTTCCTTCTTCAACGGTGGTGCTGTCTGTTTCACGTGTGGCTAGGTTAATGGCATACAGTTCTCCAAGAGGATAGCTGCTGTCATCCCCGCTTAATTTAAAGCTTTTTTTCTTCATCAACGCAAGAGCATCAGGATCCATAGGTTCAGTATCCAGAACCAAAGCCGCTGTTTTGGCGATAACCCCAGCTTCGGTAGAGTCATCAACTGCTTTTTCACATTTTCCCATAGTAATAGGGATAGAAATTCCTTCATCGGAAGGTGAACTATAGGAAGCACTTCCAGCACTCCCGGCTTCTTCGCCAGCGGCGTTTCCTGTTGTGTAATAGAAAGTACCGCTGCCATTGTTTCCGCTTAAAGTAACACCTG
>CAZQCI010000078.1:0-10352 GCA_964592255.1 uncultured Nitrospiraceae bacterium | reverse complement strand
AGCTCTTGCAGATTCGGGAAGATATGGGAGAGCTGATGATCTTGGAAAGAGATTTGCTGACTTATATCCGGAAAGTTAAGGCCAAACTGAGTGAATTGAGAAAGAAAAAAATAATTAAGAAAAAGGAGAAAAAATGAATGCTTATTTTGAAAAGCCTATACCCGTACGTTTTGCCGACTGTGATATGTTGGGGCATCTAAATCATGCCAAGATGTTTACTTATATGGAAGAAACCCGTGCGGCTTATTTGATGCAATTGCCGCGCCTGGGATTTTCGGCCAATTTTAATGAAATCGATTTGTCAGTGATTCTTGCGGAAGTGAGCTGTGTTTATAAGTCGCCAGCTTATTTTGGCGAAACCATTCTTGTCCGTGTGCGAGTGTCCGAAATGAAACGCTCCAGTTTTGTGATGGACTATGAAATGCTCGATCACAAAACATCCCGCCTGGTGGCTTTGGGTCGTACCGTGGGGGTTTTGTTCGACTACAAAAACCAGAAAAGTGTTCCTTTTCCCGATGAAGTGAAACAGAAGATTGAAGAGATAGAACAGAGAAAATTTTAAATAACTCTACCCAGCCAATTCTTTTCCTTACTTGACAAAAAATATCCTGTTAACGTAAAGCCTAAAACACATAAGGTTCCCCGATAGGGGATTAATAGGGAATTCGGTTTAAATCCGGAACGGTCCCGCCGCTGTAACTCCTTTCTTTTTGAAGTTTTAAAAAGGTTTTTCATCACAACACCCACTGTCAGCCTCCCAGGTTGACGGGAAGGGGATGAAAAACGGAGAAGTCAGAAGACCTGCCTTATACGGACAAAATTTTTTGTCCGTTTTGCGAGGACAATCATGAAACGATTCTCTTTTCTTATTTTTATTCCTTTATTTTTGTTGGGTGCTTGTGGGGGCTTAAGCCAAACTGCCAATTCTCATGGAGATTTAGGTGTTTTTAATCGTGATGTTTCAACCGGTAGCGAGGTCACTTTTCTTTTTGCTACTGATTACAGTTCTGCCGGCCAACTCTATGTCTCGGATGCGGATGCTACAACCCTTGTTAATACAGGCGTTTCCGATTTAGGTTCCAGTGCCATTATTCGCCTTTACAACGGTTTGCTTTATGTTTTGCATGATGGTTTTTCTTCCGCCAGTTCCGATAACGTACACATTATTGACCCTTCCGATAATTTTAGCACTGTTGATCAATGGTCCACCGGAAATGGAACTAACCCTCAGGATATTGTTGTGATCGGAGCTAAAGCCTACATTACACTTTATAATCCTTCAGCTGATTCTAGCAATGTGGATGCGGATGGAAACCCGGGTGACCTCATCATTATGGATCTTCAGACGGGAGATATTGAAAAGCGTATTAGCTTTCATGATCTGTTAAATGCCGATGGTGACCTCAATGCAGATGCCTCCCGCATGCTTTTGATTGGAACCAAATTGTATGTGTTGGTCCAGGATCTTCAATATGATTTCTCCGTCAATACCTCCGGCCATATTGCCATCATTGATACGGATACAGATACTTGGGTGGATAGCATCAACCTCATTGGAGAAAACCCGGTTTCGTTGGCTTATTCTTCTACAGCAAACAAGCTCTTTATTGCTCACCAAGCGCCTTATAATGATACTCTTGGCAATTTTGACACATCCACTTCTTTTGGTGGGGTGGAAGTAATACCTGTAGATGATCCTAATAATTCCTTTTTATTTGATGATGAAGACCTGGGTGGGTATGTGGAACAAGTGACTGCTGGTAATGGGAAGGTTTTTGTAGTCGTTTCACAATTGGATCCCGTCACGTTTGACTATACTTCCCAAGTTTTAATTATGGATGATTCAGCTTCTTCATCCTCTGATACATCTGTTTTTTTGGATAACAGTTCCGACGTGCGTAGTATTGCCTTAGATTCATTTAATGATCTTTGGATCGCTCGGCGTTCCATTAGTTCTGGTACAGGGACGGCTTCTGACCCTCAAGTGGAAGTGTTTGATTCTTCTGGCTCACAAGTGGGCACAAATCTGGTCCCTGTAGTGCCAGTCACTTCAATCGCCATCGGTAAAATTTTATAACACAAACCGATGCGTTTGCTTATTTTAACATCGATGATTGTTTTGTTGATGGCTTGTTCCCAACATCAGGCTCCATCAGACACTTCTGCTGATGCCAGTGAGACGGATGGCGTCAGCGTGACTCAGCTTGAGTTGAATGTCGAACCGCTCAATATCCTTGAAGAAGGGGAGAGTATTTCTCTGAAAGCTTCGGCGCTACTTTCAGATGGACAAAAAATCGAAAATATTTCGCGTGAGTTTCAGCCATCTTCTTCCCTTTCTGGTACATTAAAATGGTTTTCCGATAACGAAGAAGTTGTATCCGTCTCCGAAACAGGAGTCTTGACCACCCTCAAAGAAGGGACCTCCACGGTTACAGCAAGATTGTTTGCGGAGTCGGTGAGTGTCGACGTGGTGGTGACGGCACCTAAAACTCTTTTAACAAAACTAGAATGGCATCAATCTTCTTTTGAAAAAAGAAATCGTCATGCCGTTTTTTTGACTTTGGATGCCAATTACTCCGATGATACTTTTTACAAAGGTATTTCTGCCGACGATTTTCGATCTTTGGCGGATTGCGATTTAAATTTTTCCTCCTCTGATGAAAGTGTGGCGATTGTAACTCAGGGAGGGGAGTTAACTCCTGTCAGTAATGGTGAAAGTGTTATTCAAGTTTCGTGTGGTGATTTTTCTGATGAACTTGTCTTTACCGCAAGTCAATTGCCTGATGTCGTTGCGGATTCTACAGAAGTATTGGAATCAATCTCCATCCAACAATCTATTTCTGATGAGCGAAGCGTGGGGGAGACGGTCACTCTTCTTTGTGATCTCACCTTTAATACAGGGACCATCACTTCTGTCTCGCGCACGTTTGTTACCCCCGGTGGTAATTTGGGGGCGGTAGACTGGGAGAGTTCCGACACAACTGCTGTGCAAGTCGCTAATGGCCGTGCACTTTTGATTGCTTATGGTTCTTCCACTATAACGGCTTCTTTCCGCAGTTTATCCAATTCGATTGATATGCCGGTGAAGATGGCAACGGAAGTGCCGGATGATTCGAGCGATTATTTTTTGAATACCGGAGATGTGTTTACTTTTACCTATGGGGATAACGGTGGATACGGTTCCACCTGGCTTCCCGATATTCTTCATGGGAGTGCGTGGACCGGAGGGACAGATGTCGTATCCTTAGGAGGCGGAGGCCGTCTTTTAATAGAACTTAAAGATTATGCTCTTGTCGATGGAGTGGGGCTAGATTTTACACTTTTTGAAAACCCTCAATACTTATCTGGTTACAATTTATTTGCCGAACGTGCTCAAGTTTCGGTGAGTGAAGATGGCGTGACTTTTTATTCTTTTGCTTGTGATGCCGATGACACGGTCAATCAAGTTTATGAAGGTTGTGCTGGTGTCAATCCAGTGAATGCACTGGAAAATCCATTCGATCCTTCAGTTTCGGGTGGAGACTCTTTTGATTTGGCGGATGTTGGTTTGTCTCAAGCGCATTATATTTTAATTCAAGATGAAGATACTTGTACGACGGATGACCCATCTTATCCTCTATGTGCGACATCGACAACGCAAGGTTTTGATTTAGACGCAATGATACTTTTAAATGGTGTGAATGATTAAAAATAACTCCTCCTTCTCCCTCTTACATTAAGAGGGGTAATCAAGAGGAGTTCTATACAAGGAGAAAACTATGTTGCCCCTGTTACTATTAAGTGCCTGTTCCCCCCAAGAAAACCCGAAGGGTTCTAACTCTTCATCTGATTCCACGGCCGAAGCGTCGACGGGAGTTGTGACGACTCCTACTCCTGCTGATACCATTACTGTTCCAGTTACGGGTTCCAGCGATACCTATGTTTCAACTCCTCAAGAAGTGGGTAGCTTGACTATTTCGGGGCTTCCACAAACAGTGTTCAATTACAATGCTTCCGATATCGCGTATGTGAGCAAGTTTGAAGGGACCAATGACGGAACTACCATTACATCACCCCGTTATGAGCTTGGTATTTGCAAAGACGTGGTTGACGACGCGGGACACTTTAATGCTGAAGCCACTTGTGCCAAAGTAACCGATCTTCCTGTGACCCCTGAAGAAGCCTCGGTGGAAGCCTCTTCAAAAGTATTTACCATGAAGGGTCAAACCGTTTTAGCTATTCCTTACCATAGTATGCCTCACATCGAATCCACAGGGGATGCTTCCGTAGGCCAGGAAGGTTCCAGCGCGCAAGGTGTATTGCTTTATGATGATTCTGGCAATCTTCTGAAAAATATCAGTTTAGAAGGACAGAATTATAATGGTTATTCCATCACAGGCGCGCAGGATGTTTCCTACGATCCGGAAACCGATACACTCATTTTGGCCTGCTCCAATTACGGCAGCCAAGCTCGCTCCGATGATACTCAGGTAGTTTCTGATCGTTATGGTTCCCGCTATATTCCTTCTGCGTTAGTTACGATTCAGGATCCTTTGGGGGAGGCTGATATCAAGGTCAAACCCCTGGTTTTGGAGGATGGAACGGCTTTTTACGATGTAGTCCAAATAGAACCGGACAACGGCCTTCTACAAGCCACAGCGATTTTAGGTTCTGATGGCTATAATGCCGCTGTTCTTTCCATCGATCCCTTAGCCGATAATTGGTCTGAATCGGGCGCACTGGAATTAGTGGACAACAGCATTCTTGCTGGCAGTGGTTATGTTACTTCCCTTGATGGAGGTAGATTGATTATTACAGGAGAAGTCGGGTTTGATGATGATTCAACGCATGCCACTGATTTTTCAACCGGTAAAGGAGAAATTTCGCCAAAAGTTGTGAGTCTTGTTACCGATACGGGAGTTAGAGAAATCGATATGCCCGTAGGGTCTACTTATGTTGCCGGTGCGGTGAGTGTTGATGGGGAATCATTTTCCGGTTTATTTGCATCCGCTCAAGTTGAAACAATACCTGGTCAGTCGGGAGAAATGTCGGCTTATTGGTATACGGGGGAAGAATGGAAGCCGCTTTCAGAAAACGTTACAGCTAGCTTTGCCTTATCACCCTTTGTGATGGGCGTTGCAGAAAAACCTCTCATCGCCAATCCCTTGGCGAAGACTGATGTGAAAAATCATGTCCCGGAGAGTACGGTTTATTTTTATCAGTAAGATTAATGAGGTGAGATCCTCTTATTTTTATGTTGTGTCATTGTAAGAGGAGTATTATCTTCAATGATTATGATAATACGAGTATATTCCCTTAAGCTTTTAAAGCTTTTTTCCATCCTTTTGGCTTTGCCGCTTATTTTAAGTTTGTCTGTGCAGGCACATGCTGAAAGTTGTCCGGCTGATATTTTAAATGCTCCCCCAATTTTTAATTCGGCTACTCCTGCTGCGCGCCTTGAATGTGTCACGGGAGATACGTATTTTTTTACTTTAGCTGGTTACAAGCCAGGTGAGATCATTAATCCAGTCACGGTACAGACAGTCGATCCCACCAATACTTTGATGTCGACACTAATTAGTGCCACAGCTCAAGTGAATGATAAGGGAAATGCAGTGGTGAAAGTCACTTTTGATCAGCCTAATCGCCGTGGTAAATGGACGCTTAAAGTTTTGGGCAGTCAAAACTCCCAGGCATCTACCACTTTTGAATTTAAGCCTGTTAAAAAATTCTTGGTCTCTGCCAAGCAAATGAAGGATCCTAAAACCGGGCAAATACTTTTTTTGCTGATTAGTAGTGGTTGGCAATCCAAAGAAAGCCTGTCAATTGGGACCCAAGCTCCTGGTGGTAAGCCTTCCGTTAATCCTTTAGGAATGGCAGACGAGTATGGGTTTTATGGTCCTATTAAACTTCCTTTTGTGGCAAATCCTGCCGATGGTCTTTATCAAGTGTGGATTAAGGGTCAGGCAGAACAAGCCACGCTTGCTATTTTATGCAAGGCCGGTACATGTAGCCCGTAAATCAGAAACTATAAAAACAAATTTTTTAACAGCCCAAATACCTTGAAATGACGATGCGTTGAATTTCACTGGTGCCTTCACCGATTTCTAATAACTTTTGGTCACGGTAAAATTTGGCGGCGGGATATTCTTCCATCAGGCCATAGCCGCCGTGGAGTTGGACGCAGTGGTTGGCCACACGATGGAAGACTTCCGAGGTGTAGAGCTTGGCCATGGCGGCTTCTTTGCCGAACGGGCGGCCTTGATCCTTAAGCCATGCCGCTTTGTAAAGAAGATTGCGGGCGGTTTCAATTTCTAAAGCACAATCAGCTAATTTAAAGGCATTGACCTGAAAGTTTGAGAGGGACTTTCCAAAGGCTTTTCTTTCTTTTGAATAAGCCAAGGCCGCTTCAAAAGCACCCTGGGCCCCACCTAATCCCATAGATGCAATTCCTAATCTGCCGCCATCTAAAGTTTGCATCATTTGCTTGAAACCAGAACCACGTGCCCCTAAAAGATTCGCTTCAGGGACTGTGACGTTTTCAAAGTACAATTCTCCTGTATTGGAAGAACGCCACGTCATTTTGTTATGCATTTCCTTTGCGGTAAATCCTTTTGTTCCGGCTTCTACAATAATGCAGGAAATTTCCTTCTTGCCGTCAGCTTTGACATCACTGACTGCCTGAACCGTGATGCCTGCAGTAAGGGGATTGGCGGAATTTGTGATGAAGATTTTAGAACCATTGATAACCCATTGCCCATTTTTTAGCTCTGCTTTTGTCTTTGAATTTTGAGCATCACTGCCGGCATCTGGTTCTGTGAGTCCGAAGCCCCATAGTTTTTTTCCAGCGCATAAGTCGGGTAAATATTTTCTTTTTTGTTCTTCATTACCAAAATTATAAATGGGGCCGATGCCCAGTGAATTTTCTGCTGCTACCGTTGCCGCTTGGCAGCCATCGACTCGGGCTAATTCTTCTACGGCAATGCAATAGGAGAGGGTATCTATCCCTTGGCCACCGTATTCGGGAGAAATGGTCATTCCAAAAAGCCCCATATTTTTTACCAGATCGAGCGAGAACTCTTCTTTTTCATCCAATTTCTGGCGGATAGGTTTAATTTCTCCCTCCGCAAAATCACGGATGGATTGACGCAGCAATTCTTGTTCTTGTGTGAGATCGTAGTTTGGCATGGGTCTGATTTAGCAAAGGCTAGTGAGGATGCAAAGAATTATTTTGGCTGCAGAGGAATTGGCTCATAAGCCGTGAGGCGGCCTGGTGG
The DNA here is from genome assembly GCA_964592255.1 of uncultured Nitrospiraceae bacterium. Classification (GTDB taxonomy): domain Bacteria; phylum UBA10199; class UBA10199; order UBA10199; family SBBF01; genus CAZQCI01. Next base: position 3,096 of record CAZQCI010000078.1, on the reverse strand, counting down.
CCGTCTTTATTCCAATGGCCAGTGCCCATGGCGGTGTTGGTAAAACCATGAAAATAAATTTTCTTTTCTTCTGCTATTTTTTGCATAGCTGGTGCTAAATCAAAAGAAAGAAAGCCTCCTTTTTCGGCTAGTTGATTGATGCGATTTCCTGGATAGAAGAGGGAATCGCTTCCGATGGCTGTTTGAAAACGTTGCCTTACTTCAGGGTTAGGTTCTACTTGACGTGCCCCTGCTAATGAAACAACAACCAACTTGGCTCCGTGTTGGTTTACCTCATTGTTCATCATCTTCATAAGACCTTCAGTGATGTCCCAAGCCTCTTTCCATGTTGCATCGCTGGGTTCTACATAAACTAATGACTTGGTTCCAAATTCATCATGATCTTGGTTTTGCTTTTTTGTTTGTTCTTGTTGATTTTTAATTTCAAAATATCTCCGTACTAATTGCATGACACGAGAATGGTTAATTAAAGGATAGTAGAAGTGACGTGAAAAAAAACTAGAACGTGTACGGTAAGTTTTTGATTGTTTGTAACTTTCATCCAAAACCAGCTGCCCGTGTTGGTTAAAAACAAAGTAGGGCAGAAAGTCTTTTTTGTTAAGGGTGGGTGAGTTGTCTTGCAAATCGTTGTTAGGAAGAAAGGCCAATAGAACTATATCCGGAGAGTAATCCCATACTTTCTCTCGCAGTGTTAGTAATTCTTGGGCGGTGCCGTATCCGCTGACGCCAAAGTTAAGCACCTCAATTTTTTTAGGGTTAACACAAGGAGCCATTTCTTTTTCCATAAGATGCCAAAAAGTTTCTTCCAAAGGAACTTGCATGGCGGCGGCAAAGGAATCGCCAAGGACTGCAATGCGGATGGTGTCTTTTGGTTTTTGTTTTTGATGATCCACATCACGAAATCCATCTTTGTTGATTTTAATATAAGCCTTTCCTTCATCCTGAAACCAACCTTCTGCTTGTGGAATAGGAGTCATGAAACGACTTAGATCAAATTCATGAAAGCTGGGATAAGAAATGCCCATGATTCTCAAAATTGTTTCCGCCAAAACAATGCTGATGATGAGGGAGAAAAGAAGAAGGGCGATATTTTGAAGATGTTTTTTCACCTGTGCCTAAGACTTAAGCCGGCATAGGGTATCCGTCAAGATTTTCATTGCTAAAAGAGGTGATGGCTTTTAAATTTGATTATATTTATGTCTCTTCGGTCCCTTACCATGTTTTTATTCCCTTCTATGTCTCCTTTTTGTTTTGAAATAGCGTCTACTGTATTAGTTCACGTTTCTTTCCCCATTATCCCAGGATCATTTGGAGATCTGACGGTGAACGGAAGTATCTATCCTTTATATCTTGGTATTGTTCCTGGTTCTCTCTTTTGTTTAGTTGCTTCTTTTTTTCTTTGTTTGGCTCTTATCGATTTGTTTGGCAGTTTAACTGCGGTTGTTGTGTGTTTTGTTAATACTTTCATTTTTTCCAGTGTATTTTTTATTATAGGGGCAGTGATTAAAGAGAAGTCTTTACAGCTCGGCTTGATATCGCCTGATACGGTAAAACTTGTGATGATAGCTGCTATCTTTTTGGGGGTTTTTCCTCTGTGTAGTTTTTTCTATTTCATTTTTAGAAAGGCTGCTCATAACGGCTGGCTTCTTTTACGCTGTTTGTTTGTGGGGTTCATTGGAAGTGGTGGAGCCAGTATTGTATTGGCTCAAACCGGTTTTGGGAAAAATCTTTTTTTAAGGTTTGGTTCTTATCAGTTTGCAGATAGTGTCGTTTACTTCTTACAATTTTTCACCTTATTTGTTCTGGGCTTATTGTTTTTTTATGATTTTCTTCTTTTATTCCAAGGATTGATTGGAAAAAAACATCTTGAGCTTATTGAGGCGTCCTTTAAGAAAAAGAAAGTATTTACACCTGAGTCTCCGGCGTCATCTCCTTTATGAATAGGTTTTGGCTAGGTTACAGAAAAAAGGTTCCTTCTTATCGGGTGCTGATTGCGGATACACGAACAAGAACGTCTATAGAAATTCCTTATTTGTTCCGTCAAGCCGGCTGTGTGGTGGATGTTTTTTGCAATAAGCATTCTTTTCTTATTCGAAACAGTTATTATTCTCACTGGATTGAATGCAAAGAAACTCCTGGCGAAGGTACTTATGCTGAACAATTACAGAGCCTTATTAACCGTGTTCATTATGATTGGGTTGTGTTGTGCGATGATCACACCCTTCGTCTCGTCAATGAAGAAATTAAAGATGAAAAAATAGCAGCAAAAATATTACCTCTGTCGAAAATAGAGCATAGAAAGATGATAGGGTCTAAAGCTGGACTTTCTCTCTTGTGTCGTCAGTATGGTATTTTAACGCCTCCTTTTGTTGTTGCAGATGATTCCGTTAAGCCTCAAGTTTTTGGACAAGAATTACAATTTCCTGTTTTGTTAAAAGAGAATGAAAGTGGTGGTGGAAATGGCGTCTTTTTCTGCTCAGACCGTGCCGACATTATAAAAAATATGTCCAGTATGAGTGAAGATAGAAAGCGTAACTTGCTGTGCCAGGAATATATTTTGGGTGATACTATTGCTGTTGAAGCATTGTATAAAAACGGTTTTTTACTGGGATATGCTTATTCCAAGGTGACAAAAACATTGAATGGGGAGTTTGGCATTTCTTACGAAAGAGATTATGTCGAATGTCCTGATATTGAGCCCGATTTAATTAAAATTGGTGAGGCTTTAGGAATTAATGGATTTGCGACAATGACTTTCATGCGTGAAGGCGGTTGTCATTATTTGGTAGAATCGGATTTACGTCCACAATCCTGGTTTCGTTTAGCTCAATTTTGCGGAATGGATTTCTCCAAAGCTATTCGTTATTACCTTTCAGACTTTAGACAAGTGTTAAGGCCACAGATGCCGCAAGGGCAATCTCATGTTGTGATATGGCATTTTTTGCGGGATATGAAACACTGCATTCAATACCGTGATTGGGCTGGAATGTTAAAGTGGCTTTTTAATAGGGAAGGTCGATGGCGTTTTGTCCCTTTTTATGACTGGCGTGTTCTGAGAAGCCTTCTTTTCCGAATGATTAGCTTTTATGCCTTAAA
>CAZQCI010000077.1:0-10405 GCA_964592255.1 uncultured Nitrospiraceae bacterium | reverse complement strand
CAACAAAAAAGAAAAGCGTGCCGCTGCTTCGCGAGTAAGTCCCCGCATCAATCCCGAAGTAATAGTAATACCCGAACGGGAAACACCGGGCACCAAAGCCAAACTTTGCAGAAGCCCAATGATAACAGCATCCCAAAAACAAATGGAATTTAGATCTTTAACACGGCGAGATTGTCGATCTACCCACCAAAGCACCCCGCCCATCACGGCCATATTACCGGCAATTAACAACGGACTTCTAAAAAGTGTATCAGCCAAATGTTCCAACAACAACCCCGCAACAGCCCCTGGAATACTGCCCACCACCAGAAATAAAAAAAGATGAAAAGATTTTTTGTGAGTTTCTTCTTTTTTAACAAGATAAAACACAACACCAGAAAGCAATTGAATCCAATCTTTCCAAAAGTAAACAAGGAGAGCGAGTAGCGTCCCAAAATGGAGAGCCACATCAAAGGTAAGACCCGGATCAGAAAAGCGGAGCAACCACGGCGTGATGACTAAATGTGCAGAACTGGAAATGGGTAAGAACTCCCCCAAACCTTGAACAATACCCAAAATGACGGATTGAATAAGAGTCATGAGGGATAATAATTACTTCTAACAATCAAGGAATGAATCCCTTTTATCTCCTCTCCTTAGTTATAAGGGGAGGCTGGATCCCAAGGGGATCCCTTTGGGAGAGGGGTTACTCAATTCCATTTGAATAACTCCCCCTGGTCCCCTCTTAATTTTAAGAGGGGGATATTAAAATATCTACTTCTGTTCTTCTACATCCTTCAACGATAATTTGATCTTGCCGTTTTCGTCGATACCGATGCACTTCACACGGATGCGATCCCCTTCCTGCACCACATCACGGACCTGACGCACACGTTCATGAGACAATTGAGAAATATGAACAAGCCCATCAGTTTTGGGAAGAATTTCGACAAAAGCCCCAAAATCCATAATTTTCTTCACAACACCGTCGTAAATTTTACCAACTTCAGCTTCAGCCACTAAATCTTTAATCATACGAGTGGCTTGATTAATGGCATTGTCATCAGAAGAGAAAATTTTCACCAAACCATCATCGTCGATGTCGATTTTAACGCCAGTGGCATCAATCACTCCGCGGATATTTTTACCACCGCTACCGATAACATCGCGGATCTTGTCTTTTTTAACAGTGAAAGAAATAATTTTAGGAGCATGTTGTGACAATGAAGAACGGGGAGCAGAAAGAGCTTCCGCCATTTTACCTAAAATATGCAAACGACCTTGACGTGCTTGCTCTAAAGCCTGGGTCATAATGGCTTCATCCACACCTTCAATTTTAATATCCATTTGAAGAGCAGTAACCCCTTTGGAAGTTCCTGTTACTTTAAAATCCATATCTCCCAAATGATCTTCATCACCCAAAATATCAGAAAGGATGGCTGTATCACTTCCTTCTTTAATCAGCCCCATGGCAATACCCGCCACAGGTGCTTTAAGGGGAATACCAGCATCCATTAAAGCCAGCGAACCACCACACACACTTGCCATGGAAGAGGAACCATTGGATTCCAAAATTTCGGACACAACACGGATCGTGTAAGGAAATTCTTCTTGCGAGGGCAGCATACGAATAAGGGCACGTTCAGCTAAGGCACCATGACCCACTTCACGTCTCCCGGGGGAACGAAGTGGTTTTACTTCACCCACGGAGAAAGGAGGAAAATTATAATGCAGCATGAACGATTTGGACATTTCGCCGGAAATAGAATCGATGATTTGTTGATCATCAGAATTACCTAAAGTAGCCACCACTAAAGCTTGTGTTTCACCACGTGTAAAAAGAGCAGAACCATGGGTACGCGGTAAAATACGAGCCTCGCAGCTGATGGGGCGAATGGCTTCCATCGATCGTTTATCAATACGCTTGCCTTCTTTCAAAATCATCTGACGCATCACCCGGCTTTTGAGAGCTTCGTAGTCACCACCCAATTGTAATTTTTTAGCTGGGGCCAGCTCTTCATTGGCAGGAGTTATTTTTGCGGCAATGGCCTTTTTAATTTCATCCAATTTGGCATAACGGTCGTGTTTTACTGCAATCTGCATCGCTTCACGTACTTGGGCAGCAGTGGCTTCCACAGCCGCTGTGATAGCAGCATCTTTTTCAGGTAACACTATTTCGCGTTTGGGCTTACCAGCTTTGTTTTGCAAATCTTTTTGAGCTTTAATTACAGGTTGCAACGATTTATGGGCATAAAGAATGGCATCGATTAAATCACGTTCGGACACTTCATCCCCGCCCCCTTCCACCATCACCACCGCATCTTCGGTGGCCGCCACAATCAGGTCGATATCGCTATTATCCATATCAGCGGTCGTTGCATTTAAAACCCATTGACCATCAATGCGTCCTATACGGCAACCCGCCACTGGTTTTGGAAAAGGAATGTCAGACACGCACAAAGCAGCAGAAGCTCCAATAACAGACAACGTATCAGGGTCGTTGATTTGATCCACGGAGAGAACCGTAGCAATCACTTGAGTTTCGTAATAGTAACCTTCTGGAAATAAAGGACGAATGGGGCGATCGATAAAACGGGATGTGAGTGTTGCTACTTCCGTTGGACGGCCTTCCCGCTTAAAAAATCCACCAGGAATTTTTCCTGCAGCAAATGTCTTTTCGATAAAATCAACGGTCAGGGGTAGAAAGTCGATTCCTTCTTTAGGTGACGGGGCTGCTGTGGCTGTTACTAAAACAATGGTGTCCCCACATTGGACTGTGACTGATCCTCCAGCCTGTTTAGCTAACTTCCCAGTTTCGATAATAATTTCTTTGTCGCCTAAAAAAGCTGATACACGTGTAGCCATATGAGTTCCTTATCAAGGCAAGGAAAAGAGATGAGGGAGATGGAAGGAAAATCTTAAGAATTAAATAAGGTGTTTTCGTGACTGATAATCTATCCTTTTACAAATTTAAAAAAATTTGAAAATGAATAAATTATCAGCTCAACAACCCTTTTAAGGCTTAAGACTTGGTGGCACGAATGCCCAAAACTTCAATCAACTTCAGATACTTATCCTTGTTGTTCGTCTTTAAATAATTAAGCAACCGACGACGTTGACCAACCAACTTTAATAGCCCACGACGACTCGAATGATCTTTCTTGTGGGTTTCAAAATGCTTGGATAGGTCGTTAATGCGTTCCGAAATCAAAGCAACCTGGACTTCTGTAGAGCCGGTATCTTTGTCGTGCACCTTAAACTTGCCGATAACTTCTTGTTTTCTTGCACCATAGAGTGACATAAGAGGGTTTCCTTAACATAGCTGTTTTTTATTTGTAAAGCGGATTTTATATTCCACCTGTCCGTTTGATTGAATCAATTAAACAGAAACATGAATGTCGGCCAGAAAGGTAGAAAGAAGAGCCTGTATTGCTTTAACAGCGGCTTCGTCAGTTAAAGTACCTTGAGCATCAAACTTTTCGTGTGCCTTGGACAGGCCATGCATATTAGGGGAGACAAAAGCTCCCAAGGCTTCGAGCGGAACACGTTCATGCCATAGAGCCCTCACCCCACCCAAAGCACCGGGGGAAGCTGCCATCAACAATACCGGCTTACGATCAAAACAATTCGGTTTAACGCGGGAAACCCAATCAATGGTATTTTTTAAAACGGATGAAATGGAACCATTGTACTCTGGGCTACAAATAATCAACCCATCGTGTTGGCGAATTTTTTCGGCAAGTTCAAGAACAGAAGATGGAATCCCTTTGTTTTCAATATCCCCATCATAAACAGGAATATTTAAGGGCTGAAGGTCTAAAAAAAGAGTCTCAGTTCCTTTTTTAATTTGAGGAATTTGCAGGCTGACCCATCGAGCCAATTGCTTATTTAAGGAACCTGCTCTTAACGAACCAGGCAAAACAAGGATTTTCATGATTACTTATCTTGAATTTGTTGAATGATTTGATCAACGACTTCTTTTTTATCGGGATATTTTTCGACATACGTCTTAAACATCTCTAACGCTTTGTCGGTATGTCCCTGCAAAGCATAGCATTGGGCGCTATACATCAGAACATCCCCCAGGTAAGTGTATTGGGGGTAAAAATGAAGAATGGTCTCAAAGTCGTTAAGGGCTAAATCAACACGCCCCATCGCCTTAAACCGGCGCCCGCGCATCATCAAAGAATCGGCAGACGATTCCATCATGGCTTGATTATCCTGTTCCCATTTTTCAAAAGGTACATTCGCCACAGGCGTAGGCTGAACAGGTTCATTCACATCAAAAAGATGAGGGCGTACTTCATTGCCTAAACCTAAAGTGGGGTTAAAGCCGGCTGGTGAAAAAGCATATTGCTTGTCTTGATCCACAATATTGAAATTAGGAAAGCTGCCCGCTACGGGAGAAGTTGGCTTACGGCCCCACACATTCATTAAAGCCACCACCATCATCACCATAACACCTGCTGGAGCCAACGACTTCCATTGAAAAGATTGAAACCACCCTAACACCACCTCGTGCCAACCCAGCTTACGCGCTTGTTGGCGAGCTAACATTTTGATGTTTTGCAAACGATAAGCACTCACTTCCCGTGAAGGAAGGCTCTGAAGCTGCTGTCTAACAGCTTTAAACTCTTGAAGCAGGCCTTGGCAGGAGGGACACCCTTCAAGATGAGATGTAAAACTTACACTAGGAGTTTCATCGTAACACAGAGAGATAATTTCTTCGTAATGAGGACAAATCATAAATTTAGATTAAGTGAATATTAGAAAATTTTAACGAACCTGGGCATACCAACGCATCAATGTCATTTAGGTTTCATAATCCCAATTTTTTTAAATTCTTCTTGTAAAGCTTGAAGAGCATACCGCATACGGCTCTTAACCGTATTGACAGAAACACCAATAATTTCAGCTATTTCATCAAATTGAAGCCCTTGCTGATCCCTCATAAGAAAAACATCTCGTTGATCGGGATTAATCCGACTTAAAGCTTCGGCCAGCTTATTTTCCAAATCATGGGCGGACGCTTCTTGGTCGGGTTTAGGGGCATCGTCAGGCAAAACATCTTCCAAGCGACCAGTATCGTCCGAGCTCCCTAAAGGTTCCTCCAACGAAACATTGTGGCGTAATTTTTTCTTACGAAAGGTGTCGATACAAAAGTTACGGGCAATAGTATAAACCCAAGTGGAAAACTTGGCCTGTGGAGAATAAGAAGCCGCCGACCGCAGCACGCGCTCAAACACCTCTTGGAATGCTTCTTCCGCACCTTGAGCATCATTTAAAAAACGATAAATGAAATTATAAATTTCCCGCTGATAACGGGTAATCAATAAGTCGAAAGAGCGCACATCCCCTTTTTGGTAAGCCAGCATCAGCTCTTCGTCAGTGAGTGCTTCCCTATCAACAATGGTAGGTGGTTGTGAGGACATTAATTAGGTTAAGTCGAAAGGGTTTCAAACGACACATCCACGTTAAGTCCAAAATCCATATGGCGTCTTTTGGCATCTTTAACATAGTCGTCCGATTCACATAAATACACTGCCTCAATAGAGGGAAAGTCATGAAGCTTGGAAACCAACAAGCGAATGCTATTACGCCATTCAAAGCGGTCGGGAATAATATCGGAGAAAGAAATAGCAAAATGGGTCACTTTTTTCTGAGCAATTTTTTCCAAAAGAAATTGAATAAATAAACCAATATAAGACTCACTAAAAGTGGTTTTAAGACCCAAGCCCACAACAAGCATATCCTGCGCCTTGATTCGCCCTTCAGAAGGAATAAGCAGAACTTCGTTGAGGTCTCCACGGAAACGATTTTTAATTAACATGCGGGACAATCGGCCATTCAGTCTCCAGTCAACAAGAGAAGCAACCCCTTTAAGTGGACGGAAATCCGCAAATGTGGTGACAACGGCACACGGCACGTCTATTTTGTCAAAAGGGGTGGATGTAAACTTAATGTGCAACATGCCTGTTTTTTTCCTTAGCGATCTTATCTAAAAGGCCGTTGACGAAGCCCGGGCTTTCTTCAGTTCCAAACTTTTTGGCAATTTCCACCGCTTCGTTAATAGTCACCGAAGGGGGAATTTCTTTGATATACAACAATTCGTAAGCGGATACACGTAAAAGATTACGATCCACTGCAGCCATACGTGATAATTTCCAGTTAGTAGAGGACGATTCGATAACACCATCAATTTCTTTTAAGTTACGGAGAGTCCCTCGACACAGCTCTTCAGTGAACTGACGAATATCCTCAGGTTCTTCATGGTCCAACCAATAAAGGCGCAGGGCCTCATTAATTTCTTGGCTGGCATAGTCCACCTCAAACAAAACCTGCAAAGCACACTCTCTGGATGTACGACGATGACCCATCGGTATTATTTTGACTTGAGTAACCCCTCCCAACCTCCCCTTACACTAAGGGAAGGAGATCTTATTTTCCCCTCTTAGTATAATCCCAAAGAGATCCCTTTGGGAGAGGGGGTTAGGGAAAGTTATTCAATTCTTATTCTTTAAAATTTCTATCATTTCTAAAACAGCAGCGGCGGCTTCACGTCCTTTATTATACTCATTATCGGAAGAACGGGCCAAGGCTTGATCCAGTGTATTCACCGTAATCACTCCAAAAATACAAGGTACCCCTGTATCTAAACCCACACGTAACACACCGTCGGTAACAGCTTGGGAGACATACTCAAAATGAGGTGTGTCCCCACGAATGACAGCCCCTAAACAAATAAGGCCATCCACTTTTTTCTTTCGAGCCCAATGTTGAGCTGCCAAAGGAATCTCAAATGCACCGGGGACGCGAACCACTTGAACACAGGACTCCGATATACCCGCTTCTTTTAATGCCCTTAAGGCTCCGGACAAAAGTCCTTCACAAATGCGTTCATTAAAACGACTGACAACAATAGCCAGTTTAAGATTTTTTTGTCCCTTCTTGGAAATAATTTTGGTTTTTTGTTTCATAACAATGTTACTTCACATCCCGTCATTCCCGCAAAAGCGGGAATCCAGTTTTTGAAGCATTGATGGATCCCCGCCTACGCGGGGATGACAAATCTTCTCACACTCGCCTCAGTAAATGCCCCATCTTATCTTTTTTCGTTTTCAAATATTGAGCATTATGGTCGGTAGGCATCATTTCTATAGGAACACGTTCCACAATTTCTAAACCATAACCTTCCAAACCAACAATCTTTTTAGGATTGTTGGTCATAAGACGAATTTTTTTCAAACCCACGGAAGCCAAGATTTGTGCCCCAATACCATAATCCCGAAGGTCAGCTTTAAAACCAAGTTTTTCGTTGGCTTCAACAGTATCAAGCCCCTGCTCTTGAAGAGCATACGCTTTAATTTTGTTGATGAGCCCAATACCACGCCCTTCTTGACGAATATAAAGTAAAACACCGCTACCGGCTTGTGACATCATCCGAAGAGAGGCATGCAACTGCGGTCCGCAATCGCAGCGCAGCGAACCAAAAACATCGCCCGTTAAGCATTCGGAATGAACACGCACCAAAGTTGGCGTATCAGGATTAATATCCCCCAAACAAAAAGCCATATGATGAAACTCATTCACACGGTTGGAATAAACTTTGGCAGTAAAAGTTCCAAAATCGGTAGGCAGTTTAGCCTCGGCCTCGAGGCTGATAAGCGATTCGTAACGGGTACGATATTTAATGATATCAGCAATACTGATGATGGCCAGCTCCATGTCATCAGCTAAAACTTTAAGATCAGCCAGGCGCGCCATGGTACCATCTTCTTTTAAAATTTCACAAATCACGGCAGCAGGCTTTAATCCCGCCAAGCGGGCTAAATCAATGGAACCTTCCGTATGCCCGCTACGGACAAGCACCCCACCCGTTTTAGCACGCAGAGGAAAAATATGCCCTGGCCTGACAAGTTCAGAGGGTTTGCATCCATCTTTAATAGCCGTAAGAATGGTATGCGCCCGATCGTGAGCCGAAATACCCGTGGTCACCCCTTCACGAGCTTCAATGGAAACCGTAAATCCAGTTTGATGCCGACTTTCGTTATCAGTCACCATCATTGGCAGATGCAATTCTTCCACTTTTTCTTCTGTGAGAGAAAGACACACCAAACCGCGGGCCTTACTAATCATGGTATTAATCAGCGTAGGAGTTACTTTTTCAGCCGCAACGACAAAATCACCTTCGTTTTCCCGATCTTCGTCATCAACTAGAATAACCATACGGCCTTCCGCAATATCACGGATGGCTGCTTCCACACGGGCATAGGCTTCATTTAAATGTTTTAAATCCATGCTCATCGTTTACTCCAGGATCGAAATCGAAGCAAGCCCTCTACATATTTCGCCAGCATATCCACTTCTAAGTTCACAACATCCCCTTCTTTTTTAAAAGACAAGGTTGTCACGGTTTCCGTATGCGGAATAATCGCCACAGAAAATGTGTGACGTGTTAAATCACATACCGTTAAGCTAATTCCATCCACAGCCACAGAGCCTTTTTCTATAAAATAAGGCCGCCATTTTGAAGGGAATTTAATCTCAATCAAACAAGAAGAAGGCAAACGACGGATTTTGTGAATCACTCCCATCCCATCAACATGTCCTGAGACAAAATGGCCTCCGAGGGCATCCCCTACATGGAGAGCACGTTCCAAGTTTACTTTACGCCCTACACGATAACTCTGCATGGTGGTGCGTTTCACCGTTTCTCCAGAAACATCAAACACATATGTTTTTTTATTTTTGACCGAAACCAAAGTGAGGCAACAACCATCCACAGCCATACTTTCACCCAATTGCGGTTTTTTGAAGGAAGATGTGGGTGTGATTTCCAAACGCCCACCGTGCTTGGTAATATTTTGGCGAGAAACCACTCCTATTTGTTGAATAATTCCGGTGAACATGCCGAAACCGTATAACCCGGACGAGACCATAAAGTCAATGAATGCGGGGATTATCCTTTAACCGAGAGAGCCTTTGGCAATACGGTAAAGGTAGCGGGCATATGGCCCACAGTATCACCATCCACTTCAACATAAGGCGCTTCTTTTTTAATTAAAGGTTCAAAATGGATTTTTTGGGTACGAAATAATTGGACGTGCGGAAAACCTTCAAATTTACCTGTATAAAGTTTGTCGAGGTTGCGAAGGCAATCTAAAACCTTCATTTGGTCAATAATCATCACGTCAAACAAACCATCATCTAAAACAGCATGCGGGCAAATTTTCATACCCGACCCAAAATAACGGCCGTTGCCAATAATCACCATCAAGGGGGAAACCTCCCATGTTTTTTGGTCGCAACTGACTTTGACAAGACGATGATGATACTCGCTAAAAGAACGCAAAACACTGTAGAAATAAGTAAGCTTGGGAGGCACCCAACCCGGAGTTTTATTAGCCCAATTCACTACATTGCCTGAAATACCCAAACTAGCCACATTAATAAAATGACGTGTTTCGGTTTGTACGTGCAACACATGATAATTGGCTTCTCACACATCAACGTGACGTACTTTGGCCTGAAGAAGGTGGTGAATGGCGGCTTGTGGTTTGCGGGGTATATTTAACATACGGCAAAAGTCACTGCCGCGCCCCAAAGGCAGAATACCTAAAGCCGCTTTTGAAACCTTCTTCACGCCAGCCTTTTCTTTCGCCTGCATAAAACCATTCACACATTCGTTGAGCGTCCCATCACCTCCCACAGAAACAATTAAGGAATACCCTTCCTCTAAAGCGCGCTTCGTTATTTTAACTGCATCTCCCGGTTTTTTGGTAAATTCAAAAACAAAAGGCTGGATTTTTTTTGAAATAAGATCGGAAAGAAAATCCCACGACTTACATAATTTTCCACGGGAGGCATTAGGGTTGACGACAAAAAAAGTTTTATCCAACATTATTTAGATCCTTCAATAGAGTCGTTGAGATAACTCACCAAATCCTTAATGACCAAACCTTTGGAGTTTTTACGAAACTTATTCACACATGAGGGACACTGGGTAATCACCGTCTGTATTTTTTTCTCATAAACTTCTTCCAAATGTCTTTTGCTTATTTTGTCCGATAAATCTTTAGCAACAACCGAAAAACAACCCCCTTGGCCAGAACACATACTGCGAGACCCATGTTCAAAAAACTCAACGGGGGGTTGCCCCGCCACATCACTGATCAAATCACGCGGCAGCTCGAATTCCCCTAGATAACGTCCCAAATAACAAGGATCATGGTACATCAGTTTTGTACGCATATTCTTTTTCAACTTATAATTGATGTTGCGCAGATAAGGCGCCAGAAAACTATTGATGGTCATCACCTTAGCATCAAGATTAAAGGAATATTTTTTATAGGTTTTTTTAAGAGTATAAACACAAGCCGGGGAACCCGAAATGATGGTTTTATATTTTTTAAGCGAATGAAAATTA
>CAZQCI010000076.1:0-10560 GCA_964592255.1 uncultured Nitrospiraceae bacterium | reverse complement strand
GTCAAAGCCTTACCGAAAGGGTTGGCGAAACAGTTTCGGGAACCATGGTTAAACTGAATCCGTGATGGTTTGAGGATGCTTTTGAGAGGGTTTGCCCAAGGCTTTAACCCCAATAAAAACAATGGTAAAAAGCCTAAAACCCAAATATAAATCAGGGCAGGAATTTTGCTTTTGTAATTTGCATTCGACATTGTCAGCCTTTCTTGAAGGCTAACTTGTCGATGTGAGTTGAAAGAAATCAGGCCGCCAGCTGGGTGATTTCGATGCACGCGGTTCTAAAATCGTCCAGCCGGGGGCACAAAAACCCCTCCTCCCTTATTCTTATTTGTAAAAAAAGGAGGAGATTGATTTTATTCTTCAACTAATCACACGCATGTTCGTCCGTGAAAGAGAAGCAACTCACGGGGTCTTGGTTGGTAGCGAAAACCTCCACGATCGAAACATCATCCGCGCTTGGCGTACCCGATTTTGCCTCGGGAAGAACTATTTCAGGGCAGGTTCCCTTATTTTCACTGTATTGTTTCAACCCTTTATCCGTTTTTTGATAAACGATGACAGTCAGGGGAATCGTGCAGCCTGCTCCGTCGGTCGCGATGCGGAAGTTGGAATTGTAATCCAGGGTCGATAACTCAGACACAATGGTATCTTCGTAGAAAGCACTTAACTCAAACATGTCGGGATAGACGCCGTTTTGAACAATAAAAAACTGGGATCCATCCCCCGATAAGCCCTTATTTTCATCGTAAGAATAAGAGAGGATGTTTCCTTCTTTGATTTTGTAGCTCGGAGTTGGGTCAAGAGCCGTATAGAGAGCAATTGCTTCAGAAGACTTATATATGCCGTCTGTATAAGTTTTCCAATACTCATAATCTTCTAAACCGCTAAAATAAAAATTACCCTTAGTATCACTGGCATCTATGGCACGAAGTAATGGAAGGCAGGTCTTAGATGTTTCGCCGCAATCCGTAGACCATGCATTGGCATAAAAGTGGATCTGTTCGTTGGCGTACTCTTCGCCGCTCGTATATTTGCAGGCATAACCTGGATCAGAACAGTCTTTTTCGACAAACAAATCGTACCAAGCTTTTAAGAAGGAGTAATAATCATCGTAGCTCATACCTTCGATATCGGCTCCGATAACTCTCGTGCTGTCCTGCTCGGCGCTAAGATAAGGTAGAGTTACCACGGTAGGATACAAGCTGAAGCCGTTCCCCATTTTCTTGCCGATGTAATTGTTCGTATCGTAATAATCCGTAAGGGATTCCGCGGGCACACCAATGGCATTGAAGGAATCTGTTAATGCGGTTGAGGGAAGTTCTTCGTAATACGCGACACCTAAAGAATGCAGGTTCACGATGTAATTGGGCGCCTCGGTAAAAGTGGACATGGCATTGTGCATGACTCTATAACCGTCTTCTTCGATCAATTTATCGATGACATATTCTACATTGTATTCCTTGTTGATCCCCAGGCTCGAATCGGCGTACGTGTTCGTGTAGCAGGAACTCGGAAAGTATTCCTTGCATAGGGCTATAGCGAAACCGTCGGCAAAACCTTCGCTAAAGGCGATCCGCGAATCTATGTTTTTAGAAGGATCATGCTTCCCCGTTGTATTCGGTCGTGTCACAACAGCATTGCGCTGATAGGCCAGGTCATTGTACAAACGATCTTCGAGAATATGCGCAAATTCATGAAAGACTGTGAATGAGAAAGAAGCATCGTAAGAAGCCTTATATGTGGAAGCATGACCCAGGAAAGAACTTCTGATTTTGTAGTATTCCAACACGACAGCACGACTCGATGCATGGCTAATGACGGCATCTCTCTCATAATAATCGTCGACTTCTTCTTTCGACTCGGTTGGCTTCATTACAATGGAAAAGCTGACTTTAGGTAAGCTCGAACCAGCTGCCTCGGAAACGAACTCGTAAGAGCGCATGATGGCATCTAAAGAGTAAAAAATCGCATTTGAGAGCTCCTCGTCTTCAACGCCGCTGCTATAGTCGAAATCAAATGAAGTTCCGATTTCAAATGAGCCGACTTCGAGGTTCAACTCGGAGGAGGATGCGTCTTCATCGATGTCTACGTTGTTATAGACCAGGCTATAAGACACTCCCTCTTCGGTCATTGAAAGACCGTTATAAGACTTGACCTCCAAAGATAAGCTTGAGGTATCAATTGTAGAGTAAAGGGCGATTCTGTAAGGAGGAGGCGGTGTGCTATCCGATTTGTAGTAGCCAAAGACATAGCAGCCATTATCATTTGTGGTGCCATGGGCGAGTATCGACCCGGTTGACGAAAGCAGGAAGATTGGGATGTTTCTGGCGGCATGTTTTTTGGGTTTATCGCTTAATCGGGTCATCCATTCATAGGTCAATTGGCCATAAATGATGCGATCATATTCATATGATGAGTAAGAGGAGACTAACGAGCTGCAGTCGATCGAGGTGACATCATCGGTTACAACAATTTTATAAGTAGTTGCCAAGCCGTTCTTTGTCACTGTGGCTGAAGTTTTTCCCGTGTAATCATCCTCCGGGGTAAAAGTAAGGACGGTTCCGGTCTCATTGAGGCTCAACGTCCCGTGCTCTACCTCTCCTAAATCCCAAGAGCTAGTGTTGCAGCTTGGACATGTTGCAAGAATCAAAGAATCATTTTGTAGTGTTGTTACCGTGCGTTCTCTGGAGCCATCAGCCGTGTAGGGATCTATCGTCAGATTGACCACCGCTTCCGCCGAAGCGTCCGTGCCGTCACTGACGGTGAAAGTGAAGGAATCCAAGCCGTAAAACCCGCTTTCAGGAACATAAGTCGCAACAGATCCATCGATGGTGACTTCTCCGTGAGCGGGGGCTTCTGCGATCGCATAGGTCAATTCATCGCCGTCTTCATCGGAACCTACAAGGGTGATAACCGAATCGGTATTTGCCATACCATCGACATCTTGATCCTCAGCCGTGGGAGCGTGATTGGTTTCTTTAATCGTAATCGAAACTTTCTTTTCCTCCGATGTGCCTCCACTGGTATCAGTCACGTAATATTTAAAATACCCATCACCCGTCTCATCTGTCGTCGGCGTAAATGTAGCCTGGCAAGTCGACTCATCCATCACCACGCTGCCGTGGTATGCTTTCTGTTTGCCGTCATCGCGTAAGCTGACATGACAGCTCAAGACAGTATCGTCGATATCGCTCACGTACGGTTTTAAATCGACTGTCACAGGAGTGTTTTTTTCCGTTTCCAAACCGGTCACGTTTTTAGCCGTAGGCACATCGTTGACGGAATTAATGGTGACAAAAACTTTTTTAGCTGAGGAAACCACTCCGTAAGAATCCGTCACGGTGAATTTGAAATAAGCTTCCACACCATAGTAATTGGTTTTGGGTGTAAAAACAGCAACCCCAGTATCCTTATCAATCACCACGCTACCTTTGTTGTCGGCGGTTGCGGTATAGGTAAAGGCCCCCGTATAGCCCTTTTCGGAAGCCGACAGAGCGATGGTGACGGATGTGTCTTCATTGGTCACTGGGGTCGCGGAAGGGGCAATGGCTGTGGGTGTGGCCGCATAAATAGTTTTAGAAAGAGATAAAAATAGTATTAATATTAAATATTTAAGCTTCATAATCTTTAAGTTTTGGTTTAAGTCTTTAATAAAATTGTCAATAATTAAACAAATCTACTAATATAGTCATTTATATTGATAGTCGGCCTTATTAGCAGGGTTTATCGAAAAAACTAGAAAAAAAGTTGTGAATAATATTTTTTATATTTCATAAAAACGAATAGCCGTTAGATCTCTAAAATGTCATAAAAATACTGTATAAAAATAATACGTCAATAAACCAACATAACCCTTCAGATCCATTGACTTTTATTAAAAATAGGCCTAGCTTTCTTCACAACTTTAGCTTTTATTTGCCGATAATTAAGTGAGCTATGTTTCCACTTCTTCTCACATTGGGTTTGGTTGCCTGTGGCCGACATGAGGACAATGACGATGTCCAAAACCCACCCGTACGCCCTCCTGAAAATTCTGAAAACGACACAAGCGATACCTCAACACCCGTTGACTCGGGGGATACCACTGCTCCCATTACCGATGCGGATGGCGACGGCATTGAAGACACCTACGATTGCGCCCCCGCAGATGCCACGCTTTACGATTTAGTGGCTGGCTACAAAGACAGTGACGGCGACACCTATGTCGCTGCCGCACTTGATAATTCTGGCACTTCTCAAGAAACACAAATTTGCGCCGGCGACGCCGATGGCGACGGCAATTACGATACCGTGGAAACCAACGCTTCACTAACAGCTGGGGATGATTGCGATGATAGTTGGGCATATATTCATCCCAACACCTATCAAGCTGTAAACAATGTCGATACCAACTGCGATGGCTCGTTAGCCGTAGATATTTCAACCGATGCCGTTACTTTATTGGGAGAAGACTCAGATGCATCTGCCGGAAACCACTCCATTGCCTTCGGTAATATCAATGGCGACCCTTATGATGACTTAGTTGTCGGTGCTATATATGGCTATGCAAACGACACCGTCGGCTATGCTGGTGCTGTTTATCTTTACCAAGGCTCAAATGATTTCTTCGGCACATTAGGCGCACAGACACTCACACCAGCAGAAGTTACAATCACAGGTAGCATGCCTAGCGAAGGCTTTGGTAGTGGTATCGGCATGACAGATGTTAATGGAAACGGTAAAGCCGACTTACTTGTCGGGGCTCATGGCTATAATAACAGTGCTGCTACTTGGTATGACCTAGGAGACGGTACAAACTCAGGTGCCATTGCCCTGTTCTACGATAATAGCATCTCTAGTGCTACAGACACCTCTTCAGCAGATGCCCTGATTATCGGAGAAGAAGATGACGGTATCGGCTACCCCATTTATCTATCTGGCACAGATGCGGATGGTTTCCCCAGAGATATTAACGGCGATGGTTATGGAGAAATAGTCACTCCTATTAATACGAGCAATAGTATCGAAATTATGCCAGCTGCAGAATATTATGGAACTGTCAGTACCAGTGACATTCCCACTTTACGCATCACCGATGATCTAGATGTTTATTTTAGCGATATGCCGGACCATGTGTCCATTGGGGATGTGAATGGTGATGGATACGCTGATATTTTACTTGGCAATTCCAATGACGGACCCAACGGTGGACAAGGAATAGCCTATCTCATTTTTGGCAACTCTGATTTATATGGTAATGAAGATGGTCCGGAAAATTTACATAAAGAAATAAATCTTAGTGAATTACAGCCTAGTTCGAATATCAAATACTTAACCTTAACTGGCAGCGCTATTAATACAGCAGCAGGATCTACCGTTAATTTGGCAGACCTTGATGGTGATAATTTGGCCGATATTCTTATCGGGGCTAATTGGGATCCCACGGCAGCGTCTTATGCAGGAGCTACTTATGTCATTTATGGAAAAGATATTGTGGCTTTCAGCACAAAAGATGATTCCGATGAAGACACAGGGGATTCCGTACCCGACGACGATACCGACACAGTCGACCTAAGCTCTAATGGGAGTAATATTGTTTTAGATGGGGACGGGGATGTAGCAGCTCTACACGGACACGTACTATATAGCTCCACTCCTAATAGTGAACTTCCTACTTCTGTAGCCATCAGTGATACTGATGGTGATAACGCTCCAGACGTTTTGATTAGTTCTATCGAATTTAGTGAAAATGGCTCTCTATTCTATGTCAACTCGGCTGTATTAACAAGCTTAACCACCCCAAGTGGAGACATTGCCACAACCGCACAACAGCAAATAGAAGGAACAACGGAATTGACTAATTTTGGAAATTGGCTAGCCGGTGGGGGCGATATAAATGGCGATGGAGCCCAAGATATAGCCGTAAGTGATCCCAATGCAGAAAGTAATGCTGGGGCTATTGTTATTTTACCAGGCGGACCTATTTAATTTTTGTTGTTTGAGCGTTGGCTAAATCCACAGCTAACACTCCTTTAATCCCCTGTAAACCAACCAACAAATACCCGTTACCGGAAGAATCCTGTTGATAGCTAAGTGTTTCTGGTGACAAGTCGGTGGAAACATCCACATAATCCGTAAGAGCAATGGTATTAACAGAAACAGAAGGCGCCTCATAAGCGGTTAGGCCATCACTTGTAAATAAATCCAAAATATAAATTTTATCATCATCACCCAGTACATAAGCCTTGGTTTTATCCCCATTAAGTACCATATCTTTTGGATGAGCACTTAAAGTAATACCATCTGTAGCTTCCGTCAAAGAAGAGGTAAGTGTAGAACTGGTGGGATGGGAGACATTATAAAAATAACTTAGCATCCAAACCAATGAATGCGTTTTATCCAATAATAAAGCCCTCCCCACTGTGGTCGAGTTAGGCTGAGCCAAGTAAATTAACAAATCACCAAAATCTTCCGCAGTAAAAGTAAAACCATCCCCACTGGATAAAGGAGAAGTACCACCAAAACGAGTTGAACTAATAGGATAAACCGAACGTAACCTCACTTGATCAGACAAATCTTCAAAAAGAGCGATGGATACTTCTAAGGTTCCATCATCTACATCAAAAGCCAAAGTCTGTTTGTTTGTCATCACTGTACCTCCCGAATCCTTATCACCCGATTCTAAGAAAATAGTGGGACTAGATAAAGGATCAGTGAGATCATAAATTTTTCCTTCATTTTGCGTTGTACTGACCGGCTTAATTGCAAAACGGATTTTGTTATCAGTTCCGGTGCGCTTCAAGACAGTATAATCCTCCGCTTCCTCCACTTCTGCCACTCCCAACGCACTCAAAACAGTAGCAGTAGGATCGCCCAAATAAGAAGCCCCAAAAGTGGAATAAGGAATACCCGTGCTCCTACGGTCGGCGAGATAAAAATTATTAGGATCAAACGCAAGCTGAGTACCACTAACACTACCCACACTATAACCCGTAGTGTAATCACCCACCACTTTAAAGCTTCCGCCATCATTCATCATGGGCACAACCCCGCCACCGGCTAATGCAAAAACAACTCCCGCATCGCTCACCCCCAAAGCCGCAAGATCCAAACCGGAACCTGTTACCGCCAAATCATCCGGAGCCTGGGCCGTCCACAATAAATGACTATTGGGCGTTTTGTTAACCGCAGAGCTTAAACTTTGGCCATCAGTCACATATAAATAATGTGAAGACGCCGAAGGAGGATAGGCTTCAAAACTTCCGGATGTTGTAATCGCCCAACAGGTCACCCCTGTTTTATCACAAATATCGGAAGCCGATGTCTGGGCTGCATCAGACACCACCACTTTATAATCATCAATAAACCCATCGCCATCTGCATCACTTAAACCGGTTACATCCAAGGCATCTTCAAAACCAACGATAGGATCAATATTTTGAGTATCCGTATTATAAGCAACGATGGCACCACCAACCAAGGCCGGTGGAGGCAAACTACCAACAGGAAGAACATTGCCAGAACCACCACCCGTCCCTGCGGCCCCGCCGCTCTCTCCAGAATCGGAGCCGCCCCCTAATCCATTAACGCCACCACACATTCCAAAGCCGGAGAAAACAACAAAAGTAAAAAGAGTAAAGAAAAGAGAAAGGAAATTTGATTTTTTGACCCGATTCATAGGCTGCACCCCTCGCCTTCATCATGCAAACCAAATGCCAGGCCTTCAAAATCATTTAAATAATGAGCTAATTTGAATTTTTTAAGTCTGTAACGCAGATAAGTTAAGTCTCAAGGACTTTAAAACTATGTTCTGTATCCCATTCCTCATCCCGACAGTCGTCAGTCGGGATCCATGACATTAAATGGACCCCGGATTAAAACATTCCAGGGTGACTTTTCTCATCATTTCGAAGGGCATTTTTTTTAAATGCCCCACTCAACCCATACAACCCCCCCAATAATTTGACATCCCAATCAAATTGATAAATCAGAATGATAAACCTCACTTCGAAACACTCTTTTTCATCAAACCCTCAATATTTTTTTTAATAGCTCCCTTTTTTAAACTGATCTATGATCCCACCCTATGTTGGGGGTACCACATTTGTATTTTGGGAAGAGATTGAGCAAGGCTCGTCAAAAGCTGGGGTTACAAAACCAAGAGCTTGTGCAACAACTCAATATTGATCAAACCGTTTACGAAAATTTTGAAAAAGGCATTCAGCTTCCTACCTTTTCTCAAATGGCCACCCTCGCTCATGTACTTAAAGTGGATATGAACGAGCTTCAAGAATGGGTCAACACACCCGCTCGCGCCTTACCACCAGAAGAAAAAAGTGTTGTTTTAACGAGCTCTCCCCCCACCATCCACTATCTTGAAAAACTAGACGCTGCCATTGAGCAATTTCAGGTTTTCTATGACTTTCTTCCTACAAAACACGCCATGAAAACCGCTTTGCAAAAGGTACGGCAAGAAATGGAAACCCTCACCACACTCCCTTTTCTGCCGATGAATCTTTTTTTTCTGCTAGATGTTTTACAGCGGGAAGGCAGCCAACTCACTTACTTACGCGAATGCAAAAGCAGTATTTCCGAAGATGAAACTTTGGCCGACTATCTGGCACGCCAACCTCATTGGGGAACTTTCATTTTTTATCAAGCCAACCAAATTTTTGCGCAAGACAAACCGTTTCAAAGCCTTGAAGAATGTATTCAAAACTTAAGTTTCGACCAATTAAAAAAACTGGTTTACATCGCTTCTTCACGCGGGATCTATTCCAATTATGGAGAGTTGCATTGGCTGCAACAACAAATTGAATTTGCCAGCATGGCCGCCTTAATGGCCCGAGACCTGCGCGCGCATACTCAATCCTACTTAAACCCAAATCATTTGAGTATGGCCATATTGCTACAAAATATTGGTGAATATGCGCTTTATACCATTCTTAAACCATCTTTGTGGAATGGATCGGACCAATCGCAATTAGGCTCCACGGAATTTCAAAGAATTAATTATGAATTACATTCAGTTGTGGGGGCCGTTTTAGCGGCACGTTGGAATTTTCCAGAAGAAGTTCTTGAAGCCATCTTGATGCACCATCACCCGGCCTTAGAAGAAGTGAATCCGTTATGCGCCACCATGAAAATATTTTCTTTTTTTGCCGACACCGGTTTTGGCAGTTTTTCCCTTCCAGCTATTGAAAAACTGTTAAACAAAACACCTCAAGTACGCCTCCCCGCTAAAGCCGTGTTTGATTTATTGACAAAACTCCAAGAGAAACGAGCCCATTGTGTCGAGATGAGCGCGACTGTTTTGGAAAAAAATAGCGAAGCCTCCGGTCATTATGCTCAATCTATCAGCACTAAAAAAGGACCCGTCATCGACACGAAAGATTTTCGTTACGAGCCTGAATATCAAAAAGAATTATTGCAAGAATGCGACATCTTACTTAAACAATTTCAAGCTAATATGACCAAACGCAGCCCTAACGAATCGATGTCGCAGTATATTGAAAGAATGCTTACCCTCAAAGGAGGCATTGCCTATATCAACCATCCTAAGGTGGATTCTTTGTCCATGAACTTTGAAATTCCCATAGAAGAATTTTTAAGTTTCTTCCGCACACCCCCTAGCACTCCATGATTCTTTATGCCAATCGTTATGAAGTTTTAGGACATTTAGGCAGCGGCTCGGGTGGATACGTCCTTCATGTTAAAGACACCAAAGACGGCGAAGAACGCGCGCTTAAAGCTTTGGCCCTGAAAGGCAGCATGGCCGTTTTAGGAGAGCAAGAGTCTTTCCAAGGGGAGCTTTCTGCATTAAAGGAACTCAATCATCCTTCCATTGCTAAAATTTTTGATGCGGGGTTTTCAGTTGAAAAAAAAGAATGTTATTTGGTGCAAGAATTTGTGAAAGGGGCCGATCTTTTTAAAGCCACCGAAAATAAAACTCCCCAAGAAGTGGAAGAATTATTTGTAGAAGCTTTACGGGCCTTAAACTATCTACACCAACAAAAAATTTGCCACTTAGATATTAAACCCCAAAATATTTTAGTGACCGAACACAAGGAAGGCCCAGAACACACACCTCGTTTAAAGTTGATTGATTTCGGCCTGGCCAATTTTTACAGCCGTTTTCAAATTCAACATACGTCCTCTTTATCAAAAGAAAATCCAGAAAAACCCAAATTAGTGGGAACCGCCGCCTATATGCCGCCGGAAATTATTCGCGGACAAGTACCCGATGAAAGAGCGGATCTGTATTCTCTGGGCGCCGCTTTTTTTAAAGCCTGGACTCGACAGCTTCCTTTTTCAGGAAAAAAATTCAACGATGTCTGCAAACAACATTTAGAAATTATCCCCCCGCTGCTTTCTCAAATAAATCCAACTCTTCCGGCCTATTTAGATAAAATCATCAAACGCATGCTGGAGAAAAACCCGGAAGACCGCTACCCCAGAGCTTCCGACATCATCAACGACCTCAACCTTCTTGGAAATAAAACTTATACAGTAGAAACCACAAACACCATTGCCAGCTATATCCCTACAGGATCCAAACTGGTAGGCCGTAATCAAGAAATGGCC
>CAZQCI010000075.1:958-10644 GCA_964592255.1 uncultured Nitrospiraceae bacterium | reverse complement strand
TTTAGCAAATTGCTCATTAATAAATTGGGAAGCCAGCACCTGATGATGGTTATGGTAAGCATCCGCTGTAGTGAGATAGTTATCTTCCCCTGTATTAATCGTAATTCCCGCACGAGAAATAACCAAGCGTGAGAAATGTTGATCGACAAAAGTCCGCTTCATGTTGATGTCGCGGAAAAGAATACCATACATGGAGTCGTTAAGGAGATAGTCTAGGTTTTCCTGTGCCCCCATAACGGCAATTTCGGGCATACATAAACCAGAAGAATAGTTACACAAACGAATATAGCGACCTAACTCTTCGGAGGCTTCATCGAGTGCTTTCCGCATGATGCGAAAATTTTCCTGGGTGGCGTAAGTACCACCAAAGCCTTCCGTTGTGGCTCCATGGGGGACATAATCAAGTAAACTTTGCGCTGTAGAACGGATAACAGCAATAATATCGGCCCCGTTTTTAGCGGCAGACACAGCTTGCTTCACATCTTCGTGAATATTACCTGTAGCCACAATCACATAACGTAAGGGCGGCCAAACAGGACCATAACGGTTTCTTTTATCTTCCTTAACTCTACGGGTTTGGTCCAATTGCTTAGCAGCGTCGTTCACCCATGGGTTAACCACCTTCTGAACGGCATCAAAATTAGGCTCAGGAAGCGTATTGAGGTTAATATCCCCGGAAATAACCTTAAGGGCTATTTCTTTAAGGCTCATCTTGGGATTTTTGATTTTCACCGCCCCAAAAAGATGGGCAATGCCATGAGATAAGACTTTCTTTTCTACTTTATCGATAACAAGATTTGCCAACGGATAAGGCGTGTTTCCATTCCCTCCTTCGGTGGCTTCAGTTAAACCCATAAGCCGAAGAACAGAACGTTCAATGGACAAGGTAGAATGCAGATCGATGTACTTTTGAATAGGATGAATAATGGATTCCGCCAACTCGCGGCAGGCGTCCACTTTATCCCGATCGAGATTGAGTTTTGACATGAGGAATCGGTGAGTCCCCACAAAAACAGTCTTGAGGTCCGCGCAAAGAGGGATAGAAAGGCTCTAATCGCCTCTTTTTTAAAAAAACAGAGTGGAAAAACGTCGTAAAAAAACTCATAAACGCGAACAACAAAAAAATCTTGGGAAACCCTTATAATTGTTTTTTAATATCGTCCGAAGTGGAACAATGACAATCGGTGTCCATCGGTTCGGTGTATTCAAAAACTTTCCTTTCATAGTTACGCAACGTCACTTGATGCTCCCCTTCACTAATCAAATAAGTAGGGCCAACGGGTATTTTTCCCCCGCCTCCCGGAGCATCCACGACAAAAGTTGGAAGTGCCAGCCCCGAAATATGGCCTCGGAGCTTTTCCATAATTTCAATCCCCATGGAAACAGGGGTTCTAAAATGACCTATCCCCTCGGATAAGTCGCACTGATAAAGATAATACGGCTTTACCCTCATTCCAATCAGACCATAAAACAGCTTCTTCATGATGTAAGGGCAACTATTGATTTTTCTTAATAAAACAGCCTGATTTAAAATAGGAATACCATTATCCACCAAAAGAGCACAAGCCTTTTTTGCCTCGGGGGTAATCTCATAAGGATGGTTAAAGTGGGTCATGAAAAAGAGAGGCTGGTATTTTTTGAGCATGGAAACCAGCTCCGGAGTGATTCTCATCGGGCACACAACCGGAATCCGAGACCCAAGACGAATAGTAATAATATGCGGCATCGCCCGAAGCCTGCTGATGACCGATTCCAATAATTTCTCCCCAACAACTAAAGCATCCCCCCCCGAAATGATCACATCATGGATTTGAGGGTTTTTCTGGATATAATCAATAGCTCGGTCGATTTGTCGGTCAATATGGGATTGTTTTTCTAAAATTACCCGCCGACGGGTACAAAAACGACAATAGACACTGCACACTTCCGTAATAAGAAACAGCACTCGATCAGGGTAGCGATGCACCAAACCCGGCACGGGCATATCCCGATCTTCCGCCAAAGGGTCACGCATATCCACTCCAGGATCCACCCTCATCTCCAAACGAGAAGGAACCGTCTGCAACTTGATGGGACATTCTGAATTATGCGGATCGATAAGAGATAAGTAATAAGGAGTCGCTGTAAATTTATATTTACCTAATGTTGAACGAATATCTGAGACTTCATTTTCAAACTCTGGAAAAAGCTCAATAAATTCTTCAGGAGTGGTCACTAAGTTTTGATATTGCCAATGCCAATCATGCCATTGTTCCGAAGTAACCTGAGACCATTTCTTAAAGTTCCTCCAATACTCCACAGGCTTGGCATCCGTTGTACTCAATTGAGGTTGATGAAAAGAAGTTTCCATAAATCACCCATATTTCCGCTCAAACCAAGTTCTTAAACCGGAATGTTCTTTAAGAAGGTTGAGCATTAAGGCGGCATGTCCGGGGACATAACCATTACCCATGACTAACTGGATGTCCTTGCCTACCCCTTCAGCGCCAAGGGTCGCTTTTTGGAAGGACGTATTCATCCCAAAATACAAAACCACACCTTTGTCTCGGCATGGCAGAATGGCACTCATTTCGGAACCGTTGGAAGTGGCAGAATGAATAACAACAGGAGCTAATTCACCACGGGTTACCTCTTTCACCCATCGATAAATGGCGATAGGATCGTCACTACTCATGGTGGCAAACAAACCGGAGACATGTTCATGACACCAATCCACAGCCTCAGGATTAGCATCAACACCAAAAACACGGGCTCCTAATTTTTGAGCCATAACAGCCATACTTCTTCCGGCTTTACCTAACCCAATCAACAAAACACTTTGCCCCGGCAAAACCAAACGCTTCACTTGGGCCGGCGCCCCACACACATCCAAAGCGGCCATCACAACTTTTTTGTTCATATCAGAAGGAATAAGCGCCATCAGTCCTGATTCAAAAACAATAGCGTGGCCACAAACAGCCACTTGCCCCGCAACCTCATCCACTTCTTTCACTTCCATAAGATGCAAAGGTGTAAGACTTAAGGAAACGAGAGAAACCACTTCATCCCCTACTTTAAAATTTCCAGGATGTTTGGGCCCGACTTCGGCCACTTTGCCCAAAAATACCCCGCCGGAATCGGTAACAGGATTATGCATCTTACCTCGCTTAGAAACGATGGAGAGAATTTTATCAGCACAAGCCCCCCCTTTTACAGTAAGAGGCGTCTGCTCCGTCTCCGTAGGCAAAACTCCTTTAGCAAAAGAAGCGGGAGAGTTAGGAGAGTCTTTTTGCAATTGGTTAAAACTTGCAGCGTCTATCTGCAATCGCGTGACGGAAACTAAAATTTCATTATCAAATAGCGGCAGCGAGGCATCTAACACATGTGCCGCTTGAGGTAGAGAGCCCACCGGATCAAGAGCCCGGTGCGTTCCAAAAGAATCACCACCAGTCCGAAAACGCATAAGCCTCCCAAAAAAACGAGATAAATTAACAGTTTGAATTGTAACACTCTAACAAACAATTGCACAAGGTGCAGTGCGTCAGGAGGGTCATGTTTTTCTGTTATTGGGAGGAGTGTAGCGACGAAGCAATCCAATAATCTCAACGGGATCATCAGCAGATACTCTCCATTTCAATATCCTATAAATAAAATAGCAGAAGATCCTTGACTCAGTCCCAAAACTCTTATTAGAAATACCCCCATGAATGATCACGACGACTCTTTTGGCCGTAAAACAACCCGTAAAAAAATGGTGGATTTAAAAGCCGTTGCCGATCTTCTTGAAGACGACGATACCAATAATGTTTCCTCCATCGGCAAAAACAAAAACTCTATTTTTTTACCCAACGAAAACTTAATCCAAGAAACGGCGCGTATTAAAAGCCAGCGCGACTTAATTTTAGACCGCATCCATAAAATGGAAGGAAACCGAAACCGTGTTTCCAAAAACGTTTTCGACAAAGTTGCCCGAGATTACGCCCTGCAACTGTCTTCCATCAATGAAATGCTGTCAGAAAAGAAAGAATTATTGGAAAAAGAGTTAAAACAACTCTACCACCACCGTGAAAAACTCAATGTGGATATGGGGCGCCACAAGGAAATTTTAGAAGAAGCTCAATTCAGGCATTATCTTAACGAATACACAGAAGAACAATATAAAGAAGTGGAAGCTTACGAAACCCGCGAAATACATCACTTGCAAAACGATTTGGCTAAAGTCCACTCGTTCATCAAAACTCACGAAGAGCTTTTTGATCCGGAAGATTTAGGATTAGCCCCACAGGGGTCAGCCCCACAGGGGTCAGCCCCGCAGGGATTCGTTCCACAGTCACGCACCCCTGCTGTAACACCAACAACAAACCATTCAACTTCGGCAGGGCAAGCGCAACAGTACGAAACAAAACAGGCTCCTGCGACTCACACGCCCCAGGCGTTTCAGGACTTACCTCCTCCACCCTCAACCGTGGACACAGCGATTCTACCTCCTCCTGTTGATCATACCGCTGAAGCCACCAAAACTGTGGCTCCTGATCATTTTGCAGACAAAACTCCTGTTCCAGAAATACCTTTTGAAAGCAAAACGGATCCAGCGCTTTCAACTCCTGACTCTTCCACAGACAACGATTACGACATCAAACCTGAAGGAGGCTACTTTCAGGATGTGTCTGAAGCCATTCGCTTAAACCCACCGGATGCGGCGGGCGACGAACCTTCATTAACCAAAAAAACAGGCGGATCAATATCATCTGAAAGTGAAAAATCACAAAACAATATTAAGCTCCCAAACAAAGCGCCTCAAGACGACTCTATTTTCGATATTTTAAATGATATCCCTTTAAGTGATATTTCGCTTAAAGAAGAAAACCCAGATCCAAAAATTAAAATGGAGAATACAGCCCATTCTCTTTCAACGGATGCGGAACCATCAGTTAAAACAGGTGGTGCGATTACGCAAAACACCCCGCTTCCTTCAACCTCTTCTTCAACCGCAACAGGATCATACAAACTAGTGTTTGTAGAGGGCGATACCAAATTACCGGATCTTGTTTTATCGGACAATGTTTCGATCGGGCGCTCTCCGTCCAACGATTTGGTGCTCAACACCCCCAAAGTTTCCCGCCAACACGCGGCCATCAACAAGTATAAAGAAAAATACATCCTCATCGACCTGAAAAGCTCCAACGGCATCTACGTCAACGGCCGCAAAGTGGACGAACAACCCCTGGAAGAAGGCGATGAAATCTCCATTGCCGATTATAAGATGGTGTTTAAGAAGATTTAAGTTTAATTCCCATCATCCTGGTCATTTCATAACATATTGAATTTATTTTATTTTTAATTAAATATGACTAATCTTACCTCCAGTCTAAAATAGTCAAATGAGGTATCTAAGTGCCCATATCCTAAAAGACCTGCAAAAAAAAATGGTATTTATTGCAGGCCCCTGCCAAGGTTCAATGAGCCTTGGCCCAACTCTCCCCTACTCCTACCTCCACTTTTAGTTTGACCTCGCAGGGGATGGCATTTTCCATCTCAAAGATGACTATTTTTTTAAGGGATTCCAACTCGGATTGAGGGACTTCAAAAACCAGTTCGTCGTGGACCTGCATGATCATACGGCTCTGCAACTTTTTCTGATCCAGAATTTTTTGGATATTGATCATCGCTACTTTGATGAGGTCGGCGGCGGAGCCTTGGAAGACGGTGTTAAAGGCCATGCGTTCGGCATTGGCGCGGAGATTGTGGTTTTTACTGGAAAGATCCGGAACCAAACGTCGCCGTCCTTGCCATGTACGGACCTCACCCGTATGAAGAGCGTCATGAAGAATTTTTTCCCTGAATTTTTTTACTTCTGGAAATTGATGATAAAAGGCTTCGATGAAATTCTTAGCCTCACCCACGGGAATATTCAACTGCTTGGACAAACCAAAAGGGGATTGGCCATAAATCACACCAAAATTAACCGTTTTGGCCATCGCACGCAAAGCGGAGGTAATGTCGTTTTTTCCGAAAATTTTTTGTGCCGTGATTTTATGAATATCTTCATCTTTTTAAAAAGCCGTAATGATGTTTTTTTATTGTGAAAAAGAAGCCAACAGCCGCAATTCAATTTGGGAATAATCGGCCGACATAATGATAAAACCAGGAGGAGCTATAAACGCTTCACGGATTCTACGCCCTTCTTCCGAACGAATGGGAATATTTTGCAAGTTAGGATCACTCGATGAAAGGCGGCCGGTAGCGGCAACCGTTTGGTTATAGCTGGTGTGGATGCGGCCCGTGTTAGGATTAACAAGTTTGATCAAACCGTCGATGTAGGTAGATTTCAACTTGGAGAGCATACGGTAATCCAAGAGTCCGCGAGGCACCGGGTGCATTGGGCTTAATTCCATCAGCACGTCCACATCGGTGGATTCACCCGTTTTTGTTTTTCTCTGGGAAGGCAATGCCAGCTTAGTAAATAAAACATGCGCCACTTGTTTGGGAGAGTTGAGATTAAATTCCGTACCGGCTGCGGCATAAATTTCTTTCTCAAGTTTTTGCAAACGTTGACTAAATTCTTCTGCGAGCTTTTTGAGAAACAAAATATCCACCAGCACACCATTGCGCTCCATCACGGCCAACACATGAACCAAAGGAATTTCAATCTTGTAATAACAATCCCAAAGTTTTTCCTGCTTTAACAGAGGATGTAATTCATTGATAAGCCGATAAGCCACATCAGCGTCCTCAGCGGCATAACGACAGGCTGTTTCTAGTTCCACATCCGAAAAAAATTTCCCCTTCCCCACCACATCTTCGTAATGAAGCGTGTCATAATGAAGATACTCCTTCGCCAAACGATCTAGATTGTGGGCCGCCTCTGGATCCACCAAATAGCTGGCCAACAAGGAATCACCAGCTAAGCCCTGAACAAAGACCCCTTCTTGCGATAAAATTTGCATATCGTATTTGGCGTTTTGAGCATACTTAGGCCTTTGGATGTCTTCCAAAAATGGCTTAAGCGCGCCTATCACGTCGTCCTTATCCAATTGTTCAGGACATCCCAGGTAGGAATGCATCAGGGGAATATAGCAGGCCGAATGAGCGCTCGTTGATAAACTAAGCCCCACGAGTTTGGAGGTTAAAGAATTCAAACCTGTAGTTTCGGTATCAAAGGCAAAGCCTTTGGCTTGTTTGATTTTTTGAATCCAAGCCTGTAGCTGATCCTTAGTAAGAACAAGTTCATAAGAGGCAGCTTGAGCCCCCCCCTGTTCCCCTCTCTCCTGCTCTCCTTTCTCCTGCTCTCCTTTCTCCTGCTCTCCTTTCTCCTGCTCTCCTTTTTCTACTAACCGATGAAACTCATAATGACGGTAGAAATTATTAAGAGCAGATTTGTCCGGCTCTTTAAGAAGTAGCTGCTCCCATGAAAGATTTAAAGGAACCTGATGGTTGAGAGTCGCCAGTTTTTTGGATAACAGAGCTTCCGCGTGGCAGGCTTTTAAATTTTCACCCAGCTTACCTTTAATTTGAGAAGCATGTTCCAAAAGATTTTCGATGGAACCGTATTCCTGGATAAGCTTAGCCGCCGTTTTTCCGCCAACTCCCTTGACACCGGGAATATTGTCGGAGGTATCTCCCGACAGGCCTAAAATATCCACCACTTTGTCAGGCCCCACGCCAAACTTCTCCACTACATCGTCATGTGTAAAAATCTTTTCCTTAAGCCCGTCATACATCGTAACTCCCGGGGCAATCAGCTGCATGAGGTCCTTATCAGCCGAGACGATAACGATGTCGACTCCTTGCTTTCCAAAACGGTCGACGAGAGTTGCGATGATATCATCAGCCTCAAAGCCCGGCGCTTCCAAATGAGGCAATCCGTAAGCGGCAATGTATTCTTTGATATGATCAAACTGAACGGGCAAATCTTCCGGTGGTGGTGGTCGATGGGCTTTGTAGTCAGGATACATTTCTTTACGAAAAGTGGGAATCGGAGAGTCAAAAACCACAGCCAAATGATCCGGTTTATGACTGCGAATGAGTTTGAGCAACATGGTGACCACACCGTAAGTGGCGTTAGTAGGAACACCTTTGGAAGTCTTAAGTGCCTTAACCGCATAGTAGGCACGGAAAACATAAGAGGAAATATCAACAAGATACAAAGTCTGTTTCGCCATGCTCTTTGGGTATCTCGTATCTCGGTGTGTGGATCAAGGTCTTTTTATTTACTCTTTAAGGAAGTTGAGATACAAGAGATTCATCTGATGAATTACGAGAGAAAAATCACACCCGCAACCTGGATCACCCTCTCCCGCTTTTTATTGGCTCCTCTTTCCATTTATTTTTTCATGCAAGAACGCTACACCGCCGCAGTCGTTACCTTGATAGCTGCAGGAATCAGCGATGGGCTGGATGGATTTATTGCTCGTCGCTTTAAAATGCGTAGCCATTTGGGATCTATGCTCGATCCCTTGGCCGATAAATTTCTCATGCTCGGCAGCTACATCGCTTTGTCTCAAAAAAAACTGATTCCTTGGGAACTGACAACTTTAGTCATTGGGCGGGATATTTTAATTGTTGCGGGGGCTTTATTTCTTAAAAGTTTGAAAATAAGACTGTTCTATAAACCAACACGCGTCAGCAAAGTAGCCACGTTTTCACAAATCAGCCTGGTAGTTTTTGTGCTCATTCAGTTTTTTGTAGGTAATTGGAAGGAAGAGACTCACGCGTTACTCGAAAAAACTATTATTATCTTTATGGGGCTTACAGCACTAACAACAGTGATTACCGCTTTTCAATACGCTGTTATCGGCTACCGATTCTACCGCTACGGACAACGCCAACAATAACAATTGAAAGAGCAAGTAAAAGAAATGGGGAGCCTCCACGCATTGTTTGATGGGAATTTAAACTACAGGAACCCCATTTATCCCCTTTAAAATTAGTACCCCACGGTAGAAGAGCATTTGTGGATAAACTCAATTCACAAACATCCCCCGTACCATCATCATCTGTATCTAGTTGAGTCGGGTTGTAAACAGAAGGACAATTATCACACACCGTACCATCATCTAAACTATTATCTCGCAACCCATCATCATCTTGATCAAGAATGGCCGTACCATCAGCATTGGAAACACAATCATCCGCATCGCAAGAATCCCCCAAACCATCCCCATCACCGTCCGCCTGGGTTGGGTTGTAAGTACCAATACAATTATCACAAACGGTTCCATCAGGAAGTGCTTCATCACGCAGACCGTCATGATCGTCATCTGGAATAGCTGAACCATCCGCACTGGCCGTACAGGTGTCGACACCATGGCTACCAGTATCGCAAGCATCCCCAACCCCATCACCATCAAAGTCAGCTTGAGTCGGATTATAAACGGCAGGACAATTATCACAAACGGTTCCGTCATCTAAAGAACCGTCGCGGAGGCCATCACCATCAGCATCAGGAATAGCTGAACCGTCAGAATTGCTCGTACAGGTATCGGGGCAAACTGCCTGTGAAGGATTATTGGTTAAATGAACCAAGGAATTATCGCTATCACTTTGTTCCAATAAAAGAATATCATTGGCGTCTTCCGTTTTAGTGGCATGATCCGCATCCGTATTCATGGCGGGAAAAAACAATGGAGACACATTATCACCTTCACAAGTCAATTGAACTTCAGAGCTAACAAGATCGTTGGTTGCACTTGTAATCGAGGTATCAA
>CAZQCI010000075.1:0-948 GCA_964592255.1 uncultured Nitrospiraceae bacterium | reverse complement strand
TTTTTTCTGCGTAGTAAATATCATGCAAACCGTTATCAAGCCTTTCATAGACATAACTCAATTCCAAGACTCCAGAAGTGGAAGATGTATTAATATCCAGATTGGTACGATTCGTGGTGGAATTAGTTAAATAGTAAATTGAAGAACACCAATTTGTAATTTTTCTTCCGCTTAAAGTAAGTTGAGTATAGGCCAAACGGGCATGTCCTGTGCTTTTCTTTAGCCCAAAAACAACAGATGTATCATTGTAAATTTTAGGGGACGAAATATCGAAACCTAAATTTGTAATTTGAACTTCCGTATTCCCTCGATAAGTGATTCCCCCTAATTCCCAAGTAGACCCATCTGAGGAAGCACTATAAATAACAGAACGTCCGCTATTAAAAAAACGAGGGGTTCTATAAAAAGTAAAAAGAGGCGACCAACTATTCCACGACCAACTGCCAGAGCCCTCATCAATGTGATAGTCATCCCCTGTTCTTGACATGTTTTCAGGGCGATAAAGCAAATGATGTAGCTCCCCTCCTGAGGTAGCGCTAACGGCAGTGGTAAAAACTATTTCATAATAATCGTAACTGGTGCCATCGTAAGAGTCATCGGCAAAAGTATTAGAAACGTCCACATCAAAATCAGCGACATCATAAACAGAAGTTCCTGAAATGTCAGTTAGCGGATGAAGCTGAGATAAAGGAGAATACGGAGCATCAGGAAAACCTTGAATACAGTCAGCATAAAGGTGGTTAACCCCTGCGGCATCTCCATCTCCGATGAAAAAAAACATCTGGCCGTCAGTACAATACTCCGGATTCGTTCCAATATCGGTAGCAGGAGTTTCCCAATCGATAGAGGCTGGACCCCAAGCCGGGCTGTATTTATCAAAATCGGAAGTCGTTAATTGAGTTTCTGTCAACTCACCCGTTTCATCCAAGGGGCTATGGTATTGCATAT
>CAZQCI010000074.1:0-10907 GCA_964592255.1 uncultured Nitrospiraceae bacterium | reverse complement strand
AGCAATAAAGATAGCCCGACCAATTAATATAAAACACAAAGAGGGATGTCCAACAAGCATTGAGAGAGCACGTCCGGACCAGGGGTGAGGACGGCGGCCAGAACAAAAAGGAGGATCACGACATAGCGCCGATTTTTTTTGATAAAGGCGTAATCGATGAGCCCCAATTTTCCCAATAAAAAAATGATGAGTGGCAATTCAAAGCAAACCCCAAAAGCTAAAAGAAGGGTAGTAGCAACTACTAAATAATCGCTCATACGTGGTAATAGTTTAATACCGGTTCCTTCCAAAATAAGATTGACGTAATAAAATCCGGCAGGAAACACCACAAAATATCCAAACAAGGCCCCTCCGATAAAGAGCAACGCTGAGACCAAAGAAAAAGGGAGTAAATATTTTTTCTCTTTTTCTTCTAAGGCTGGTTTGATGAATTGCCAAAAATGATAAAAGATGACGGGAGAGGCTAAAAAGAGTCCAGTTAAAAAAGCAATTTTAAAGTAAGCCGTGTAAGATTCGAAAGGATTTGTTGCAATAAAAAAAGACCCCGTTGGTAAGGCGCGCATGAGAGGTTCTTTCAAAATATTGAAAATTTCTTTGCAATACACCAGACCGATAATCGAACCGATGATGAGGGATGCCACCGAACGGATCAGACGGTATCTTAATTCCACCAAATGATCTGCCAAGGACATTTCTTTCATGATTTTGGTTTTTCTTCTTCCTTGTCGGAAGGAATCAGGGTGAGAGTAGGGGGAATTTTTTTCTTTTCTTTTAATCCGTTTTCCACGCTTTGGCGGACATCGTTAACGCCTCGGGTGATTTCAGCCAGCCATCGGCCCAAGCTGGTGGCTACTTCTGGTAATTTATCGGGTTTAATGAAGAGTACCGCCAGAATGATGACTACAATCAATTCTCCGCCGCCCATGTTAAACATGCTTGTCCCTACTATGTTTCGTGAGGTTTTGTCAAAAAACTTGGTTCTGTGTGGATAAGAACGTCCAAGACTTCGGGGAAGCGATGTTTGATGGTTCTAATCACTTGATGTGTTAAGCGATGAGAGTCTTCCGTGGTCATCAAGGGGTGGACGTGAATATGTAAGTCAATGAAGATACCATGTTGGGTTCCACGGCTTCGAATTTTGTGACAGAGATCAATGCCAGAAATGGATAACACCACCTTTTCAATTTCATTCGGATCGATAGTTTGGGCATCTAACAGAATATTAAAGTTCTGATAAATGATCTTGAAGGCGGCATAGATGATAAAAAGAATAATCACGCAGGCCATGATGATATCCAGCTGAGGCCAATGAAATAAGACGGAGACAAAAGAAATAATGACGGAAAGGGATACGAAAAAATCCATTCTGGTATGAACACTATCGGCTAGCAGAAAATCACTTTTAAGTTCGTGACCTTTTTTTGCCTCGTAACGGGCCACGACGTAATTAATGACCATGGTGCTGACCATAATTACAAAACTCATCAGGTTGATTTCTGGGGTTACCGGGTGTTGGATGCGGGTACTCACATCCGAAATTAATTCAAAACACGTGATGAATAACAAGAAGGCGATGCCTAAAGAGGCAAAACTTTCCATTTTGAGATGTCCATAAGGATGCCCTTCGTCGGCAGGCTTGAATGCCAACATCACGGCGACAAAACCGACGATGTTAGAGGACGCATCAAAAAGGGAATGAAAACCATCAGCTGTAAGGCTTAAACTTTGAGTGAGCGAGCCATACGTTATTTTGGCCACGCAGACTAAAAGATTGAGAAGAAAGGTGATGATCAGCACCTTTTTAATTTGTTTGGTATTGTATTGTCTTTTGCTGTCGTCAGTCTGGGACATGCCTAATTCCCCTTCCAATATAGATTTGCCGAGGGCGGGAAATTTTTTGTTCACCGTCGCGTAAAAATTCCACCCATTGAGCCAACCAGCCGGAGGTACGGGCAATAGCAAAGAGGACGGTAAACATATCGGAGGGGATTTGCATCGCTTCGTAGATAAGGCCTGAATAAAAATCCACATTAGGATAAAGTTTGCGTTTAATGAAGTATTCGTCTTCCAGAGCGATGCGTTCCAATTCTACGGCAATTTCCAATAGGGGATTCATGCCGGTTACTTTAAAAACATCTTCAGCGGCTTTTTTAATGAGTTTAGCCCGTGGGTCATAATTTTTATAAATACGGTGACCAAAACCCATAAGTCGTTCGTCGCCTTCCTTCACTTTTTTAATATGTTCGGCCACTTTATTTTTTGATCCAATAGCGCGTAACATCATTAATACTTCTTCATTGGCTCCACCATGGCGTGGGCCAGAAAGTGCGGCTGCGGCTCCCGCTGTAGCCAAATAAGGGTCAGCTAGAGAAGAACCGATAACACGCATGGCCGTAGTGCTGCAATTTTGTTCGTGGTCGGCATGAAGGGTGAATAAAATATCCAACGCTTTTTCAATGGCTGGTTGGGGAACATAGTCTTTTTCAGGATCTTTAAACATCATCCACAAAAAATTTCCGGTGTAGCTTAAATCACGATTGGGAAGAATGGCTGGTAGCCCCATTTTATGACGATAACCCCAGGCCGCTAAGGTTGTGACTTTGGCAATGAGGCGCACAATTTGTAGTTGTCGTGATTCTACTTCAGAAACCCGTCGGGCATCAGAATTAAGACAAGAAATGGATGCTAAGGCCGTTGTAAATAAACTCATGGGGTGAGAGTTTTGAGGCAGCGCACAAATCATGTTATTGATCGAGGAGCTGACATTTAAATGCCTTTTGATTTCTTCTTCCCATTCGCTTTTTTGTTCAGCCGTGGGGAGTTCTCCTTGAAGAATAAGGTAGGCTACTTCCAGGTATGATTTTTTTTCAGCCAATTCTTCAATCGGGTAACCACGATAACGCAGGATGCCTTTGTCTCCATCGATAAAGGTAATGGCACTTTTGCAAGCCGCTGTGTTGAGTAAGGCCGGGTCGTAGCTCATTAAGCCTTTTTCGCCATCTTTAATGCGTTGCAAGTCGTTGGCCCAGATACAATTGTTTTCAATGGGCAATTCATGTTGTTTTTGGTTGCGGTTGTCTGTGATCGTTAATGAGTCAGCCATAAAGTCCTCGCTATTCCTATGTTGGCGCTTTCTAACAATAATCCGTTTGGGGTTACAAGAAAAAATCGACAGTCCCCCTTGACGGATTTCAAAACGTTTTTATCTTTTTTGGTACAAGAGACGGCCCGTTCAAAGGGCACCCCCTTTAAACAGCCGGTTTCAGTAATAAGAGGAGGCTTGTATGCTTATGAATCATTGGGACCCTTTTGAAACGTTAAATACTCTTCAGAACGAAGTTTATGCTACTTTGAATAAGAATAGGAAGCGGAATTCTTCCGAGGCAGCATCTTGGTATCCTGCTGTGGATATTCACGAGGACAGTCAGGCTTATTGCTTTGATGTGGAAGCACCAGGGCTTTCGAAGGATGCGTTCGATATCAGTTTGGACGGTAACATCCTGACAATTAAAGGCGAGCGGAAACGTGAAGCAGAAGAAAAAAAAGAAGCCAATTATTTTCGGGTGGAAAGAGAATATGGGGTTTTTGCCCGTTCTTTTAGCTTACCTGAAACGGCTGATGCAGACAATGTTTCGGCTGAATACAAAAACGGTATTCTCCATATTCATGTGGCTAAAAAAGAATTGGCTAAACCGCGGCAAATTCCCATTAAAATGAGCTCATAAAACAAGGTTGTTTTCATTGTAAAGCCCCGTCGTCTTTTTAGCCGACGGGGTTTTTTGTTGCATCCCTATGAAAGGACGTATTACTCATAGTCAACATGGCTAAGGACTATTACAGCATTTTAGGAATTCCCAAAGGGTCAGATGTGGAAGAGGTGCGTAAAGCTTTTAAGAAGCTGGCGCGCAAATATCATCCTGATATTAATCCGGGAGATAAAAAAGCAGAGGAAAAATTCAAAGAATTATCCGAAGCCTATGAGGTCCTTTCCAACCCCGACAAAAAGAAAAAATACGATACCTACGGCAGTGCTGATTTTGAAGGTTTTCCAGGCGGTGGGGGCTACCAGTCGTATAGTTATAATCCTTTTGGCGGAGGGAGTGGAAAGACGAGTACGCAATTTGACCTTAACGATTTAGGGGAAATTTTTGGTGATATTTTTACCGGTGGTCTGGGTGGAATGGGGGGAGCTAAAAAACGTCGTCGTGGAGGGGCCTCCCCTGGCTTTGAGCCTATGGGTGCTGTGCGGGGTAAAGATTTACATTTTTCCGTCAGTCTCGATTTTTTAGAAGCGGTTCGAGGGAGCGAAAAAAAGATCCGCCTTCCTAATGGGGTGACTTTTAATGTAAAAATTCCTGCCGGTGTGGATACGGGAGCTAAAATCCGCCTCCAAGGAAAAGGGGAGCCTGGTCTCCACGGAGGTGAGGCGGGAGATTTATACATAGAGCCTACCGTTAAGGATCATCCTTTTTTCAAACGATCCGGCCATGACATTGAGATCAATCTTCCCATTACCATCACAGAATCTTTGGAAGGTGGAATGGTTAAAGTGCCCACTATCGATGGGAATGTCGATTTGAAAATACCTAAAAATTCCCAAAGTGGACAAAAACTGCGTCTCAAAGGGAAGGGGATAGAAGACCGGAAAGCAGGGATGCGTGGTGATCAATATGTTCATTTGCAGGTGATGATTCCGGAAGATATCGATCCTAAAACCCGTGAAGAGCTTTTGACTGTTCTTAAAGATAAAGAACTCAATCCGCGGCTTTCATTGTTTGGGGGGTTCTAATATTTCGTCACCCCGCATCAAATGCGGGGTGACGAACTTGTCCAATGACGTCCTTATTGACAACTTCTCTTTTCATTTAGTAGTGTGCGCTTCCTCATGACTGATACGATTAAAAAAGAAGGTTTAGAAGGCTCTTCATCCTCTATTTTTTGGAAAAAGAAATTATCCAAAGACATGCCTGCCGATTGGGCGAAAGAAATTGATGAGTTTGAAACTGAACTTTTCCTGAAGAAACAAGGAAAGATTGAAGAAAAAGTTTTTGCCGAAACCCGCTTAAGACGTGGTGCGTATGGCCAACGTTACGATAATGGTAAAAGACACGATGGAAAAGAAAACCGCGACGTAGGGTTTCCTGATCCTCATCTCACGAAGGGTCCGATGACCCTATGGCATGCTCCCGGCATGGAGCGCATCAAAATTCCCTGGGGAGGATTAACTCCCGATCAAATGGATGTATTGGCGGATTTAGCCGAGGAATATTCCGATTCCATCTGCCATGTGACTACACGCCAAGATATTCAATTACACTTTGTGCACATTGAAGATACGCCTAGTCTTTTTCGTCGTTTAGCGGCGGTGGGTATTACTACGCGTGAGGCCTGCGGTAATTCTGTACGTAACGTAACGGCTTGTCCTTATGCAGGGGTTTGCCCGGATGAGCAATTTGATACAACACCTTATGCCGAAGCCGCTTTCCGTTACTTGTTGGGGCATCCTGATGTTCAAGATTTTGGACGTAAATTTAAAATTGCTTTTTCGGGTTGTAAAGCCTCGGCTTGTGCTTTGGTTCGCTTGCACGATTTAGGTTTTATTGCGACCAAGAAAGTTGAAAACGGTAAGGAACGTTTAGGATTTGAGATGTATGTTGGTGGGGGCTTGGGGGCCGTGCCTTACCAAGCTAAACTGTTTGACGATTTTATTCCGGTCGAAGAATTTTTACCTTACACTCAAGCCATTTCTCGTATTTTTGCCCGTTTTGGTGAAAAGAAAAACCGTAATCGTGCGCGTATTAAGTTTTTAGTCCATGATTGGGGTATTGAAAAATTTAAAGCTGAGGTATTGGCTGAAAAAGAAAAATTGAAGAAAGATGCCCGTTGGACGGATTTGCTGAAAAATCCAGAGCGTTTTGAAGAAACAGCATTAAAAGCCCCCAGTGAAGAAGCCACGATTACCGATGCCGATTTTATCCGTTGGCGCACCTCCAATGTTTCGGCACAAAAGCAAAAAGGTTACTTTGTAGTCAAGGTGGCTTTACCGTTGGGGGATATTACTTCCAATCAGCTTCGTGCCTTTGCCGATATCA
Source organism: uncultured Nitrospiraceae bacterium (assembly GCA_964592255.1). Lineage (GTDB taxonomy): Bacteria > UBA10199 > UBA10199 > UBA10199 > SBBF01 > CAZQCI01. Next base: position 4,815 of record CAZQCI010000074.1, on the reverse strand, counting down.
CGCGTCATTATGTGGGTGAGTCGGTTCGTACGACGGTGGATCAAAATGTAGTTCTCCGTTGGGTGACGGGGAAAGACCTTTATCCTCTTTATTTGGAGCTTAAAAAAATCAATCTGGCTGATCCTTATGCTGGAACGATTGTCGATGTAACGGCTTGCCCGGGTACTGATACCTGTAAATTGGGTATTTCCGCTTCGCGTGGTTTGGCGGGTGTGCTCCGTGATCATTTGGCGGAAAAAAGCTATCAGATGGAAGAATCGGTAAGGAATCTTCTCATCAAGGTTTCTGGTTGTTTTAACTCCTGTGGTCAACAGCATGTGGCCGATATCGGTTTTTATGGAATTAGTCGTAAAGTGGGTGGCTATGTGGTGCCGCACTTTCAGTTAGTTATCGGTGGGCAAACCCATGACAACGCCGGGGCTTATGGGATGCCCATCGGTGGTATTCCTTCCAAAGCTATTCCTAAAACAGTTGATCGCTTGACAGACATGTACTTGAAGGGTCGTGAGAAGGGTGAAAATTTTCAAGCCTACATCAAACGATTGGGAAAAGTGGAACTTAAAAAATCTCTACTCGACTTGATGGAAGTACCGGCCTACGACCAAGATAAGTCCTACTATATGGATTGGGGCAGTGTGCGTGAGTTTACCACCAGTGATATTGGTAAAGGAGAGTGCGCCGGGGAAATTGTTTCTTTGACAGAATTTGGTTTGAAGGCGGCCGATAGGGAAAATTTCGAGTCCCAAGTTTTACTGGATAAGAAAGATGTTATTCCTGCAGCTAAATTAGCCTATAAGGCCATGCTAACGGCGGCTCAAGGGCTGATTAAAAAATTCAACCCGGATATCTCTGATGATGCCGCTACTATTATTAAGGAGTTTGACGAACGTTTTTGTCAGACCCAGGTTTTTTATGATCCTTTTGCCGGTCCACGTTTTGCCCATTATATTTTTTCGGCGCAGAAACTGGATTTGGATCATTTAGACGAAGAGAAAACTCGTAAACTCATCGAAGAATCCTCTTTGTTTATCGAGGCGGCGTATGCTTGCAATATCCGCATGAGTATGGAGCCAATGAGTTGATGAGATGAGTACATCGTCATGCCGGATTTAATCCGGCATCCATTCAATGGAATGCCCGTATCACTCTATATTACGGAATGACAAAAGAGTAAGGTGATAAAAAATCAATGAACCTTCAAAAAATAAATTGGAAAAGTTTAATTACCAACCCTAAAGCGGTGACACCGAATGATTTTTTTAAAGTGTTTAGCGGATGGATTGGCAAACCATTTTTAGAAACTCTTCCTGAACTTTTTATCGACGTGGCGGATTATCAACATGTGCATGACGGGCCTTTAACTCTTTTAGTGGGGCATCGTTTTGACATGGCACTTGATGATGGTGATCGTCGTTGGGGGTTATTGACCAGTTTTAAAAGGGAGATGAGCGAGCCTCAAACAATTCAAAGTACTCTTTTAGCTCATATGACGGCGGCTCTTCGTTTAGAACAAGATCCCCAGTTTGCAGGAAAATTGTCTTTTAATTTTTCGGAGATAGAATTGATCATCAATGATCGAGCGCTTGCACCTAATACTTCCGAAACTTTTAAACAAGTGAGTGCGTTGTTGGAAAAAGAATTATTTCCACTGACAGGGCCTGCCACACTCACTCATTTATCCAACCCTAAACAGCGTTTTGGTGTAAAAATTGTTTTTCAAAAAAATATTTCGTTGTCTTCTTTAAAGACAAGTTAAAGATAGATACTGTCTACCTGTATTCCTAACCCTTGATGAATTCTTTACAAGAAAAACAGGCCATTCGTCGCAGTTACAAGGCGGATTTATTGCATCCGCCTTATGATGCCATTGTTATTGGTTCCGGTATTGGTGGGTTGGCTTCAGCGGCTCTGTTAGCTCAGGCGGGGAAAAAAGTTTTGGTTTTAGAGCGTCATTATGTGGCTGGAGGTTTTACCCATAGTTATAGTCGTAAAGGTTATGAATGGGATGTGGGGATTCATTATATCGGTGAAGTGCATCGTGAAAACTCCGTTCTCCGTAAGGTGTTTGATTCTATTACCGAACGTCGGCTGGATTGGGCGCCGATGGGTGATGTCTATGACAAAATTTGTATCGGAAATCCGGCTGAAATTTATGATTATGTTGCCGGAGGGAAAAATTTTATTGAACGGATGATTCGTTATTTTCCCGAAGAAGAGCAAGCCATTCGGGATTATATTCACTTGGTTTATGAGTTGGCTCACAGTGCACGTTCTTTTTTTGCGGCTAAAGCTCTGCCTTCTTTTCTGAGTGCCCCTCTTGGGCCATTCATGCGCAAAGATTTTACCAAGCTGTCCGATAAAACCACATTACAAGTTTTGCAAAGTCTTACATCCAATAAAAAACTGATCGGTGTGCTGGCTGCCCAATATGGGGATTATGGGCTGCCGCCGTCTCAAAGTAGCTTTGCCATTCATGCCATGGTGGCTAAGCATTATCTTGATGGTGGTAATTATCCCATAGGCGGGGCTGGTCGTATTGCAACCACAATTGCGCCGGTGATTGAAAAGGCAGGAGGATCTATTTTTGTTCGTGCCGAAGTTGAACGAGTTTTAGTACGCAACCGCCGTGCTTATGGAGTCACATTATCCAATGGAGATGAAATTGAAGCGCCGATTGTTATTAGTGATGCCGGGGTGATGAATACATTTGGAAAACTTTTCTCTTCTGAAGATAAACAAATTTTGGGTGTTGAAGAAAAACTCAAAACCGTTCAGCCTTCTCTGTCCCATATCGGTTTGTATTTGGGGATGAAGGAGTCGTCAGCGGCGCTTCAATTGCCTAAATATAATTATTGGATTTATCCTTCTTATGATCATGATGAAACAATTCGTAACTACAGTCATCATCCAGAATCTCCATTGCCGGTGACTTATGTTTCTTTTCCTTCGGCTAAGGATCCCGATTGGGAAAATCGTTTTCCCGGAAAATCTACAATTGAAGTAGTCGGTTTTGCTCCTTACGAATGGTTTCAAGCTTGGGAGAATAAGCCTTGGATGAAAAGAGGCGAAGATTATGATGCGTTAAAAAAAGGTATTGCTGATCGTTTGATGGAAGAGGTGTACCGTTTTGTTCCTCAAATTCGCGGTAAAATTGATCATATGGAAATTTCAACTCCTTTGTCGACGCGTACTTTTTGTAATTACGACAAAGGAGAAATTTACGGTATCGATCATACGCCTGAACGATTTCGTCTAAAATGGTTAAAACCACAGACGCCTTTGAAAGGCTTTTACTTAACAGGGCAAGATATTGTATCCGATGGAATCGGTGGAGCTTTAATGGCTGGGGTTTTAACGGCCTCGGCGATTCTTAAAAAAAACCTGATTAAAGATATGTACAAAAGCAAGTAGGGCCTTAGTTTGAAACTTTTATAAACTGATTCACTATCCAAAAGTACTTTTGATTGAAAAGTTAGCAAGTTTGCGATAGCGTGTGTCCTTTCGGGGCGTAACTCAGCCCGGCTAGAGTACCTGCTTTGGGAGCAGGGAGTCGGAGGTTCAAATCCTCTCGCCCCGACAAGAAGAAAAGGTGGCTAGTTTATCTAGCGATAAACTGAGCGCAGGGAGTCGTTCTGCTGGCATTGGCGGCGCGCGAATTGCCCTGACAAGAAATCAAGCCCGTCTAGCCCGTCTTATGGTGGATTAGAGGGCTTTTCTTTTTCAATCATATCTCATGCATCATAAACCTAAATTAGGTTTGGTTCTTTCCGGTGGTGGGGCTCGTGGCGCTTATGAGGCCGGGATTATCCACTACATTCGTACCCAACTTCCTAAACATTTAGCACATAAAAGACCCTTTGATGTGTTGTGTGGTTCTTCTGTAGGCGCCATCAATACCTGCTTTTTAGCGTCTACCAATCATAATCTAGCCTATCAAGGTAGCCAGATTTATGAGTTGTGGGCCCATTTGCATCAAGATCAGGTTTATCGACGCGGGGTTTCGGGGCTTGCACGCTTTATTGGTCGAGGTGTGGGAGGTGTTTTTGGCAATTTAATGGGATTGGGAAAGAAAGGGCCCACCACACTTCCTGGAGAACCTTATAAAGTAGCTTTTACCGGATTTTTGGATACAGCCCCTTTGCCGCATTTTTTGCGCAAACATATTTCATGGAAACAAATTGTCATGAATATCCAGAATGGTTCCCCTTCGGCGGTGAGTGTGACTGCCACCAATGTTTACAGTGGAAAAATGGAGTTGTTTATCGAAAAACATCCGCAGGTTGTTTATACGGGTCGACATCGGGCTCATTTTGTAAACTTGGGAGTGGAGCACGCTATGGCCTCTGCCGCCATCCCTCTTTTGTTTCCGACCGTTAAAGTGGGTTCTTATTATTATTGCGATGGGGGATTGCGTTTAAATACGCCGGTGTCTCCAGCTATTCAGTTGGGTGCGGATAAACTGCTTGTTATTGGGGTGCATCATATAGCGGAACGAGCAGAGCAAAAATCTGATGTTGATGCACAGGTTTATCCTGTCCCTCCCAGCATGGGTCAAGTATTGGGAAAAGTGTTGAGTTCTATTTTTCTCGACCGATTGGAATACGATTTGGAGCAAATGAAACGGATTAATAAAATTTTGGAAGCTGGTGTGCATGTTGCACCCCCCGATTTTTTAGGGAGACTTAACGATTATTTGCATCAAAAAACCTTACAGGAAGCTGCAGGTAATTTAGCCATGCGTTTTCGCCCTCTAGAAGTATTGAAAATATTTCCCAGCCGTGACATTCGCGAGATTTTTTCAGAATGTGTGGGGGA
>CAZQCI010000073.1:9074-10914 GCA_964592255.1 uncultured Nitrospiraceae bacterium | reverse complement strand
GAAGTATGTGGATATTTTCGAAAAAAGCCTCTCCTAAAACCAATGAACGAAGCCGAAACCAGAGCCGAACATATTGACCCAGCATTAGCAGCTGCTGGCTGGGGTGTTATTGAAGGCAGCCGCATTCGCCGTGAATATTCCATCACGCTTGGGCGACTTGAAGGCCAAGGCAAACGTGGCAAAGCGCTCACTGCCGATTATGTTTTGATTTATCGCAATACCAAGCTTGCTGTGGTTGAAGCCAAGGCTTGGGATCAAGAATTGACTGAAGGTGTGGGGCAAGCCAAAGACTACGCGAGTAAGCTTGCAATCCGCTTCACCTACTCCACTAATGGCCAAGGCATTTACGGCATCGACATGCAACAAGGTAGTGAAGGTGAAGTTGGTGCGTTCCCAACACCGCAAGAACTCTGGGATCAAACATTTGCCGAGAAAAATGCGTGGCGTGATCGCTTTTCAGCCATTCCCTTCCCAGACAAAGATGGTGGCAGGTGGCAAATTCGCTATTATCAAGAAAATGCTGTGAATCGTGTGCTCGACGCCATTGCTAACCATCATGACAGAGTCTTATTAACGCTGGCAACAGGCACCGGAAAAACTTCAATCGCTTTTCAGATTGCCTGGAAATTATTTCAAACTCGGTGGAATTTAAGTGGCGAACCCACACGCAGGCCACGCATTTTGTTTTTAGCGGATCGTAATATTTTGGCAGACCAAGCTTACAATGATTTTTCATCTTTTATGTCGTTTAGTGATGATGCTTTCGTGCGTATTGCTCCTGATGACATCAAGAAAAAAGGGAAAGTCCCCAAAAACGGAAACATCTTTTTCACGATTTTTCAAACCTTCATGAGCGGCCCACCCAAAGATGGCAAGCCGTCACCTTACTTTGGAGAATACCCGCCTGACTTTTTTGATTTTATCATCATCGATGAGTGTCACCGCGGTGGAGCGAATGACGAAAGCAATTGGCGTAGCATCCTCGATTACTTTGCACCCGCTGTGCAACTGGGACTCACGGCAACGCCCAAACGAAAAGACAACGTAGACACCTACGCCTATTTTGGTGAACCTGTTTATGTTTATTCCCTCAAAGACGGCATCAATGACGGGTTCTTAACGCCATTTCGTGTGAGGCAAATTGCGACAACTCTTGATGAATACGTGTACACGCCCGATGACCAACTGATTGAAGGTGAAATTGAATCGGGTAAACGTTACGAAGAAAAAGATTTTAACAAGATCATCGAAATCAAGGAACGTGAAAAAAATCGTGTTGAAATCTTCATGTCCCAAATCAACCAGAAAGAAAAAACCATCGTCTTTTGCGCGACACAGTCGCATGCTCTTGTTGTTCGCGACCTCATCAATCAAATCAAAACCAGCAAAGACCCCAATTATTGCCAACGTGTGACCGCACACGATGGCTCGCTCGGCGAGCAATATTTACGTGATTTTCAAGACAACGAAAAAACCATCCCCACCATTCTTACCACATCGCAAAAACTTTCTACCGGTGTGGATGCCAGAAACGTGCGCAATATTATCCTTATGCGGCCCATCAATTCGATGATTGAGTTTAAGCAGATCATCGGTCGTGGGACGAGGCTTTACGATGGCAAAGACTACTTCACGATCTATGATTTCGTAAAAGCTCACCATCACTTTAGTGATCCCGAATGGGATGGCGAGCCGATTGAACCAGAACCAACAGAACCATCAGTACCAAGCCCACAACCGGAACCGCCCACCACGCCAACTGGTGATGGTGCAGGAGAACCCACTCCAAGACCTAAGAAAATTAAAATTAAACTGGCTGATGGCAAAGCACGCACCATTC
>CAZQCI010000073.1:0-9064 GCA_964592255.1 uncultured Nitrospiraceae bacterium | reverse complement strand
CATGATGTGCACCAGCTTTTGGCATCCGGATGGCACTCCCATGTCGGCGGCTCAATTTATGGAAATGCTCTTTGGAAAATTACCGGATTTTTTTAAAGACGAAGAAGAACTTCGAAAACTGTGGAGTCTGCCAGAAACCCGCAAACGCCTCCTTGAGGGTTTGGCCGAAAAAGGTTTTGGTCACGATCAATTGGCCGAAATGCAAAAGATTATCGATGCTGAAAAAAGTGATCTGTTCGACGTGCTAGCGCACGTGGCCTACGCCATGCCACCACTCACCCGCGAGGAGCGGGCGGCGAATGCCAAAATTATCATCAGGACGCATTTTAACAGTAAGCAGCAGGTCTTCCTCGATTTTGTGCTTTCACATTATGTGAAAGTGGGCGTGGAAGAACTCGACCAACAAAAATTAACTCCCTTACTCCGGCTCAAATACCACGACTCTATTGCCGACGCTGTAGCTGATCTTGGCAAAACGGATGAGATCAGGAATGTGTTTATTGGATTTCAAAAATATCTCTACCAAGACGTGGCATGAGTGTAGTGATCGGGATTTAAGGTACACTCAGGGGGCCCGTAATTATTTTGATGCAAAACGAATTTCGCCTGCAGAGAACGAGGCTTGTTGCTATCACCACCGAAGTTTGTCGTTTTTTTTAACCAGACAATACGGCTTTACCCCTCAATACCCGCTACAAGTGCATGATGGGCTTAGGGTTCCATCGCAGCATTCTATTCTGTCGGAGCGGGAATCACAGCCGCAGACTCCGCCGTGGGAGGAGCAACAGCCGCTTCGGGCTACTGTTTCATTGGATAGCTGGCATAGTGGCTCTTGGGGAGCCGGTGCTAATAAAAGCTCTTCCGCCATTTGCTGGTTTTTTGGATTTTCTTTTAATGTGTGGTTTAAATCGTAGCTGGCTTCGGCCAAACCGAAATAAAAAACGGCAAGCAAAAACCCAGCGACGATGAGGATGCTTTTCATATAACCCCCTTGTGAGTTAAAAAGAGCACAACCTTATCGTTTTAAAACTGGCGGAGAGGGTGGGATTCGAACCCACGTTACCGGTTAAAGTAAACACGCTTTCCAAGCGTGCGCCTTCAGCCACTCGGCCACCTCTCCGTAGACTGCTAAATTTTCACTTCGACACGTTCCGCCATATGAGGAACTGTTAGTTTTCCTAAAAGCTTCTTAAAAGCCACCCCACCTTTGTAGGACTTAATCTGTTTTTCTCTCCGATAGGCTTCGGATTTTGTCTGATACTCTTCAGAGTAAATTATCTTCCAAGGTCCTTTATATCTTGTCCAACGCGACGAATCGGTATTGTGCTTTTTTAACCGATTAGCCAGATGCGAAGTATATCCAATGTAATGTTTTCCTTCCTCGTTTTCCAAAATATAAATGTAATACATGAAGCTTTTCCCGCCTCTGCGGGACCCCGCCTTGGCGGTGGCCAAGCGTGTGCCTTCAGCCACTCGGCCACCTCTCCATTAGATTGGGGACCCGTGCGGATCCGCCTTAGGCGGATCCTCCAATACCCCCAACCCCGCGCTCACAACTGGCCCCGAAGGGATCCCTTTGGGACATAGCCAGATTGTTCGCTTAACAAATCCTATAAAACAAAATGAAGGCCTCTTCTAACGGGTTGAAAAAAAGAAGTAAACCGAAAAAGACTTGCGGGGGGGGCGCCCCCTACGGTAGGTATTTTGCGCTTTCTTTAAATGATAGCTGGGCCCTGTGCAAGGAGTTGATCGTCAAACCCCGCCAGGTCCGGAAGGAAGCAACGGTAGACCTTTGGCCCTGTGCCGCGGGATGCCTAGCTATCATTTAAAGAAATTTTTGTTCCCCTTTAAACCCCTGTGACTACCCCTCAACACATTCTTGAAACCGTTTTTGGCCACAAACATTTTCGTGGGGAACAACAAGCCATCATCAACCATACCATCACCGGTGGGGATGCATTGGTATTAATGCCTACCGGCAAAGGCAAATCGCTGTGCTATCAAATACCCGCCATGGTTCGCCAAGGGGTAGGCATTGTCGTATCTCCACTGATTGCGTTGATGAAAAACCAGGTGGATAATTTAACCCAGTTAGGAATTAAAACCGCTTTCTTAAATTCCACCCAAAATTATCACGAAACCAAAGATATTGAGAACAAAGCTCGTCGCGGGGATATTGATTTGCTCTACGTCGCCCCAGAGCGATTGATGACACCCGGTTTTTTGAAACTACTGGAAGAAATTCCACTCTCCCTGTTTGCTATCGACGAAGCTCACTGTGTTTCCGCCTGGGGGCACGATTTTCGTCCGGAATATTTGCAACTGGCTGTTCTCCATGAACGCTTTCCAAGCGTTCCGCGCATCGCGCTGACGGCAACGGCGGATGGCCCCACACGTCGTGAAATTATTGAAAAACTAAAATTACAAAATCCAAAAACTTTTTTAACCAGCTTCGACCGACCCAATATCCGCTATCAGGTAACCCTCAAACACAACGGACGCAAACAATTGCTGGATTTTTTAAAAACAGAACACAAAAACGATTCAGGAATTGTCTACTGCCTTTCCCGAAAAAAAACGGAAGCTATAGCGGAATTTTTAACCGGAAATGGTTTTAAAGCTTTTCCCTACCACGCGGGGCTTAATACCGAGACACGACAAAAAAATCAGGAACGATTTTTAAAAGAAGACAATATCGTCATGGTCGCCACCATCGCGTTTGGCATGGGCATCGATAAACCGGATGTCCGCTTTGTGGCTCATTTGGATTTACCCAAAAGTTTGGAATCGTATTACCAAGAAACAGGGCGTGCCGGACGCGATGGGCTACCTGCAAACGCCTGGATGGCCTATGGTTTGGGGGATGTCATTTTACTACGCCAAATGTTGGAGCAATCGGAGGCCGATGAAAAACGCAAACGCGTGGAACGCCACAAACTTAATTCAATGTTGGGCTTTTGTGAAAGCACGGTGTGCCGCAGGCAAGTTTTACTAAAATATTTTGATGAAGAACTGCCACAACCCTGTGGCAATTGCGATACGTGTCTTAACCCCGTTGAAACATGGGATGGGAGTGTAGCCGCACAAAAAGCACTTTCGTGCGTTTTTCGCACCGGCCAAATTTTTGGAACCAATCATTTGGTGGACGTGCTTTTAGGAAAAAATACCGACAAGGTCGCCAATTTTAATCATCATCTCATCAGCACATTCGGCATCGGAAAGGAATTAAGTGAGTCAGAATGGTATTCCCTCTTTCGGCAATTAATCGCCGCTGGGTTGTTAATGGTGGATGTGGATGGTCATGGGAGTATTAAGCTCACAGAGGCCAGCCGGATGATTTTAAAAGGCGAGAAAAAAATATTTTTTAGAAAAGATCCAACCCCACAAAAGAAAAAACCGGCTGCGCCGGCTGCCAAGAAAATAGATACGGAAAAAGATTTTGATAAAAACCTTTGGGACAATTTACGCGCCTGCCGATTGAAATTGGCCCAAAAAGTGGGCGTGCCTCCGTATGTGATTTTCCACGACACGGCTTTAAAGGAAATGGTTTTGCAAAAACCAACTACACCGGAAGAGTTTCGACAAATTTCAGGAGTGGGCGAACACAAACTGAAAAACTACGGAAAAATTTTCATGGAAGTGATTCGCGCAAATGAGGCTTAAAAACTCACCTTACGTGAATCCCCCTCTTAAAATAAGAGGGGGTTAGGGGGAGTTATTCAAATGAAATTGAGTAACCCCTCCCAACCTCCCCTTATACCAAGGGGAGGAGAATTTTTTATTTGAAGACTCATGCGCGAAAGTGAATTTAAAATTTCAATTGCTTTTACGCTTCCACCTTCGGCACAATCGCACAATGTCAAAAATAAAAATATTTCAATTCCCTAGTCCTCCCGAAATTTTAAACCCCAGCCCCTTCTGCATGAAGGTAGAAGTCTATTGTCGGCTTGCCGGTGTGGATTACGAAATCAAAACTATTTCCGATCCACGCAAAGCGCCCAAAGGCAAACTTCCCTTTATTAAGGATGGTGATACCATCATTGCCGATTCCAGTGTGATTCTTGAATATTTAGAAAAGAAAAAACCTTCGCCTTTAACTGAGGGCTTGTCCGAAACGGATCAGGCACATTTTGTAGCGTACAAACGTTTGATGGAAGAACATTTATACTGGACTGTTTTTTACTCCCGATGGGTGGATGATAATGGTTGGCAGGTAATCAAAAAACCTTTTTTTAAAGACCTCCCTTTTCCCTTACGACTTTTCTTGCCGGATTTGATTCGCAAGAAATGTATTGCCAGCGTTAAAGCCCAAGGGGTGGGACGTCATTCAAAGGATGAAATTTATGCCTTGGGCATGCAAGATATCAAAACCCTTTCCCTTTTTCTGGACCACAAAAAATTCTTCCTGGGAGACAGCCCCAAACTCCTCGACTGTACGGCCTATAGTTTTATTTCCCCTCTTCTTTGGGGCCCTTGGGATTCTCCACTTAAATTATTCGCACAAAAACAGAAGAATTTGGTCGACTACAATCAACGTATGACAACCTTGGTCGAGCGTTCTTAATAACTATGTGGGCGCTTTATATCATCAATCTGCTGATGCCATTGGGATACGCTTGGTTTGGTTTGCATCCAGAACGCCTGCAATTTTTACTAAAACCGGAAGAAATTCCCACTTGGCTTCATCACCTTAACCAAGCAGGTGCCCAAATTCAAATTGTGATGGCGCTCACCGTTTGGATATTTTATTTTCGAAAACATCCCACCAAAAATATTTTTAAAACAATGGCCTGGCTCTATGCCATCGCTTTAAGTTGTGAGCTCATAGGCACTAGCACAGGCTTGCTGTTTGGCCCTTACCATTTTACCGACCTCCTTGGCCCAAAATGGTTTGGAAAAGTTCCTTTTTTTATTCCGATTGTTTGGAGCTACACAGCCCTGGTCACTTACCGACTAGCTCTTTTTGTCTTTCCAGAAAAAAAGAAAACACGACTTTTATTTATGGCGATGCTGATGCTTATTCTCGATCTGTCCACCGATCCAGCCATGAGCCACCAAATTACTTACTGGGTGTGGGAAAAACCTGGTGTGTATTATGGAGTTCCTTTAACCAACTACATCGGTTGGTTGATTGTTAGTTTGACGATGGGAGTATTTCTCGAAAAATCGGAGATAGGCCACCAACTTCAACAACAACCGGTTTCATTTTTTATTCATTTCTACAACGCTATCAATATAGCCCCTTTAGGATTAGTTCTTGCCGGGCAATTAGGATTGGCCTTCAGTTTAACGCTGGTGAGCTTACTCATCGTTAATTGTATTTTTATCTTTAAAAAGTAGTTTTCGGCTGCGGACATTCCTTCAAAGACTTATCACTCCACACCTCAAAGCGGTTCACTTTGGGCCAAACACATTGGCTTTCAGAGGAGTTGGAAGCCCGGTATTTAAGTATTAACGGATGATCATTAGTCCATGAATCATGAGTGGGAGTGTCAGCTCCGATGCGAAGATAGACGTCTAGGGATCCGGCCGCTGGATCTAGCTGATCGGTTCCAAAACCGGCATACATTCTCACCGTGCGTCCCGGAGGAATGGTGAATGGCTTTCCATCGGCGGCCACGAGGGGATATTCGTTTCCTTCATACTCAAAAAAATAACCTTCCGTCGAAAGAGGGTCAGTAGAAAGATTGAGGATACGGGCGTATTCGTCTTTTCCTTTTCTTTCTCCATGATAACTAGTGAGAATAAGATGACGCCCTTGCCAATCGGGCAAAGCCCACAGACCTGAGTGATTGCCTTGAGCCTCGCGGGCAGCCGCCAGATAAGCGGAAAGAAATTGTGGATCGCCTTCGATGAAATAAGGAAAACCGTAACCGGCACGAATGAGAGCCTCGTTGATATCCATCCATGATCCGTCTGACGCATTCGGATCTTTAATATACAACGTTGTCACAGCACGGCCATAACTATCCGCTTCATGCAAGTCGAGATAAACTGGGCCATTGCCGACAAGCCTTCTGGTGAAATCGCGGGCATCGTTGGCCCCCGGCTCGCCATAATCGTCGCATTTTTCCTCGCGCGAAGAACCGCTCTTACCACACTCGGTGGTATTCACACCATTGAAACGAAGACTCACTTTTTCAACCTTGGCATGTTCGTCATAGGAAACACATGACGCATCAGAAGAGACTAGCTCCGGCAGTACATTGATGGTGTCTCCATCAACGGTTTTAGTAGCACAATACCATCCGTCTTGTAGGTCCAACGTACGATTAAAATTAGTACGAACCGTAACAGAGGAAGGGGAACTCGATGGAAGTGTTTCCGAAGGAATGCCGGACAAGGTAAGGGGCATACTGCCAGCCAGAGCAGGAATCGCCATAAAAAATGTCTTTCTCCCCTTTGTTTTCGACTAACTAATTCTAAAAGCTAAGGCAAGCTTGTTATTGTTCTTTTCCGACTAAATTAAAAGGATTCCAAAACACTTCACTGGCGGTCACTCAAGCCCTGGACTCAAAGTGGGTGAAGCATTTCATCGGGTTCAAAAAATCCTTTTCTTGAAAAAGTATTCTCATCCCAACAGAAGCGTGCTTTTTTAATGTCAGGTTTTTTTCCCAAATCCTCATCCTCAACGCAACTCTCTTCTACTAATAGACAAGTATCCGTGGAAGATTCCTTCACGGTACGGCTACAAGAATAGCCGCCCTCTCCTTCCGTCAGATTTATTTTGAAAACTGACCGGATTTCTTTCTTCATCACCATAAAATATTCTTGTCCTGTGCCTCCCGTTTCTCCATTGAACGAATAGTCCACTTCTACCAACTTCAACTTACCACCAAACAAAATGGTTGTTTTAGGAGAAGTAAATTCATAATCAACATAAGGCTCGTTTCTTTTTAAAAAAGCCAAAACTTTACCCTGGCGCGTAAGAGTAAAGTTAACATAGCCCAACTTGTCTCCATAACTATGAGGATCGTTGGTCCGATTAAGAATTGAAAAGACTTCTTCAACCCCATCGCCATTAAAATCTTTTTTGAGAGAAAGTTGATTATCAGCAAAAATATTGGATGATAAAATACAAAAAAATAAACTGCCGGCGACCTTTTTTAAAAAATTGATTTTCATATTTCACAAACTAAGAAAAACAAGTTATTGTTCTTTTCGGACTAAATTAAAAGGCTTCCAGAAACCTTCTGTATTTAAACTTTTCCAGGCTAGTTTAGCCCATCCAACAATTTTTACAGCTACCCAAGTAGACCAAATGAGCATTAACAAATGATAGCTCAACAAAGGCAACCCATAAATAATGGGGCGTGGCAAAAGACCAGTATCCAAACGGTCTTGATCCCAATTTAAGTTGAAAGCATTAGAATCATTACCGGCAATTTGCATGGACGGAAACCCCAAAAGGCCCCGGCGAATGGCTTCAACAAAAAAGACCACAGTGATAAAAGTAAAAAACACAAATGCTATTTGACGTAAATTATACAAGATCGGGGTTTGTATTTGCTTGGTTTTCATCCAACCCAAAAGAAAAAACCAACCTGCAATACAAGCCGAAACCCATAAAGGCGATTGTGATAAACCCAAACTTAAGATCAACCATGTCGGCGTCGTGAGGGAAGAGCCAGGAAGCCGGGACAAAATAAAACCGGCCGTCACCATGGCTAACAAATAAGGCCAAAATAAAACAACTGGCCCCTGCATCGGACCACACAAAGCCAAAATCCAAAAATCGGAAGAAGCACGAACGGAGATATGATTGTTCACACTCGGGGCACCTAAATCAATGGCATCCACTTGATTGCGAAAACCCCATCCTTTAGGGCTAGTCCATGTGGCTTGAATGGTCTGCACCCCTGGAACTAAAAATAGCGATAAATTCCCGGCTTCCCATTCAGGGGATTCTTCCCGCCCATTGATGGTTAATTTTTTAAAGACGATGTTGGTGGGTAAATGAATAACATGCTTGCCCCCCAAGCTGGAACGCACAGAAAAAGTTAAAGTGACATCCGTAGAACGAAAACCAGGAGTGACATCCACATGAGAAGAGTCAATAGTCATAGTCTGACCAGAGACCCCTTCGGGTCGGGAGATATGGAGCGTCACTTGTTCTCCAGGCCATGGCTGCCAGAGAGGTGTGTTTTTTTCCTCCCCTTCTTCACGAATAGCAGGAATGCCTTCCGTAGCCACATGCCATACGGGGCTTGCTGTCAATTCCCACCATTCAGCCCACGCAAAAGAAGCGGGAGATATCAAAGAAATATTTTCGGTAATCGGCAAAGTGGAATGCCACGAAAATTCTGTTTGTTGCGGATTAAGACTAATAAGCACTTTACCATTTTGAAGACGCACATCGCTTTCAGTAACCGACTCGCCCATGAGCAAGGGCACTTCCAACGCAACAGCTTGGCCTGGAGGTGTAACCCGCACAACACGAGTTTCCACTTCCCAATTTAATCCTAAAATTAAATTGCGTTCCACGCGTACAAAAGGAGGTACCGCATGGTTGTCATCAGATTTTGTGAAAACATCCGTTGGCCCCTGACGCAACAAAGTAATATTGTCGGCAATCTCCCCTGCTTCTCCCAAACCTTGCACTTGCCAATTAAAAGAAGAAGTTACACTGATTGTCTTGGGACGTAATGGAAGAGGAATAGAAACCGATTCTCGATGAGGCAACCATCCGCTTACCATCACTTGATGAACCCCTTGTTGCAAAGCTAAATGAACAAAACCGTGCTCATCAAGAGTTGTAGGTGCCATTTGTTTTCCATCAACCACTACTTGATCCGGCAACCATTCTTTAAGACTACCAGGAAGAAGAACGGAAGAATCAACAGCAGCATGAACGGTTAATCGCAACAGTAACCGATCACCTTCAGTGGCAAGACTCATCTTCTCTAACATCACGCAATCTGGCAAACATTGCGGTTTTTCTGTCAAACGTTTCTGTAAATCTTCCAATAATGGATCACTGGGATAATCCGCATGAGCCATCGGAATCATCAGTGATAAACTCATAAGCAAAGGAAGAAGAAATGAAATTATTTTTGATTTTTTA
>CAZQCI010000072.1:9669-11113 GCA_964592255.1 uncultured Nitrospiraceae bacterium | reverse complement strand
GCGGATGCCATGGTTATCTCCTTACTTGGCTTTTAAAAGTTTGATTTAAGGGCCTTAGCTCACTGGGATAGGCCTAATGGGCTCTTGACCACGTGTTTTGTATTTCGTAATTTTTAATTTAACCATCTCCTTTTGTTTGTCAAGGTGCATGAGGTGGTGGAGGCTTTTATGAGGTATTATCCAATTCAACTTAATTTACGTAATCAGTCTGTTTTAGTCGTGGGTGGAGGCCCTGTCGCAACGCATCGTATAGAAGGCTTGTTAGAAGCGGGGGCTAAAGTAACGGTGGTGGCTCTTCAGGTAAGCGAGGCCATTCGTTCTTGGTTTCAGAGTGGTAAGCTGGTGTTGGTGGAGCGAGCGTTGAGAGAAATCGATTTGGGAGGTATGCTTTTAGTTTTAGCGGCTACTAACGATCGGGCTGCCAACAAAACCATTTCTTCTTGGTGTCGTAAACGAAAGATACTTTGCAATATTGCAGACGATGCTAGTTTGTGTGACTTTGTGATTCCTGCCAAAATTGTCCGGGGTTCTTTTATGCTTACGGTGTCTACGGAAGGCAAATCACCGGCTTTGGCCAAGCAGGTACGCCAGGAATTGCAGGATCAATATGGTCCTGAAATGGAACAGGTATTAGAGATGTTGGGACGAAAAAGACAGGATTTTTTACGTGCCGGCCAAACCACTTTGGTTGAAAAGCTTTCAAAAATTCCTTTAAAGCCCCTGAGGGATTTGTTGAAAGAGGGTAAAAAATTAGATGCATTGCGATGGCTTGAAACAGAACTAGGGGAGGGGGCTTCTATCCCGTAACCCAAAGGAGATGATTATGTTTCCCGTGACTCCGGTCGGCTTTTTGCCGGTATTGGGCTTGTATATTCTGGCGACTCTTTTATTTTCATTAAGGATGATTTTTAGTCATCGTTTTTTTTCTGCTTTGGGTTTTCGTGTCACCTTAGCGACTTTTGTTCTCCATCTTGTTTTTTTCGCTTTTCATGTAGGCGGGCAAGGTTATCCTTTTCTCATCAGCCGCTTTGATAACTTGCAACTGGTTAGTCTTATCCTCATTCTTGCGTTTATCCTGATTTGTTTTTTCTATCGTTTTGCCGTGACGGGTGTTTTGGTTCTGCCTTTGTCTTTATTATTCTACATTGTTAGCCTTGTTCCCCAGGTTGATTATCGACATGTTTCCCATTTTTTAGAAAATCCTTTTGCTTTTGTTCATTTGGTTTTTATTTGCATTAGCATGGCCATTTTTATGGTGAGCTTAATGACGGGGCTTTTGTATTTGCTTCAGGAGTATAGAATTAAACATAAAAAATCTGGAGGCTTTTTAGATCGTTTCCCGGCTTTAACGGATTTAAATGCCATTCATGTTCGTGCGTTAAGTATTGGTTTTTTCTTTTTTACGGTAGGGCTCTTCCTGGTGCTCTATGCGGTCGGGATCATG
>CAZQCI010000072.1:0-9659 GCA_964592255.1 uncultured Nitrospiraceae bacterium | reverse complement strand
TTTCAGGAATTGGTTGGGCCCATTCCATCTCCGGTATTTTCTTTGATGGAAGTCTTAAGCAAACGGTGTCTTTGGTGGTTTGGGTTTTCTTTCTTCTTATTCTTAATCTCAGGGTGCCGCAAGGGTGGGTAGGTCGTAAAGGGGTGTTGTTGTCGTTGCTTGGTTTTGCAGCCCTGCTTTTTCTTATTTTTTGGGTTTAGTTATGCATTATTTTATTGTTGGTCTTAATTACAAAACTGCCCCTGTGGACCTGCGGGAGAAGATGGCTTTTTCTAAAGAGTCTGTAGAGGTGGCTCTTAAGCAGTTGTCTAAAGTTGAAGTAATTGATGAGGTTTTAATACTATCTACTTGTAATCGTGTTGAAATTTACTCTGTTTCTTCAGATGTTGAAAAGGCTCTTTTTCGTATAAAAGAATTTTTAGCCGACTACCACCACCTTCCCCTCGAAGCTTTTGAGCCTTATTTGTATGTTTATTATGACGTGGAAGCCGTGAAACATCTCTTTCGAGTTACTGCTAGTCTTGACTCGATGGTGGTGGGGGAGCCCCAAATTGTTGGGCAGGTTAAATTGGCTTATCAACAGGCGATGCAGGCTCATACTTCTGGTGTTATGCTCAATCGTTGTTTGGAGCGTTCGTTATTTGTTTCCAAGAAAATTCGCACAGAAACTAAAATAGCGGCTAAATCGGTTTCGGTAGGTGGGGCCGCCGTGCATTTGGCCAAACAGATTTTTGGCGATTTGCATTCTAAAAAGGTGGCTTTAATTGGTACAGGAAAAATTGGTGAATTGGTTAGCGACTATTTAGAAGCAGAAGGTGTGGCTGAAATGATTTTACTCAACCGCACTTACGAAAAGGCCGAGGCTTTAACGCGCGAAGTGATGGGGGCGCATTGTCGTTTGATTGCCATGCCTATGGATAAATTAGAAGAAGCTCTCTCTCAAGTTGATCTTGCCATTTCTTCTGCCGGTGGAGCCTCCCCATTGATTACTGTCGAACAAATTTCCCGCTTGATGCCGCAGCGTCGTCATCAGCCTATTTTTTTTATCGATTTAGGTGTTCCTCGTAATATTGAAGCGGGAGTCAACGATATTGAGAATGCCTATCTTTATAATATCGACGATCTTCAAAAAGTGGTTAATTCCCATAAAGGGGAACGTCAAGAAGAAGCCGTGCAAGGGGCGCTTCTTGCTGAAAAAGAGGCTGTCCAGTTCTATGAATCTGTGATACACGAAAGGCCAACTTTGGCCTTGTTAGGAAAAAAATTTGAAGCTATCCGTAGTCAGGAATTAAATCGGACTTTGGCTAAGTTATCCCATCTACCCGAAGAAGAACGGACGGCGATTGAAAAATGTACGCAGGCCATTGTGAGCAAAATTCTTTTTGATCCCGCTATAGGGCTCAAAGCAGGTGAGACACATCGCCCTCATTGGAGTGCGCATGATCTATTGAAAAAATTGTTTCGCTTGGATGATGAATAGGAGACATTATGCCCCTTTATAAGCAGCTTCCCAAAACGCGTAAGAAAAAACCGGATGATTTTATTTCTTTTGTGGATCACGCCTTGCATTTTCTTGTTCAAAACAAAAATATTTTTTTATTGGGGGTGCTGTTGTTGTTAGTTTTGGGCTTGGGTGTCTTGCTTTTAAGAAAACACCAAGCAGCTCAAGCGGTTATTTTTAATCAAAAAGTTGAGGAAGCACAAAAAAGCTCCGATAAAGATAAAGCGTTGGATGCTTTGGCTAAAACTGGAGGCCCTTATGCTTGGATGCCTCACTTGTTGTTGTTCAAGGACCATCTATCATCTCAAAAATGGGAGGAGGGTTTGACTCAACTTGGAGCCATGAAAGGACAATCCCCCGAAATTTTTTCTCCTTTTATTACTTGGAATCAAGCTCAATTGCTTTTGCAACAAGGAAAAAAAGAAGAAGCGCTTAATGTATTGCAGTTGTCAGGCAAAGGAGGTTTTTTTGAAAACTATCTTCTTTTGCTCCAAGGACAAATTTTGGCTGATTTAGGAAAAAAAGATGAAGCTAAACCCATTCTTCAAAAGCTGGCTGAAATTGCTGGTGAAGATGATATCTGGCTTAAGAAAATGGCTAGCGAGCAGTTAATGCTGTTGAAATAAGAGGTTGTTAATTTATGAAAAAATATTTTCTGTTTTTTTTATGTCTGTTTTTTTGCTCTCCAGTGTGGGCTTCTAAAAAAGAAAAGAAGGAGCAGCCACCTAAAGTAGCTTCTGAAAAAGTAGTGAAAAAATTATGGAGTCAATCGCTTAAGACAGGCGGGTCGCATAAAAAATATTATCCCGAAATGGCTTCTCCAATAGTGGCGGATGGAAAAGTTTTTGTGGGGACTCATTCCGGAATTTTTTATGCCCTCGATGAAGGAAGTGGAAGAGTGTTGTGGAAATTTCTTTCCAGTGGTCCTATTGCCTCTCAAGCTGTCAGTGATGGGCATCAAGTTTATTTTGGTAATAATAAAGGAATGATCTACGCGCTCGATGTGTCTAGTGGCTCTAAGCAATGGGAACTGTTTGTGGGAGGGGAGGTTTTGGCAGCGCCATCTATAGGTTTTGGGGAACTGTATGTTGTCAATACCAGTCGTGAAGTTTCGAGTATTGGGCTTTCGTCTGGAGATTTACGCTGGTCTACTTATGTGAAAGGTTACGATAAAGCAGTGACCATGCGAGGCAACTCACCCGTTGTGGTGAGTGGAGATAGACTCTATCTTGGTTTTTCGGATGGACAGGTCGTTAGCTTAAGTATCCAGGGGGGTGACGTTTTATGGAGTAAAAATTTAGCCGATTCCGTTTCTTCTTTTTCTGACGTCGATGGCTCCCTTGTTGTTGAGAATGGAGTTATTTATGCCAGTGGTTATTTTGGCAACGCGTATGCTTTATCCGCCTCTTCTGGGCAAGTGTTGTGGAAGAAGGAACTGAAAAGTGGCACAGACTTAGTTGTTGATAGTGAGCGAGTTTACGCATCTACGACAGGGAGCCAGGTTTTAGCTCTTGATAAACAAACCGGCCGTCCCCGTTGGGAGATATCTCTTTCTTCCGGTACTTTGTCTGCTCCTTTAGTTGTTGGGGACTATGTTGTAGTGGGAACGCAGTCTGGGTCGGCTTATTTGTTAGGGAAAGAAAAAGGGAGTTTAGTTCAAAAAATGTCCTTTTCAGATGGTTATTTAGGAAATGCTGTAGCGGACAATAATAAAATATTTTTCCTGTCCTCCGGTGGGCAAATAACTTCTTGGGAATTGTGATTGTGATAAAGTGCTTTGAGGCGAGTGTTTGTGACACAAGCGTCTCGCGATACGAAGTGTCTTTGCTCTTGACACGGCGAGTCAAACGTCAGAAAGTCATTTTCCAACATTTCGTGCCCCATGTTTTTTTAGTTTTGCGGCCAAAATGAAGGGCTTCGCTGCAAACAGCGGAGTATCAAAAAAAGAATAACTTTTCGCCACAAGTGGCGAGGAATAAAACTCCCTTTGAGGGATTTAGAGTGAAAGGAGACATTGCTCTCATGTCCGAAGTAAAAAAGCGTAAGGAACTCAATAATGTCGTCATCCGTTTTGCCGGAGACTCGGGTGATGGGATGCAATTAACCGGTACTCAATTCACTAACACTTCCGCTATTCTAGGAAATGATATCTCCACTCTTCCTGATTACCCTGCTGAAATTCGTGCTCCTGCTGGATCATTAGCCGGAGTTTCGGGATATCAAGTTCATTTTTCTTCCAGTGAAATTTATACGCCTGGGGATGCTCCCACAGTTTTGGTGGCCATGAATCCAGCCGCATTGCGTGCTAACCTTAATGATATCGAAAAGGGTGGGGCCGTGATTGTGAACAGTGATGCGTTTACACAAGAAAATTTGGATTTGGCTGGATATAAAAGTAATCCGTTAACCGATGGTTCGGTTAAAAATTATCGTCTTTTTGAAGTCCCCGTGACGATGTTGACCCACAAAGCCTTGGAGGGAAGTGGCCTTTCCAAAAAAGAAATTGATCGTTGTAAAAACTTTTTTGCTCTGGGTTTGATGTATTGGATGTTTGATCGTCCGATGGAAAATACCATCTCTTGGATTCGAGAGAAATTTGCTAAAAAACCGGATCTGGCTACCGCGAATGAAAAGACAATGATGGCGGGTTACAGTTACGGTGAAACAACAGAAATTTTTGATGTGCCCTATACCGTTCCTCCTGCTAAATTGCTTCCTGGAAAATATCGACATATTACCGGAAATGAAGCAACCGCTTTGGGTTTAGTGGCGGCAGCCCAAGTTGCTGGTAAAAATCTTTTTTACGGAAGTTATCCCATTACACCCGCCTCTGATATTCTTCACGAGCTGTCTAAACTCAAAAGTTTTGGTATTAAATGTTTTCAAGCTGAAGATGAAATTGCGGCTATTGGTGCTACTATTGGTAGTGCTTTCGCTGGAGGCATGGCGGTGACAGGAACCAGTGGTCCTGGAATTTGTCTTAAATCAGAAGCGATCAACCTAGCAGTGATGACAGAGTTGCCTTTAGTGATTGTGAATGTGCAGCGCGGAGGCCCTTCTACAGGGCTGCCAACTAAAACGGAACAGGCCGATTTATTACAAGTGTTGTACGGTCGTAACGGAGAAAGTCCGTTGCCTGTTGTAGCCCCTGCAACTCCTGGGGATTGTTTTTATATGGCGTTTGAAGCTTTTCGGTTGGCAATTAAATACATGACCCCCGTTATTTTATTGAGTGATGGCTATTTGGCAAATGGTGCGGAACCTTGGCTTATTCCAGATGTGACTCAATTACCGAAAATTAATGTCAGCTATCAAACCCAAAAAGAAGGTTTTTATCCTTATAAACGTGATCCTCAAACTTTAGCTCGTCTTTGGGCTATTCCGGGGACTCTAGGTTTGGAACATCGTATCGGGGGCCTCGAAAAATCGGATGTCTACGGCAATGTTAGTTACGATCCCCAAAACCACGAGAAGATGGTGCATTTGAGGGCTCAAAAGGTAGCAGGTATCGCGCAGGATATTCCTGATCTTCAAGTTCAAGGGGCTCCGGAAGGAGATCTTCTTATTCTTGGATGGGGTGGAACCTATGGGGCCATTACAGTAGCGGCGGAATCCCTTCGTAGTCAAGGATATGCTGTTTCTAGCGCTCAAGTGCGTTATTTAAATCCTTTCCCAAAAAACTTGGGAGATGTGTTGAAAAAATTTAAAACAGTGTTGATTCCTGAACTGAACTTAGGTCAATTGGCTTTGGTGATTCGGGCTAAATATTTAGTGCCCTCAATTAGTTTGTGTAAGGTACAAGGTAAACCCTTTATGGTTCAGGAAATTATACGTGCCGCGTTGGAACATTTACCAAGTCGGCAGGGAGGAAAATCATGACCGATATTTCAGCTGCTACACCTACCTCGTTGACCCGTAAGGATTTTGTGTCTGACCAAGATGTGCGTTGGTGCCCGGGTTGTGGAGACTATTCTATTTTGGCTGTGATGCAAAAAACGTTGCCGAATTTAGGGGTGCCTAAAGAAAAAATGGTTTTTGTTTCGGGCATTGGTTGTTCTAGCCGTTTTCCTTATTATGTGAATACCTATGGTTTTCACACAATTCACGGTCGTGCTCCCACGGTGGCTACGGGGATTAAAGCTGAAAATCCTGAGCTAATGGTTTGGGTGATTACCGGTGATGGTGATGGGTTGTCTATCGGAGGCAACCATCTTATTCATACGTTGCGTCGTAATGTCGATTTAAAGATTATTCTTTTCAATAATAAAATTTATGGTTTGACCAAGGGGCAATACTCTCCCACGTCCGAATTAGGGAAAAAAACTAAATCTTCTCCTAATGGTACTATCGATTATCCTATTAATCCTTTGTCGTTGGCCATTGGTGCGGAAGCGACCTTTGTTGCGCGTGCTATCGACACCAATCCAGCTATGATGTCGGAAGTCCTGACGGCTGCGGCTAAACATAAAGGGTCTGCTTTTGTAGAGATTTATCAAAACTGCATTATCTTTAACGACGATGCTTTTCATGATGTTTATGATAAATCCGTTCGCATTGAGCATAGCTTGATTTTGAAGGAAGGTCAGCCTATCCGTTTTGGAGTGGATGGTAAAAAAGGGATCCGAATGAATGGTATTCATTTGGAAGTGGTAGAGTTGGGGGTTAATGGGGTGACGGAAAAAGATTTGATTATCCATAATCCCAAGGAGGAAAACTCTGCTTATTCTTATCTTTTAAGTCGCATGGAACTACCTGATTTTCCTATACCTTTTGGTGTTTTTCGTAATATCGAAAAACCATCTTATGATGCTATGTTGACGGATCAGGTTAAAGGTGAGATTAGTAAAAAAGGTCCTGGCGATTTGAACAAATTGCTCAATAGCGGGGATACATGGGTTGTATCTTAAATAAAGATCAAACTATTTTTAAGTTAGGGGCGTTTTTCACAATGTCATTATTATTACGAAAGTGGGGAAAAGGATTTTTAGATGAAACAAGCAGTACTGTTGTGCGCCCTTATGTCTTTTTTGGTTTCTTCCGTGCTGTGGGCCGGGGAAGCTCCTTCCTTTCCAACTGATTCGGTTATCGTTGAATTAGCTCAAGATGATGTTTCCATCTTGTCTGGTAAAAAAGATTCTCAGCTTCAAAGCTTAATTCAAAAATATGGGGCTCCTCATGTAGAGTTAGCCTTAAGTGCTTTGGGGAAAGATCCTCATGAAATCGACTCTAAGATTAAGGTTATTTTATCCCATTATGGTTTGGAGTCGTTAGCGCCAATTCCTGCCGCTCATCGTCTGTACATTCTTCGTTTTAACTCTCCTCAATTTGATCGTGTTTTTGCCATTAAGGTATTGAGCCAGTCCAAAAATTTTGTTCGTGTTACCGAAAATTGGGTGGAAAAATTACAAGCCAAAGAAAATAGTGCCTATTCTTGGACCGATTTGGGTTGGTTTATTCCTTATGCTCGTCCGTATGTGCCGGTAGCTTATCAACAAGTATTGTCTTATTTGAAGAAAGTGACTCCAGCCGGTTTTGAAGTATTTTTTGCATTAATTCAGCATAGTCCTTCTCAACTTGTCACAACACATTCTTGCCATTGCCAGCCTGATTATAAAGAGGCTCATGTGCCTGGGGTTTTATTGGTGACTCTTTTCAATGACGATGCCTCTGTTTTTCAAAATAATGCTGTGAAGCAGATTTTTTCGCGTTATGGCCAGCCTCAAGTTACACAGCGCTTTGCTTCTTTGGGTAAGAATTATGCCGATGTGATCTTGCACTATCAAAAGATTTTACAAAAATATCCTCAACGGACTCAACGCCGGATGTCCGGACATGCAGTTCCAGCCTTGAATAGATTGTATAAGCTTTCTTTTAGTAATCAGGCGGACCTTGCGAAGGTCAAAGAAGAGTTATGCCGTACACAACAATTTAAGTCTGTGGGTTTAGATTATTATCGTTATGTCACCAGTGTGCCTAATGATCCTTATTATTCATCTTCTGGAAGCTGGGGGCAAAGTTATGATGACCTTTGGGGTTTGAAGAAAATTGATGCCTCTACGGCTTGGAGTACTACGGTTGGAGATTCTGATCTGATTGTAGCCGTTTTAGATACAGGTTTAGATTTAACCCATCCAGACATCGTGGATAATGTGTATTCCAACAGTGGTGAAATAGCAGGGGATAGCGTGGATAATGATGGCAATGGTTATGTGGATGATGTGTCTGGTTATGATTTTTATAACTCGGATGCAGATCCTACGGATGATTACTGGCACGGAACCCATGTGGCTGGCATTATTGCAGCCAAAGGCAATAACGATATAGGTATTGCGGGGGTGATGTGGAAAGCGAGTATTCTTGCCTTAAAAGTGTGTGGAGCGACACGTGATGATGGATGTCCAGATTCGGCAGTTCAAGAAGCGTTGGTGTATGCAGCGGATCAAGGTTCCAGTGTTATTAACATGAGCTTCGGTGGAAGTTCATCTTCCGAAGAGCAAGAAGCGGCTATTGATTATGCTTATGGGATGGGAGTTGTTTTAGTTTCATCAAGCGGCAATAATTATACAACATGTGAGTTTTATTATCCTGCTTCTTATCCGTCAGTCATTAGTGTGGGGGCTTCGACGACTGTTGATACACGAGCTAGTTTTTCGAGTACTTGTTATAACCTTGATTTAGTAGCTCCGGGTGGCAATGATGGTGCTGTTGTCTCTTCCGCTAATATATTGTCTCTTAAGGCTTCAATGGGGGAGAGTGTTGATTCTGATCGTGAACTTGGTGATGCTTATTATCTTGCCGATGGTACGAGTATGGCTACTCCTTTTGTTTCAGGAGCTGCCGGACTTCTGCTGTCTTATGATCCTTCTTTAACCCCAGAAGAAATACGCCAACGTTTGCGGATGACCGCCGATGATATTGAAGATGCCGGTTGGGATAAAGAAAGTGGATATGGACGTTTAAATGTTGGTTCGGCGCTCAATTCTTCCTCTTCTTGTGAGGCTAATATTGTAAGTCCAGATGTTTATGAGATGCAACAGGGCGGATCCGTTACTCTTTCAGGGTATGCGGCAGGGGCCAGCTTTAAATCCTATCAGATTGATTTATATAAGGGCTTAGACTCCACAGGGACGCTTATATCCAGTGTTACGGCTTCTTCAGCGGTAAGGCTTGGAGAACTTGCTACTTTTTCTGTTGATTCAGTTGATGGTTTCTATTCCTTTTATCTCACTGTTTATGATGAAGACGGTCATGTGTGTGGGCTTGATCATCGACCCTTTATTTATTCTTCCTATGAGAGTGTTGTTAACCTCACAGGATCTACTGATGTTAGATTAGGAAGTACTTTGGCCACTGGTGACTTTGATGGAGATGGAGAAAAAGAGTTAATTATTGGTGCCTCTGAAATGGGAGCTTATGATTATTTTAATGTTGGTGTTACACGGTCTAATCTGGGGCATATTTTTTTAGTACGCTCCGGATACGATTACAGTGCTGTCACTAATACAATTACGAATGAGGATTTATTTCCTATTTCTTGGGTTGGTGATAGTGCCTACGATTTTATTGGGTCTCATGTTGCTGTACTTGATATTGACGGAGATGGTTTGGATGATCTGGTTATAACCAGTACAGGGCGTGTTGATAACTACGGTAAAGTGTCTATTTTTCTTGGGAAGAATTATTCTACTTGGACCCGTGATATGGAGCTGTATGAAGCGGACTATGCTTGGACGGGTCCATCTGAAGAAGATTTATTGGGTGGTAGTGTTAGTGGAATTGGAGATATTGATGGAGATGGTATTCATGACTTTGCGGTCAGTAGTTGTGGGGATGATTCAGCCGGGACAGATTATGGTAAGATTTATATTTTTTACTCATCGGAAATTTCTTCTTGGTCAGCTTCTGCCCGTGTTGATTTTGCAGCGGGTACCGAATTGACGGGTGTGAGGACAAGTGCCAATTGTGG
This sequence comes from uncultured Nitrospiraceae bacterium, assembly GCA_964592255.1. Classification (GTDB taxonomy): domain Bacteria; phylum UBA10199; class UBA10199; order UBA10199; family SBBF01; genus CAZQCI01. Next base: position 192 of record CAZQCI010000072.1, on the reverse strand, counting down.
TTTAAATTGGGATGATTCTCTTTACTATCAAGGTGGGGGTTCTTTTTATATTTCGGGTGCCGGGGACTTTAATGGAGATGGTTATAACGATTTTGCTATTGCGAATCAAGGTGGTGATTTTTCCCAAGGAAAAATTTATTTTTTTTCTGCCGCATCAGGCAAAATTAGTAGTGGTTCTCTAGAAGACAGGGC
>CAZQCI010000071.1:0-11124 GCA_964592255.1 uncultured Nitrospiraceae bacterium | reverse complement strand
ATTTACGATACTGTTCCCTTGGCTTTTTTCAGCCATGGGCTTTGTGGAAAATTTTGCTCTAAAAGAGTTAAGGCTTGTAGGGCTTGTTCTTTAAGATTCAATTTTTTGTAAGACACAATAACATAATATAAACTTTGCTCATCATAGCCTAAGCCGGGATAGGTGTTGATCACATCGGCAAACCGTGGGACAGCCGCTCGGTATTCTCCATATTTGTAATAAAAACGGGCGATGGAGAAAGTTTTTAAGGCTTGTTTGCGTCTGGCCTTGTTATACAGCTCACTGGCTAATTGGTAATAGGGTGAATTGGGAAAATAACTGACGACCGATTCTAAACTTTTTGATGCAGCTTCAAGATACTCTTGGTCTCGGCCGATAGGCTTGGGTGTTTGGCTAAAGAAAGAGAGACCACATTTGTAATACGCATAATCGCTTTTAGGATGCGATGGGTAGTCTTGGATAAAAGCTTTGTAGCTTTCGGCAGCCAGCAGATAATCTTTTTTGCGGAAATAACTATCGGCAATGAGCAATTCGGCTTCGGCAGCTTGTCCGTTGGCTCTGTTCCGGCTTTTGAAGGCTTCTAGGCAATTGATGGTATCCTCGTATTTTTTCTTGGATGCCATTTGCATACACCAAGCTAACTCCGCTTCGGCCCCTCCTTTAGGAGGCAATTTGTAGGCATTTTTTTTGGCGTAAGCGGTTGGTAAGCCAAGCAAGAATGAGGCAAAAACAATAAGCAGCAAAAATAGTTTGTTTGATGAAGAAGTAGACATTGAGAAAAGGAATCTATTTAAATTTTTCAAGGACATCAAGGGGTATTTCAACACTTTTGTCTTGAGTTGAGCCCTCCAACGGATTATGAACACTCTTTGAAATTTCGGGATGTAGCTCAGCCCGGCTAGAGCGTTCGGTTCGGGACCGAAAGGTCGCAGGTTCAAATCCTGTCATCCCGACATTTTTTATTTAAAACCCTTGAAGCTGCTTGGCTTTAGGAATTTGGTTGAGCGTTTCGTAGAAGAGTTCGTCTAATATCTTCTTAAGTTGTTTGGTGTTCTTGGAACGGGCTTTTTTAGATTCGATAGTAAAGCCCACTTCTGTTGTTTGGGTGGTTTGGTTATTGATATCCATAATAATAGCAATACGGCTGGAGGCTTCCCCTTTGCCGGTAAAGAGCTTTTTTTCTACCCCAGCGGAAAAATCTTCTATTTCCACATGCACATTCCGGGTTTCCTCTGTTTCCTTATCCTGAAATTTCATGCCGCAGGTGGGTAATAAGACTCTTAATGCCTCATCAAATACCTTTTCCAGGCTAGGATTGGCGTAAACAGTATTTGTAATCATTCCTTTTTTTTCCTGTTTGCCTACTTCCGCCGTAGCACGCTTGTCTTTGACCCCTTTCCAAACAACCGGGATTTGTTTCCAGGCAGGGACAGGGCAAATTGATTGCTCAAAATGATAAGGAAGAGATAAGCTAATATCCTCCGCTTGAGCCCAAGAAATGAACGAAATAAGGAAAAAGACCGAAAAAAGAGTTGTTTTCATACCTTTCCCTACCAAATTCCTTTCTTGACTTAAAGCGTGTTTTTTAATACCAGCTACTTCTCTTTTTTGAGGGGGGATTGTACCTATTCCTGCCAAATTGATTTTATTACACTAGATAATTTAAGGAGCCCTTTATATGTTAAAAAAACTGTCTTTGTGGATGACTACCTTAAGCGTGAGCTTAACAAGTTTCGTTTTGGCCGGTTCGGCTTGGGCGGGTGAGGCCGATCTCAAGTTGCCGGATTTAAGTACAATTTCTTTTGATCTTTTTGGTAAGGCTGTCTCTGGTCTAACATTAATGCACTGGGGCCTTGTGATCTGCGTTATCGGATTGGCCTTCGGTTTGTTTCAATATAAGCAAACGGCTTCTCAACCAGTTCATCAATCCATGGAAGATGTTTCTCAAACCATTTGGGAAACCTGCAAAACTTATCTTTTTCAACAAGGAAAATTCCTTCTGGCTCTTTGGGTTTTAATCGGCGCCTGCATCGCTTACTACTTTGGTGGGTTACAACATGCTCCTGTTAAAAATGTAGTGGTGATTTTGCTCGCTTCGGTTTTGGGTGTGCTCGGTTCCTACGGTGTGGCATGGTTTGGTATTCGTATCAATACTAAGGCTAATTCCCGTACCGCTTTTGCTTCTCTCTACAAAAAACCCATGGCTGTTTTTACCATCCCTCTTCAGGCTGGAATGAGCGTGGGACTTCTTCTTGTGAGTGTTGAATTATTTTTCATGATTTGCATCCTTGTGTTTCTTCCGCTGGACCTGGCAGGCCCCTGTTTTATCGGATTTGCAGTAGGGGAATCGTTGGGTGCCTCGGTGCTCCGTATCTGCGGTGGTATTTTTACCAAAATTGCCGATATTGGTTCCGATTTGATGAAGATTGTTTTTAATCTTCCTGAAGACGATCCGAAAAACCCTGGCGTTATTGCCGACTGTACGGGGGATAATGCCGGTGACAGCGTCGGTCCTACTGCTGACGGTTTTGAAACCTACGGTGTGACCGGTGTGGCGCTTATTTCTTTCTTGGCGTTGGCTTTGGTGGGGGATCCTACTAAATGTGGTCAATTGATCGTCTGGATTTTTGTCATGCGTATCCTCATGATCCTGACCTCGCTGATTGCTTATGTTGTGAACAACCGCATCAGCCATGCCATTTATGGAAACAAGGATGATTTTAATCTGGAACACCCCTTAACTAATCTCGTTTGGTTGACTTCCATTGTTTCCATCGGCGTGACTTTCTGGGCGAGTCATTTGCTCCTTAAAGGTTATGGCGATTTATGGTGGGTCTTGGCGGTGATTATCAGCTGCGGGACGGCGGCTGGAGCACTGATTCCTGAATTTACAAAAGTATTTACTTCCACCAATTCTCGCCATGTGCAGGAAGTGGTGACTTCATCCCGTCAAGGAGGAGCCTCTCTCAATATTCTTTCAGGGTTGGTGGCCGGGAATTTCTCGGCTTTTTGGGAAGGTTTGTTGATTTTGGGACTCATGTTCGTTTCTTATAAAATGTCACTGAATCCTGCGATGCTCTCTCTCATGCCGGCCGATTTTGTTTTTGCGGCTCCCATTTTTGCCTTCGGGTTGGTGGCCTTCGGATTTTTGGGCATGGGGCCCGTTACCATTGCCGTGGATAGCTTTGGTCCTGTTACCGATAACGCGCAATCTGTTTATGAATTGTCGCTGATTGAAAAACGCCCCAACATCAAAGAAGAAATCAAAAAACAGTTTGGTGTGACGGCTAATTTCGATTCCGCCAAGCATGCACTTGAAAAAGGTGACGGTGCTGGAAATACCTTTAAGGCCACAGCCAAGCCGATGTTAATCGGAACCGCAGTGGTGGGGGCTACAACAATGGTATTCGGCATCATCCTTCTTTTGGAAAAACTTTATGGAAATGTGGCCAGCCACTTAAGCTTGGTTGAGGCCCCTATTATGTTGGGGCTTCTGATGGGCGGTGCTGTCATTTACTGGTTTACCGGCGCTTCTACCCAGGCCGTTGTGACCGGGGCTTATCGGGCCGTGGTTTACATCAAGGAAAACATTAAATTGGATAGTACCTCGGCTTCCATTAACGACAGCAAAAAAGTCGTGGAAATCTGTACTGTCTATGCGCAAAAGGGGATGGTTAATATTTTCATCGTCATCTTCTGCTTTGCTTTAGCGTTGGCTTTCTTTGATCCATACTTCTTCATTGGATACTTGGTGGCGTTGGCCTTCTTTGGATTATACCAAGCGATCTTTATGGCCAATGCGGGTGGAGCCTGGGATAACGCCAAGAAAGTAGTTGAAGTGGATTTACGCCAAAAAGGAACTCCTCTTCATGCCGCCAGCGTGGTGGGTGATACTGTTGGAGATCCTTTCAAGGATACGTCGTCGGTGGCTTTAAACCCAGTGATTAAGTTCACCACGTTATTTGGTCTTCTTGCTGTTGAAATTGCGGTGACCATGCAAAATGCTTCTGCCAAAATGTGGATTGGCGGAGTCTTTTTTGTGACGGCCTTGTTTTTTGTTTACCGTTCTTTCTACGGAATGAGAATTCCGGCTGAAAAATAAAAGATCCTTTAATCAGAACTGACGTTTTTAAAAAGGCCCCTTTGTTTTGAAGGGGCCTTTTTTTTAACTTTAACTTTCTTCCATAGGAGATTTTATGAAAAAATCCATTCTTGCCTTTGTTTTAACTGTAACCGCTTTATCTTCCGTGGCTATGGCCAATGTGACCTTAGTCAACAAAGATAGCTCTAAACACGATATTACTACGGAATGTAGCAGTGGTACCGTACAAACCAGTATCGATGCGAATGTAAGCCGCAGCATTGGCAAAGGCCCTTGTGAAGTGACCATCAAAGGCACCAACAGCAGCGCTAAAGTGAACGATGGTGGCACTATCACCATTGTTAGTGGTAAGGCGAACTAGTTTTTAAAGGAATAAGGGTATCTCAAAAAGGCAGGCCATGAGGCCTGCCTTTTTTATTGGTAGGGGATGACTTTTTGAGTGCCCTATGAAGATTTATCGCTCAACTTACCGGCTTCGGATACCTTCCAGTCCAATTAATTCTTTCCAATTTCTGGCGGTGGCCAAGCGGTTGACGAAATTAAAGACGGGTTTTGGAGAATTTTTGTAAAGAGTGTGGAGCATTTTACACGACAATCCTGGAAAAACTTCTTCGGCATTTTTTTCAATACCTTTGACCAAACCCATCGCTACTTTTTTAGGAGAGGTGATGCACCATTTGAGGAATGAAGGAAATTGAAATTCCTTATTCGTTTTCATGATGGGTGTATCGGCAAAAGCCGGTGAAACAAGCATGGCATGAACGGGAAGTTGTTGCTGTTTCAATTCCATCTGAAGCGCCCGTGTAAAGCCGACTACAGCGTATTTGGAAGCTACGTAGGCTGTCATGAAAGCGGAAGGTAAGTGGCCGGCGAGGCTGGCTACATTCACAATCATTCCTTTTTGGGCTTCTTTCATCAGCCGCAGTGCGGTGCGGCTGCCTAAAATAATGCCATCGAGATTAACCTTCATAATTTTTTCAAACATCTCTTCCGATAGTTCATCAAAAGCTTTGGGATAATTAATGCCAGCATTATTAATCCAAATGTCTGGAAACACTTTTTTTTCCTTCAAAGTTTTAAACACTTTTTCAAAATCTTGTTTTTGAGTCACATCCACAGTCATGGTTTCAATTTTGTAGCCTTTATCTTCGCATGTCTTTTCCAAGTTTTTAAGGGCCAGCTCATTGATATCCAGCGCTAGGATAGTGGCTTTCTTTTTTAAAAGAATAAGCACCAGTTCTCTGCCAATACCTCCGGCAGCACCCGTGATGACGATGTGTTTTGAAGAAAGGTTCATGAGGGGAGCTTATGGTTCGACAAGCCACAAGTGGCTAGCTCACCATGTCCTGTTGAGGAGCGAACATGGTGCGCCTGTCGAACCATCCTGCATCTTATTTTACATGGGGTACTTCATCATCTAGCCAGTACGCTTTTTCCTTTTCAACGACTAAAATTTCTTCAAACTTGGCGCCAAAGTTTTTGCCCCCAATATGGGGTTCGATAGCCCAATAACCTGTTAGGCCGCCATGATGGGTTGGCCCCAGTAATTCAGGGAAAAGCCCATGGCTTAAGATGGAGAAAAAAGAATGGAGGCTAAATCGTGCCGGGGTTTTTAAAGCTAAATTTGAAAAAGGCACACGGCGTACGCGGTGCCCTAGAACATGAAACGGATAAATTTTGTGAATATTATCGTAGCCCGCTTCGGTGATTTTATCTTCCACTTGTTTCCATATTTTTTGGCCGGTGGTGTTTTTTTCCATGAAAAGTTTTGGAATTAAGTCTCTTAAATCTAGAAGAAATTTTTTAGCACGTGACAGCTCTTGATTTTTTTTGAGTGAAAGAGTGTAGCCGATGTCGCCAATGTAGCCGTCTAAAATGGGGGCCACGTCCAGAATGACCACGTCTTCTGCTGTAAGGCGTCTTTGGGTGGGGTTGAAATCGGCATAACGTTTGCGCCGAATGCCGTCAAAACGTGTGCGGTTCCCAAACCACGCGAAAGGTTCGTGGAAGAAAGCAGAAACCCCGTGGTCGCGCAGATATTGGCCGATCAAGTCGGCAGCTTTTTCTTCCGTCCAACCTTCTTGAAGTAAAGCACCTATTTCGACAACGGCTTGGTAGGCCAAACGTTGAATTTTTAAAAAACCTTGGAGATCTTGGTTCATGGTTAGAAAACTAATTTGATTAACTCCCCCTACCCCCTCTTATTTTAAGAGGGGGAAAATAGGTCCCTCCCCTTAATATAAGGGGAGGACAGGTGGGGTTACTGATTTAACTTCAAAATGAACTTCTCAATCAATCGATTAACCAACTCCGGTTGTTCCTGCATCAGCCAGTGTTTCCCTTTAACCATACGTGCTGTTGGATTTTCTGCAACCAGTTTTAATTCTGCGAGGCTGGCAGGGATGACAAAAAAATCGTCCAAACTGCTGATTTGAAGTACAGGAGCTTTTAGTTTGAAATGGCTTTTGTTTTTCATTTCTCTGATAAAATCGCGGGCTAAAGCTTGATATTGTTTTACCGAATGGATGGCGTCTTTGTGGGCTTCGCAGGATTCCATTACTAATTCGGGAGGCACGCCGTTTTTTTCTTTGAATTTTTTTAAGAGATAAGGACCGATGGTTTTAACGAGTGAAGCCGCCAGCCCTGGTACTTGGGAGAGAAACATATACCATGATTTTCTAACTTGTGTGGCATTCTTCAGGCGATGGGTGGCTTGGCGCATATGCCCGCCGTTGATGATAATAAGGGCTTTGAGACGTTCTCCTAATAAGGGAGCCAAGTGCCAGGCGTAAAGGCTCCCTAGGTCATGGCCTAGAAGAATGACGGGCTTATTACCTTCTTTTTTTAAAATTTCCAAATGATCCAGTGCAATGGCGTCCAAACGATAACGATCTAAATTTTTACTTGCCGCACTGGGATGTGTGCCGCGAATGTAGGGTGCGATGATGTGATATTTTTTTTCAAAATAATCCATCTGTGGTTTCCAGGAAAAAGGATTATCGGGAAATCCATGCAAAGGCATAAAGATGGTATCGTGTTCCGGATTTTTTGAAAGCCAAGCTGTTTTAAGGCCACGAATGGTGAGAGTTTTAATCATAATGATGATTGAAAAAAAATGGAACTTTTAGGTTTGAATCATATAATACTCGGTAAATTGTACAAGAGGGTAATATCCTCATTTGATTGATTTATTTTTATGGACTCTTTAAACTCAATGAATATGCCTTTTAGTATGAGTACTCTTTTAATTAGTATCTGGTTTAGTTTTGTGGGTTTGTTTGCTTTTCGGTTTGGCAAAAAAAAATCTAGCGCACGACACATGATTTTGGGCTTAATTTTGATGGGCTATGGTTATTTTGTCTATAATGCCTGGGCCTCTTTTGCAGTAGGAAGTATTCTTACAGTTCTTCTTTTTTGGCCCCCTCTTTAGTTTTTTTCCTGTCTTTGTTTCTTATTCTATTTCCTTTTTAAGATGGATGGTTTGTAGCGGTAAAGGAATGTGGTTTTGTTGGTATTTTTGATGCAGCCTTTTGATAAATTCGTGGATGAGAAGATGTTGTTCAGTGAACTCCTTTGCCCTTAAAGATACATTGCAGTTGATGCTAGAAGGTCCAAAAGTATGGTAGCGAACAGCTGGTTCGAAATGAGGGATGCCGCCTGGAACCGTTTTCATGACCTCGCGGGCAACTTCAAGAGTTAATTTTTCCACTTGTTCTAAATTGCTAGAATAATCCAACGTGACTTGCACCGAAAAAGAAATTTCTTTATCTGGTAAATAGTAGTTGATGATAATACTGCCCGCTAATTTAGAATTAGGGATAATGACCACATTGTTGGGGAGCATGCGGATGCGGACGCTACGCCAACTGATGTTTTCCACATATCCTTGTTCGCCGCTTTCCAGCTTTATAAAATCACCCACACGTATGGGTTTGTCGATGAGAAGGTAAATGCCTGAAAAAAGACTAGAGAGCGTTTCTTGCAGAGCTAAGGCTACCGCGACGCTGCCGACACCTAATGAGGCGATAAAAGGGGTTATGGAAATCCCGGAGGTGTCCAAAAAAACCAACAAAAGAACACCGTAGACGGAAACAAAAATAAAGATGCGGGTAATGCCAGCATAAGTTTGTAAAAAGGGTCTGCTGGAAAAAAAACGACGATGCCCACCTAAAAGAAGTTTATGGAGAAAAACAGCCATAGCAATGGTGGCAATAAAACGCGAGGCAAACGAGCAAAAAACTTCCCAACGATGAGGAATGGAAACAAAGGTAGGTATTAAGCTTGCGAGAATCGCTAATAAGATAATGGAAGCCGGAAAATTAACGGCATCTACTAAAGAATTATCCCATTTCCATGGAGTGCGGTTGGCCCACTTTTTTAAAAAATGGAATACTATACGTTTGATAATAAAAGCCACCAAAGCCGCCAGAAAAAAGGCGAGCATGATTACTTCCTTATGCCATTTGGATAACCAGTGCGAGAACATGCTTGCTTAAAAAACATGTCAGAGCGGAAAATTCAATGATTAAAATATTTTGGTAATGGTATGTTTTGATTTTTTTTAATCGCTCGAAAACTCGCAGGTCTATTTAAATTGTTTTAAGGACTGCTCAGACAGTTCGAGCTCTTTCAAAAAACCAAAACATATCATTACCAATATTTTTGTAGAGGCTGAGTTTGAAATCTCATTTGGGTCATACCGGCATGTCTTAAGCCGGTATCCATTTTTTTCTTGGAGAACTTACCATTGTAGATCACCCAGGGTTGGGTCAGGAAGGGGAAGCTTAAAAAGGCTTCTCTTCATCACCGCTTTTTTCGTGTAAGGATGAGAAAGCGGGTTGATAAAGGTGCTGATGTAAGGGGTATGTATGGCCAGGTCGGTGGCTAGCGAAATGGGGGAGTGTTTTCCTAACTTAGGAATAAGCCGACTTAAATTTTCGAAGAAGGGATGATGATTACGGTATCGGGTAATGCCAAAAGTTTTGGAAAGTTCAAACATCATCCAGATAATTTTTAAAATCTGTGAGACGATAAAATCGGTTTTGTGTAGTGCTTTGGCCATCAGTCCTGGCGAGAGTGTGTCATTGAGTTCCAGCATCAGAAAAGGATAGGACGCGTGCCGGGCTTCTTCTTCAAAATGTTTTTGGTGAAGCCGATAATACAGAGGATCTAATTTGTCGGATGATTTTTTCATCTGCCGGAAAATGAGAGTGGATTCTTCCTCCACCGTTGCCACAATCCACCAAACCAATAATCCGGAAAAATTTGAATTCTGCCGGACAATTTTATCGACATAGCCAGGGTTGACGCGGGGGAGAATATTTTTTAAATCCTCCGGATCCATATTCAATTCTGCTGCTGCCATGTCGAGGTAACGTTGGAAGACGGAGGCGTGTTTGGCTTCTTCATCAAAAAATTCTTCACCCAAAGCAATCATTTCAGGATTAGCGGCTTTTTTGTCCATGAATGGCCGCCAGGAATTTTCCCGCAGGCGTTGCATGGTGAGTTCCATTTCGCTGAATGTGGCAGCAATCATCAGCCCCATGTATTGGGACAGACTTAAGCGTTCGGCATCGTTGATGTCGGGGAAAAAAAGATTTTTGGCGTCTAAGGGGACAAAAGGTTTGGAGAAGTCAACACCGTCTTCCCAATTGATGTCATCAATGGGGTGCCAAGCTAGACGCTTTTGCTGCAACAGAAGTGCCTCAAGCACCTCGTCATTTAAATGGTGCGGGATCTTCACTTTTTGAGCATAACATCTTTCTTTTGGAGAACAAGGGGGAAAATGGGTAGTGGGTTAGTTTGAAATTTTACCGCCCAGGCGGGGGTGACGTGAATCACTACTGAAAAGCGTCCCTAATTTGTTCACAATTGTGAAGCTATTTTTTCCATATTCTTTTTATTACACAACTTTTTATCTCTAATTCCGATACAGCCAATAATTCTAGACAATTTACTGACGTATTTTATCTTATTTTAAAGAGGAATTTATGGCCCCCCCTAATATTGCAGTTAATGTGTTGGCTCGCGAATTAAGAACCGCAGAACAAGCTTATAATTTTTTGGAAAGAATGGGGGTTTTAGTTGATGAGCCGGATCGCCCTAGTTTACAGGCCTTTGCCATTTTGATGGATGGCCAAACCCCCGATCGTCTTTTACCTTTATTAAGGGAAGGCAGACTTCATTTATCCCCCATTGAACTAGCGGCACAAATTCATCATCTGGCTAGTGCATCTGAAACATTAAGTCGTGTGGCTGGCTCGGAAGATCAGACTCGTGTAACCAATGCTCTACGGATGCTCGACCAGAAAGCATCTTGGTATGTCACCTCTCTTTCTAGAAATGCAGGTCGTTTTGGAAGTTTTCATCATTTTTTAGCATCAAGAAACCCAGCGAATGATATCGACCCTGCTGGTTTTACAACAGAAAGATTTATCCACGCCTTAATGCAAGCAGCTCAACAATCTACTGAGCCATCTGCAGAGAATCATCAAGACGTCCTTGCCAATGTTACAGAAGCGTTATTGGTGATTGGTTTACGTGATGGAAAAGACTCATCCGTTTATAATTCTTTAATGACATTAGCTGCAGAGGAGCCTTTTGTTCTTGATTTGCTCGGCCGTATGGCTGGGGATCCAGAATGGAGTGAAGGGGTTGTCACTACCCTGGATTTGTTAGCGGGGACTTTTCGGAGAAATATGAAGTATACCGCCCGGGCTCAATTGGCGCATAGCCAAGCGGAAGGACGTTTGCCTGTAGATTTAAAAGCCCAAAACCGTGAGCTTGAAGCGGGTGTATTGGAACAAGAAAGGCAAGTAAATACGGCCCTGTTCAAGGCTGCCGAAAAAGGAGATCTTTTTTCCTTACAAGCTTTAGCGCGTCGTTTGCACCCTGCATTAAATAGTGTTGAGTTAATCTCCAGGCTGGTGGATTCAGCACCGGAGGCTGTACGAGATAAAGCCAAACAAAAATAATAAACAATACCCAAAGATACATATGTCGCAACTGTGGGATCCGCCGCG
>CAZQCI010000070.1:0-11207 GCA_964592255.1 uncultured Nitrospiraceae bacterium | reverse complement strand
GTTGGCCTTGCCTATTACCTTCGGTGCGTGTTTGATGAAGGCTCCGGATTTTTTCAAAGCTCACCCGCAAAACCCTGAATGGATTGGCATTGCTGTATCGGCTTTAGTGGGGTTTTTATCTATTAAGTATCTTCTTAAATTTGTGCAGACTTTTAGTTACAGTATTTTTGTTTATTATCGTTTTATTTTTGCACTTGTTGTTGACGTTGTTTTTTTCGTCCGATCATAAACTTGGGTCCTACTCTTCATTTTTATTTCTTTCGATTTTTGCTAAGATAACAAATATGATTTTGGCTGTTCCTAAAGAATCTAAAAATCGTGAATATCGCGTGGCTATGACGCCAACAGGTGTGGCTCTTCTTGTTAAACATGGCCATCACGTGGTGGTACAAAAAGGAGCGGGTTTCGGAAGTGGGTTTTCGGATATTTTGTATCGTCAAGCGGGTGCTGATTTAGCCTCTACTTTTAAAAGTACTGTTTCCAAAGCGGATTTGATTTTAAAAGTGAAGGAACCTTCTTTAGAAGAATTGGCTTATATGCGGGAAGGCCAAATTCTTTTTACTTATCTTCATTTAGCCGCCCACCCTAAACTGGAGCGCGCACTTCAAAAAAAGAAAATGATCGCTTTGGCTTATGAAACAGTTCAGCTTCCAGATGGCTCTCTTCCTTTGTTGAAACCCATGAGTGTCATTGCCGGCCGTTTAGCAGGCCAGATTGGGGCTCATTATCTGCGTCGGGATCAAGGTGGGGTTGGTAAATTATACGGAGGTGTGGAAGGTGCCTCTCCTGCTATTGTAACTATTTTGGGTTCAGGCAATGTGGGTTTAAGCAGTGCGGCGGTGGCTCATGGCATGGGGGCCCATGTTGTCATGATGGATATTAATCAAAAACGTCTTCAAAGTTTGAAAAATAATTATTCCGAACGTTTTGAGGTAGCGCTTTCTACACCCGAAAGTTTAGCGGAATTTGTTCCCCAAACGGATGTATTGATAGGGGCCGTTTTGATTGCCGGACAAAAAACGCCCAAACTGGTGTCTAAAAATTTGGTAGGGCAGATGAAGCCGGGATCCGTCATTATTGATGTGGCTGTGGATCAAGGAGGGTGTGTGGAAACCTCACGCCCGACCACGCACGAAAAACCTATTTTTACTTTGAAAGGTGTATTGCATTATGGTGTGACGAATATGCCGGGCTGTGTTCCTCACACGGCGACAGCCAGTTTGGTGCACGCTACTTTGCCTTATGTTTTGGACCTAGCCAATTTAGGAATTGAAAAAGCTTTTCAAAAAAACCAAGCTCTCAAAGCGGGATGTGTATCAGGACGGTCATCTCTCACTTAAGAAGGATGATTCCAAGAATAAATAAGCTGTAACCCTTCCAGTGTGAGAAACTCATCAGTTTCATCAATTGTTTCTGAACCTTCTGCAATAAGCTGACTTAAGCCTCCTGTGGCAATCACTGTGGCTTTAGCTCCAATTTCTTTCTGCATTTTTTCGACAATGGAATCAATCAAGCCCACATAGCCGAAATAAATTCCCGCTTGCATGCTTTCCACGGTACTTTTGCCGATGACGCGTTTTGGTTTAATAATTTCAACACGTGGCAATTTAGAAGCCTTTTGAAAAAGAGCTTCCAGAGAAATACCCATGCCAGGTACGATAAGCCCGCCACGGTATTCTCCGTTTTTAGTGACATAATCAAATGTGGTCGCTGTACCAAAATCGACGATGATGAGGTCAGTTTTATAGCGGTGGAAAGCCGCAACAGCATTAACAATCCTGTCGGCTCCAATTTCAGTTGGGTTTTCAAGATCGATGGGCATGTCGATTTTAATATCGGGTCCTACGGAGATAGGTTTTTGCCGGATGTATTTTTCACTCATCTCTGTCAAAGCACGTTGCAGGGGAGGGACGACATTAGAAATGATGACTCCGGTAATTTGGTCGAAGCGGATGTTGACAAAGGCTAATAGTTCTTTGAGAAAAAGACCCCATTCGTCGGCTGTGCGCTCTTTTTTGGTTTCTAGTCTCCAATGGTGTTTGAATTGATTATTAATGTACACTCCGACAACGGTGTTTGTGTTGCCGACATCGATGGCTAAGAGCATAAGGTGACATCTCCCGAAAGAACGGTTTTTTTGCCAGACTTGGTTTCTACAACGAGAAAGCCGTTTTCATCTAAATCAACGGCAGTGCCTGTGTAGGATTCTTCCTCTTCTACAACTTCAACTTTTTTCCCTATAAGGTTAGAATGATTTTTCCAAAATGTAATGATTGGTTTAAGGCCTTCTTGATCAAAGATTTCGCGCCATTTTTCATAAGCATTTAAACAATGGGCCAAAATAGTTTCACGTTTTGATTCTTTCCCGGTGATCACCTTGATAGAAGTGGCTAAAGGTTGAAGGGAAGGTGGAAAATCAGTCAGGTCGGTATTAACATTAAGACCGAATCCAATGACTACAAAGGGATGTTGAGAATGTTTTTCGGCCAAAATACCCCCCATTTTTTTCTGGTTTACCATTAAATCATTAGGCCATTTAAGCTGTAAACCAGGGATCTGGTTTAAAGAATGAAGAGCTTCAAAAAAAGCTACTCCAGCTACGAGATTCAATTGAGGTGTTTGTCCTTCATCACGAGGAGCGGAATCGATAAAACTGACTAAAATATTTTTCCCTACAGGGGATTCCCAAATTCTTTGGTGGCGACCTTGGCCTTGAGTTTGAAAATCCGCCAAAAACACCTCGCCTCGGCCGCTTTTTTGATCAATCATCCGTATGGCCCACCGATTGGTGGAATCCACTTCGGGTAATTGGTGCAACCGGCTTCCGAGCCATCGTGTTTTAAGATTTTCTTGAATTTGGACAGTATTCATAATGGCTTTAACTCAACTACCTGATATTAGCTTTTCTTGCAAGTAGACGATACGTATGCGAAAAAGGGGGCATGCTTTCAGATTTGATCAATAGACTCCAATCTCGTCGTCATCTGACAGTTTCGGAGATGGAGGCTGCTTTTGAAATTGTGCTCAACCCTTCTTCTTCTGCTGAAGAAGTGAGTTCTTTCTTAATCGCATTACGTGATAAAGGAGAAACTGCTGAAGAAGTGGAAGGCGCTGTACGTGCTTTAGACAAACAGGTTCGGCCCATCTATTGCCATACCCAGGATTTGCTTGATACATGCGGTACAGGTGGGGATCAAAAAAACACATTTAATATTTCCACAGCAACGGCTTTTGTTGTGGCGGGTGCCGGAGTTGCGGTAGCCAAGCATGGTAACCGAGCGGTCAGCTCCCGTTCTGGTAGTGCTGATGTGCTTAAGGCTTTGGGTATTAACATTGAAGCGGCTCCTGACTTAGTGAGTACTTGTATTGAAAAAATTGGAATCGGTTTCTTGTTTGCCCCTTTATATTACCCTATTCTTAAGAGTGTCGCCCCCATCCGAAAGAAAATAGGAACAAAAACTATTTTTAATCTTTTAGGACCGTTACTCAATCCTTTGCATGCCCAGCGTCAGGTTGTGGGCGTATATCACCCGGATTTATTGCCAATTGTCGCTGAAGTTCTTAAGAAGAGAGGTCTTATTTCTGCCGCTGTTGTGCATGGGTGTGATGGTATGGATGAAGTGACGTTGGCTGGTAAAACTCAAATTTGTTTTCTTAAAAAAGGGCAGATGTCTTCAGAGATATTTGATCCGCGTTCTGTCGGTTATGATTATTGTGATGCTGCTGATTTGGCTGGAGGGAGTGCCGAGGACAATGCCAAACGTTTGCGTCAAACGCTTAAAGGTCATTCTCAGCCCATAGATCATTGTGTGCATTTAAATGCAGCACTCGCCTTACGTGTTTCGGGAAAAGCTGATGATTGGAAACAAGCTGTGTTGATGGCCCAACAATCGGTATCCAGCGGGGCGGCGTACCAAAAATTGGAAGCATTGATTGAAATGACAAATAGGGTGTAAGCCTTCTCTCCCTTTGAGTAGAATCCCAAAGGGATCCCTTTGGGAGAGGGGGTCAGGAGAGTGAACAGATACATGAAAACCTATCTTGATAAAATTGTTGATTATAAAAAACAGGAACTCGCTTCTCTGCGTCGTCGTGTTTCTTTAAAGGATGTTCAATTTCAAGCGACGGATGTGCCAGCGGTGCTTCCTTTTTTAAAGAATTTTAAACAAGGGGATATCAATATTATTGCTGAAATCAAAAAAGCATCTCCTTCTTTGGGAGTGATTCGCCAAAATTTTAAACCGGTAGATATTGCGTTAAGTTATGAGGAAGGTGGGGCGAAAGCCTTGTCCGTTCTAACGGATGAACATTTTTTTCAAGGCTCCCTTTCTTTTATTGAAAAAATAAAACAAAAAGTGGCGCTTCCTTGTTTAAGAAAAGATTTTACTCTTGATGAATACCACATTTACGAAGCTCGGGCCGCTCAAGCGGATGCCTTACTTTTAATTGCCGCTATTCTCGATAAGCATCAATTAAAAGATTATTATATCTTGGCCTCCGAATTGGGTATGACGGTTTTAGTTGAAGTTCATAGCCAAGAAGAATGGGAGAAAATCGCTTTTTTAAATCCGTCTTTGGTGGGTGTCAATAATCGCAATCTAGAGACTTTTGAAGTGTCTCTGGATACCTCACGTCGTCTTGTGAAAAATTTCCCCAAAACATCTACGTGCATTAGTGAATCCGGTATTAAAACGCGTACAGATATCGACGACTTAATGAAAGTGGGTTATCAGGGTTTTTTAATTGGAGAAACATTTATGAAGGAGCTCGATCCAGGTAAAAAGTTAAAGGAGTTGATCGAAAAAAAATAGAGTTTGGAATGTCTTGTTAAAAGATTTTTTTCAAAGTCGTTTGCCTGTTATAACTGTTTCTGAAATGACCTATGTCTATTCTTGTTAAAATTTGTGGCATCACCAACGTTGACGATGCCTTGGACGCCATTGAGCTGGGGGCAGATTATTTAGGATTTAATTTCTATCCTGACTCTCCTCGTTATGTTGATCCGCTCAAAGCCAAAGAAATTATCCGTGATGTTCCAGGGGCTATTGCCAAAGTGGGTATTTTTGTTAATGCCGATTTTCAATTGGTCAGCGATATTGCTGTGGATTTAGAACTTGATTGTCTTCAGTTTCATGGTGATGAAACTCCTGAATATTGCAATCAGTTTGGCCGCACTTGGTGGAGAGCTTTTCGTCCGCAGAACATTGAGGATTTATCGATGATTCCCCAATATCAAAGCGATTTCTTGCTGATCGACTCTTATGTTGAAAAAGCCTTTGGGGGTACAGGGGTGGTGTCCAACTGGGATTTGGCTGTGAATGCCAAAAAATATGGGAAACTGATTCTCTCCGGCGGGCTTAAGCCAGAGAATGTAGAAATGGCACTTCAAACTGTTAAACCTTATGCTGTTGATGTTGCAAGCGGTGTAGAACAATCCCCCGGAGTGAAAGATAGATATAAAATGGAAGAATTTATTCTGCGGGTTAAAAATTATTCGCTCAAACCCCATGGGCTTAGTTAACTAAACGGGGATGACAGCTGCTAACCCGCCGTCGGCGTAAAGTGTTTGTCCTGTCAGCCAGTTGGATTCATCTGAACAAAGAAAAGAAACAATTTTAGCCACATCCGCGGGTGTGCCTACACCTTTAACCGGAGCCATGCGGTCTAGCGCTTTGGTGACCCGGTCAAAATTATCTCCCAGATAAAAACGCGTGGAATCGGTAGAAACAAAACCTGGGTTTATGGAGTTAACATAAATTTTTAAAGGAGCTAACTCGGCAGCAAAATATTTTGTTAATGTCTCTAATGCCGATTTGGCACAAGCTAAAAGACCATGGCCGGGAAAAGTTTTTACCGTATCAATTCCAGAAATAGTTACGATATGGGCATTCCTATTTTGAAGTAAAGGCGTTAAACCCTTGGTAGTCATTATAAAGCTGCCGATGACTAAATTAAGAGTTTTTTGAATATGATGCCATTCTAAATTATTTAATGGCTTAAAAGAAGTGGAGGCAGCGTTAGCAATGTAAATATCCAAACTTTCATGCTCTTGGCGAATATGTTCTAGCATCGCAGATAAGCTGTCTGGTTCGGCTAGGTCAGCCTGGTAGATCCAAACTTTTCTTCCCATTTTTTTGATTTGTTCCGCGGCTTGTAAAGCTTGATCTTTTTCTTTGCGATAATGCAGCAAAATATCAGCCCCATTTTGGGCTAAATCCAAAGCAATGGACTGACCAATACCGCGAGAGGATCCGGTGATAAATGCTTTTTTGTTTTGAAAATTTGGCATATTGGAATTTTTATTAAATTGAGCAACCCCACCTGGTCTTCCCTTCACGTGAGGGGGAGGTTAATCAATCAGATTATTGAGCGTTATTTTAAAAAATATTTTTCCCCTTCTTGAAAAATGATGTTTAGTTTTTTCAAACGCTCCAAATGTTTGATGAGCATTTGATATTGAAAATAAGATTTAAGCGGGTCGACAAGAGCCATCTTTCGGTAAACAATACCTTCACTTCCCAGTTCTTCGATGGTTTGAGGCCTATTTTGAAGCAAAGTGATTATTTTTTCGTCCCGCTCTTGAAAACAGTTTCCGAATTTTCCAATGCGTTCTAAAAATTTTTCTCGTGTATAAATGCGTTCACCGTGTGACGACACATAATAATCTACTTCGATGTTTTTTACTTTTTCTACAGATTTGATGAAATCGTCAATGTCACTAACCACATTGGCATACCATGGACCATAAGGGGTGAGGTCGATGTCCGATAAATAGAGGCAACTAATATTTTTAAAATGAAGGGCCATATGCCCTGGAGTATGGCCTGGGATATGGACTAGCTGTATTTGAGTTGTGTCGGTTTCAATCAGTTCGTTACCTTTGTAGAGCTTGGAAACAGGGCAGTCGGTGATGTGGTATTGCTCAAATACTTCTTTACGCCAAAGCGAATAGGGCGAAGAGGGATTGTCGTCGCACCATTGTTCGTAAGTTGGATAATCGCGTATGGCTAACGCATCTTTTTCGTGAGCGGCAAAAATGACTTTTTTGAATAAACCATTCAAGCTACGATGATCCGCATGATAATGGGTGTTTAAAACAATATCGACGGCATGAGAAGAAGCTAAG
Source organism: uncultured Nitrospiraceae bacterium (assembly GCA_964592255.1). Lineage (GTDB taxonomy): Bacteria > UBA10199 > UBA10199 > UBA10199 > SBBF01 > CAZQCI01. Next base: position 4,081 of record CAZQCI010000070.1, on the reverse strand, counting down.
TGGTCAATGTAGGTAAATGTGGCCGAAGGATCGACAAGAATGGCGGGGCTGCCTTTGATGAAGATTGAATTGGCAAAAAGAAATTCTTTAGAATTTCTGGCCCAAAGAAATTCTACATCCCCAATTTGGGCGCCTTGTGGCGTGTTCTTAATTTCGTGGGCCATGTTAAACTCCAAATCCTCTTACAATTTTATTTTCCATTTCCCCTGTCGTTTTGGGCAGATACTGATACGTTTCTTTCCATACTTCTTTGGTTTCCATGCATAAATAATGGGGGACTTCCGGGAATTTTTGGTCCAAAAAACTTCTAACTTTTTTATACATCTCTTCCCGGATATCCCTTAAATACCTTGTTTTACCATCTTTGGAAGGAAAAAGTTCCCCGGTAAAAATTTTGCTTTTGGGAAAACGATACAAAGAAGTTTGTTTTAATCCGGGAGTGAAGCGAAGGGTGCCCATGGAAAAGTAGGCCATCTCATGGGGGTGAATTTGTTCCCTTAATACATTCACCAATTGCTCATACTGTTTTTCCCAATCTTCAAAAGCCAGTAAGGGATCTAAGTGAAAACCGATCTTATACCCTGCATGTGCACAGCGTCGCGCGGCGTTTAAACGATCATGCAACGAAGCTGTTTTGAATTCTTCATGATCAATATAGGCTTGAGGATTGACCGACCACGAGACGATGGTTTTTCCGTTGTGATCCAACTCAAGTAGATTGTCCACTTGGTCTGATTTCGTTTTGAGTTCTAGCAGAAGGTTTTTTTGTTGTGCCGCAAAAGGTACCAGATCGTGTGAAAATTGGGTGATGGCATCGAGTGCTAAAGAGTCCGAAAGTTCTCCGGTACCGAGGCGAAATAATACGTCCGGCTTTTTGGAAATATGATTTTTAATGGCTCCTAAAATTTCATCCACGTTTGCAAAAAAAGTTAAGATGGGATTGTTTTTAAGGTAGTCCTGCAAAATGCAGTAGGTGCATTCCAGATGACAGTTGGATACTAAGCTGGCCGTTAGCAAGTTACAGCAGACATAATCCCCAAAACCCTGACAGGTTTTAACCACGTCTCCTTTGTGTTTGGTGATCAGTAGTTTTTTTTTGGCTAAGGTCAGTGGCATTGGCTTTTTTAAATTGGCTGGATTTTCAATGACCTGCCAAGGAACGTCTTGAAAATAAGATAAAACCCTCTCTGTAAGTGGTGTATCACGAACAGCAGAATCTACGTAAATCTGAGCAGGGCGGAAGGGTTCCATGAGAGGGATACCCTATGAAACCTGTGGAATTCCGTCAAGGGATGAGGCAGATTGTGTAGATGCTTCTTGACGAAATTAAAGCCCCTTTGTGGGATATTACTTTTTCCATATCCGATGATCTGTTGGAATCGTCCATCAAAACACACGGCATTTTATTGCCGTTGTTGTTGTCGGAAGAAAAAAGAATTGTGGATGGAGTCCGGCGTTTTGGAATTGCCAAAAAATTAGGGATGAAAGACGTACCAGTTTTGATTTGCTCCGGAAAAATGGTTCAAGAGTTATTTTTGATTTTTTTAGAAGTCCATCGTTGGACACGTTCTTTTAATTTGGTGGAGAAGGGAAGGGTTTTAAAACAGGCCCGTCTTCTTTTTTCAAAAGAAAAAACCATCTCAAATGTGTATCCTCTTCTGGGTTTTGTTTCTGAACACCAGGCGAAAGATTGTGAATCTCTTTGTACGCTTGATTTTCCCGTTCTTCAATTTATTGTTCAGCAGGCATTGCCTTTAAATGTTGCTTCACGCTTTTTAAAAATTAAGAGCAGTGATAAAATTGTTTCCCTGTTACAACCCCTTTCACTTAATCAAAACAGCTTGGCCGATGTTTTGGATCTGCTTCTTGAGCTTTCCCGTAAAGAATCGAAAACAGTCGCCACTCTTTTGGAGGAGCATCTCAGCCATCTTCCGGGTGCCCAAAAAGGGGAGTTATTGCGCAAACGTTTAAAAGAAAATCGACATCCTCGTTATCAACAAAAGTTGGTTACGTTTGAAAAAGGGGTACAAGCACTGGTTTCTTCCTCATCAGTCAAAAATATTCAAATTAATCCAGCTCCTTATTTTGAGGAAGATTATGTGGAGTTGAAGGTGCGTCTTCACGATCAAAACGATCGGAAAAAGCTGATTGAATTATTACAAAAAAAAGACTGGGAAGAATTGTAGATTATCTATCCGACATCGGGACTCGATTTTTTTTATCCACATCTGTTTTCTTGTTTTTCTTTTTTGTTTTAGGATTGCTGATGTTTTCAACGGGGACGGGATTATCAATTTCGTCCCGATGTTTGTAATAAGCGCTATCGACGGGAGGTTGTATCGGATGGTTTTCCCGTATAATCTTAGGAGTCATGAAGATTAATAATTCGCTTCCGCTATTGTCCACAGCTTTTGATTTGAAAAGCCAACCTAAGATGGGGATGTAGGATAAAGCAGGAACTCCTCGTTTTTGTACGGACTTTTTCGTCTTAATCAATCCACCGATGACTGCGGTTTCACCATCATGCACTAATACCGTCGTTGTGGCGGTATTGTCGATAACGGCTGGAATGCCGTCGACAGTATGTGAGAAGTCTGCTTCACTTTCAATCGCTTCAATCTTCATTTTAATCATATTATCTGGTGTGATTTGAGGCGTGACGGTGAGTTCAATTCCAGTTTCAATCGACTGCACTGTATTGTCGGAACTGGTGGTAGAGCTACCACTGCTGGAACCGATGCTAATGTCAGAGGTTTGTTTATAATAGATGGTTAATCCACTACGAATTTTGGCTTCGGTATTATTCAACGTTGTGACCGAGGGTTTGGATAAAACACGAATATCACCTCGGGCTTCTGCTGCCGTAATGGCGGCTTGCAATTGGGTACTGTTGGTGAGGTTTGAAATAAGGATACCAATGGAACTGGTGGGGCTTCCGGCTGGCATATTGACGTTAAATCCACCAGTACTGTCAGAAGAAAAGCCTTGTACGTTTTTGGGGCTAGAGCGTGTAAAGCCCCATTGAATACCTAAATCACGTGAAAAATTACTCGAAACATCCATAATTTTTCCTTCAATATGAACTTGTGGATCTTTTTGATCGATTTGCTGGATGAGATTGATGACTTGTTGCACGGCCATGGGACGGTCTTTGATAGTGAGGGTGTTAGTACGTTCATCCGCCACGATTTTTCCTTTGTCCGATAAGAGAGGTTGGATTCTTTGTTCCAAGTCTTTGGCAACCGCATAATTTAAAGGAATTTGAGCCGTGGTAAAATCAGCCCCAACCGGAATTTCTTCATTTGTACCTACGCGGATGATGTCGTTTTCTTCGGCATATTCAAATTTGTTGACGCGTAACATCGAGCCGAGAGCTTCCTTTAAATCAGTTTGGTGAAAAATCAGTGACACTTGTCCGGACATTTTTTCTGGCAGAATCAAATTAAATCCACCGATAGTCGCTAAAGTTTGTAAGGCTTGTTTGAGGTCGGCATTGTTGAAGTAAATTTCGAATAAAGATCCCGACTGACTCGTTTCGGAAACATAACTACTCATACGCAAAGGATTATCACCCCATACCGATTTAAGAATGACTTCACCGGGATTGATTTGTTTAATGATAGATCGCCCCAGATGATCCCCTTCTTTTAAAATACGTCCTGAGATGAGGCACAAGGCGGCATTTCGACCTACAACTGTTCCATTGAGTTCTAAGCTGGCAGGATCAACTTCTTCAATCGTAGAGGGCGCGAAAGGATTGCGTGAGGCCGAAGGCTGATTTTGTTTTTCCAGACTTTCAATAGATATATCGGAAAGTGATATGTCTTGATCTGAGCCCTGGGCGCCCGCGCCTGTATGGGTAGTGGTTGGAGCAGGGGATTCTACCGCTAAGAGTGGGGTGGAAAAAAGAAACAATAAGATTAATAAAATTTTGTTCATTATTTTGCTCCGTTTTGCGGGGGTTTGGCTTCGGGGGCTTTGGCGTCGGCTCGTAAATGATAAAGAGTGCCCTCCAATTCCATATTGACATCACGGCTGATGATTCCATTTTCCCCTTTATTAAGACTTAACGAAAACGTAT
>CAZQCI010000069.1:8067-11211 GCA_964592255.1 uncultured Nitrospiraceae bacterium | reverse complement strand
ATGATGATAATGAAACCGGTGCCAGCCCAACCCAAACTAGTCTGGGCACCAAAGTTAATTTAACCTATCTTTTTCAAACGCAAATCGATTCCGATACGGATGATTCCTTGGATTTGCCTGTAATTTATCCCGATACTTATACAGCCATTATGTATGTAGACAGTGATGGCACCGTTTCGATGCGGGCCAGTGAATTTCCACGAATGGTTTATCGTGTTTGTAATACGGGTTCTACAGCCAGTGATTGTGACGCCACTTTCGATATGGAAAGTTTTGATGCCGTTGATTTGGTCTTAGACACTTGTGGTTATAATCTGACCGATTCCAGCTGTGGCGACCACGATGCCACTGTTTTTTCCGGTACTTTAGACAGCAGCGGCAATTTACTTGTGGAAGATGTCGCCGTCCGTATTCGTGCTTTTGTGGTAACCGCCAGTGCCGATGGTTTTTCTGCCGATGATTCCGACATCGGCGTTTTGGGTCAATCGTACCGGATGCGTATTGATATGACCACAGGCGTGGCCTCCAGCGGCGGCCTTTCAGGAACCGGTTCCCGTGTGAATGGAACATCCAAAACAGTCAAAATCATTTCAGCCGGTGACATCCCGGATGAGGTCCCCACCTTCGGTGGAGCTCATTACTTATCCACCCTAACCGGATCGTTTAATACCAACCCTCTTTCAGCACTGTAAAAAGTATAAAAAAATTAGCAACTTTTCCTAGCCCCTGACGATATCACTCCAAACGCGTCAATTTTAATAACTAAACACAAAAGTATTCCAACGGAGAACCTCATGCCTTTTGATCTGACAAGACTTTTATCTTTAATACAACGCCCTTTAGACGATGATCCTGCAGCACAAGACGAAGCGCGTGCCCTTTTAATTCAATTGGGGCAGCGCAGCACTGGTCTAACAGATGGCTATTTAGGTGAAGTTGAAAGGAGTTCTCCCGTTTTCTATGACAGGATCAGAGGCATTTTTGATCCTACCCGCCAAACGGCGAGGCAGCAAAGAGATTTACGATGGAGGACAACCCCTAGCCAACTCACGCGTAATACCGGGGCAAAAACTGACAGCGCTATCACTTTTCTTCAGCACAAGTTAGCTAGCCTAGATCGTGTAGGCATTCGAGCCACTCTGCGTTACCATGCGCCGGTTCTCCGGGCTTACCCTGAAATCACGTGGGACATTTTGAACTACCTTCTTTACGAAAACCTCCATACCCAAACCATTTTTGCCATTTTAGAATTGGTAAATTACCAAGGAATTAATAAGCAAGATGTAATTGATACGCTCACAAAGTGGGCTATTACACCCATTGTACCAGGGGGTCCGACCCAACTTGATAACTTAACCAGGTCTGAAGCAACAGTAGCCGCCCACCGAGCTTTATGGAAACTGGGAGCCTATCCCAAGGGTGTAGATCAATTACGAAATTATTATTTACAAACCATTCAGACCCCGCACATCCAATGGGAACACCCTGAAGCCGTTGTGAATGCTCTAACTGGTTTAAGAGAAATGGGCGGGGCTGCTATACCCGCTATTGAACCATTACGAACAAATCTTGAGTCTGTGAAACAAACAGTCCAGACACTAAAAGTGAGTGCCCAACGAGCGGAGGGCGAGGATGAAAAAGCATATCAAGAAAGTAATCTTTCGCACTTTTCAACGCTCGAGGATAAAATCAGAGACACTATCAGTTTTTTGAGTAATCTATCTCGGGGTACACAACCAAGTATTGAAGAAACACCAGCTGCACAGGCCAATTCTTTGCCAGAACCAAGTGAAGCCTCTCAACAAGCCTCAAGCATACTCACAACCTATTTCGAAAGTGGTGAAATGAATTTAGAGCCCCTTCAACGAGCAGCTCAATTGGCTGTGAGAGCCGGATCTCAAGGCGCTTCTTTAATTCCGTTGTTTGAAAAACTCTATGAAGAAACAAACGAGAAGAAGGAAGAATATATTAAACAGGCCAAAGCTGAAAGGATATTTACCTGGCATAATCCTGAACTCGCTCTTTTCGATGAAATCTTGATTCTAGCTAACGGCACACTTTTGTACCTTATGAAAGAAAACGAAGAAGCGAGTTCTCCTGCTACGCAAGCATCCACCACGGCCACGTCTAGAATCACACCCGGCACACCAACAGCGCTGACCGCTGTGTTATTAGGAGTTGGATTGGCTGCTTCTACACCTGCGTCTCCTGCGCCTTCCAACGAACACCTAGTGGCCACATTAGCTGAATTAAATTATGAAATAGATCCTAACATGCTTCAAGTTCCAGAAATACGAGCACAGGTAGACGAGTTAACCCAAGCAACTATGACAGGAGATCTTCCTCCAGAAGAGTTGAGACAAAAATTAGATGCCTTGCAAGGCATCCATACGGCCACTGTTGACGTTGCCAAAAATGACGCAACATCTCATGGAGAACTGAGTCTAGATCCCATGTCTATGGGGGCTTGGGCCACAACCAGTGCGCCTCTTTCCTTGACCTTATAGTCAACTCTGTTAAGTAACATTCATGTTTGAACAAGAGTTGAAACTAGCCACACAAGCGGCACTCAAAGCTGGTGAAGCCATCATGCGTGTTCACCATACGGACTTTACGGTAGAACACAAAAGTAAAGAACAGCCGGTGACAGAAGCCGACAGAGCCGCCAATACGATTATCGAAAAAACTCTTTTAGGCGCCTACCCTTCTGACGGTTGGCTTTCGGAAGAGTCGAAGGATTCGGCAGAAAGGCTTGGAAAAAAAAGAGTGTGGATTGTCGACCCCTTAGACGGCACAAAAGAATTCATTTCAAAAATTCCCGAATTTGCGGTGTCCATCGGATTAGCGATTCAAGGAGAAGTAGTAGTGGGTGTCATCTATAACCCAGCAACGACGGAATTATTTGCAGCCGCCAAAAACAGTGGCGCTTTTCTTAATGGAAAAAAAATCCAAGTCAGCTCCCAAACCCAATTACCTCAAGCCACATTGCTAGCCAGCCGGTCGGAATTAGGACGTGGAGAATGGAAACCGTACGAAGGCCAATTCAACATCGTTAAATCCGGAGGCATGGCTTACAAAATGGCCACAGTGGCCCGGGGCCAAGCCGACGGCAGTTTTAGCCTGCAACCTAAAAACGAATGGGAT
>CAZQCI010000069.1:0-8057 GCA_964592255.1 uncultured Nitrospiraceae bacterium | reverse complement strand
GGGAGCTTTGTGCGGGGGATCTTTTAATTCAGGAAGCGGGAGGTCTTGTTTCAGATAAAGACGGGAAAAAATTTACATTCAACCGATCAAATCCACTTATTCAAAACATCGTTTACGCCAACAAAATCATCCACCAGGATCTTATTCATCTCCTGGCATCTCTTTAAGCTGCCAACAAAACCTTATTTTCTTTAGAATTAAAATCCACCGGTTCCACAGGACCCTTTTGGCCCCGAGGCCCTTGGGTCAGGCTTAAAACCCAACCCACTAAGGCCCCAAAAACCAAGAAAGCCCCAAACAGGCCAATCCAAACTATTTCAGCAAATAACATAAGTACTCCTTGTCTAAGCTATTGACATCTCTATTTGATATTAACTATATAAAATAGAGTATTTAGCTTGAAGGTTAGTTAATATAAAAAGTATAGTGTGTCAAGATAAATGTTGAAGGGAGGGAGACAATGAAGAAAGAAAAAAAATCGGGCACCGGCTTTAACGCCAAGTGCGCCGTCTATCATTTTGCGGCCATTTCAGAATCCAAATGGTCGTTAATTATTTTGCGCGATTTGTTCATGAATGGCCCAATGCGCTTTAAGGATTTCAAAACTAACACACCAGAACTCACCGACCGAGCACTCACACAAACTCTTAAAAAACTTCAAAGTCTTAAACTCATCAACAGAAAAGTCGCCGACACCTCCCCCCCAAGCGTCACCTACGAACTGTCCTACTACGGCCACGGTTTAAAACCCGTGATTTCTACCCTTCTAGATTGGGGAAAAGACGTAGGTAATAAATGGTGGAAAGAACTCAAGCGGGAATAACAACCTCACTCGCCTCAAAATAATACTGTCCATCTGCCGTACTTTTTTATATTTTAAAGCCGATCAAGCGCCCGTAGCTCATTTGGATAGAGCACAAGCCTTCTAAGCTTGGGGTAACAGGTTCGAATCCTGTCGGGCGCGCATTGCGGGCTTCTCATGAACATGTCTGATCATGATTCATATCTGGCCAATCAATAAGAATTCTGATGAAACCTTCTTCTAAATATTTTCCTTTAATTTTAGGAATGATTATCGGCGTTATCTATGGGCTTATTACAAGGATTTTTTTTGGAACTCAATTTACTCTAGCGTCGGTAACTTATTTATTTCTTATCCCCACCATTTTAGGCGTTATCCCTTTGGTTTTTACAGATGAAACCCTTCTTAAATCTTATAGAAATATTATTTTCATTCCTTGGATATGCATCTTAAGTTTTTTTACGATGTTATTTTTATTTGGCTTAGAAGACATGATGTGTCTGTTGATCCTATCCTTGCCTTTCTTACTTTTCGCAACAATAGGCGGGTTTTTGTATGTTTGGTTCCGAAACCATAGCAAAAAAAATAAAAAAATAATTCTGTCGGTTACAATCCTTCCCCTTTTAATTTCTCCCATTGAGGACATGATCAGGTCTTTACCTCAAAACTTTTCAGTTTTAAGTGAAACAGTGATTAACGCAACGCCCGATACTGTTTGGCAGCAAATTATACAAGTCCCTGAAATTCAAGCTCATGAGTATAAAACCGGCTTTTTTCATGCCTTAGGAATCCCCAGACCAATACGGGCAGAACTTGTTAGCCAAGGTAAAGGGGGTATCAGAATAGGCTATTTTGAATATGGGTTAAAATTTATCGAAACCATTGAAAATTGGCATCCGCAGCAAAGTTTTTCGCTTCACATTAACGTGGATAGAGAAAGTATCCGAAATAAAGCATTTGATACGCATGTTTTAGCAGGAAATAATTTTAAATTTATTGATGCCACTTATCACATTGAACCATTGGCTAATAATAAAATTAAATTGAGCCTTTTATCTCGTTATACACTAACATCGAAAGTTAACTTTTACGGTCAGCTGTGGGGAAACTGGATTTTGAAAGATTTTCAAAATCGCTTACTTGAGGTCATTCAATCAAGATGTGAAAAAATGAGATAGTACCTCTTGTTTATTTTTCAAACCTTTCTCTGGCAGATTGACAAATCGCTATGGCTGCCGGGTTTTTAATTTTCCTTTCCATTGTAATGGCATAAAATTTCTCTCTTATCTGGGGTATTCGTCCAAGAATTTTCACCTGATGAAAACGTTTGACATCATCTGCAATAACTGATGGAACCGCAAAAAGCCCACGCCCTGCTTCTCCAAAAACTTTAATAAGAGCAGAATCGTCAAATTCCCCTACAATACTCACGGAAATATCGTTTTCATCAAGCCACTGATCTAGCGATTTGCGTAAAACCGTTCCTGATGAAGGCAGAAGGAAAGGAGCCTGAACAAGCGATCTGGGAAAATTTCTTTTGAATTTTTTATAAAGGGATTCTGATCCAAATATGGTTACTCCACATTCACCCAACATATGATTAAACGCTTTTATCTTGATATGGGGGTTAGCTGGCGCATCGGAAAGAATAATATCAAGTTCGTGTAAAGCGAGTTTAGCCAGCAGGTTTTCGTGCCTATCTTCATGGCAGCTTAACTGAATTTTTTCGGGTAACTTTAAAGCAGGCTCAATTAATCGATGAGCAATAATTTTTGGCAAAACATCGGCGATGCCAACTCTTAATTTAACTTGTGGGGTAATCATCCCTTTAAGACTTGCGAGCATTTCATTGCCAAGTGAGAAAATTTCTTCGGCATAACTATAGACCTGGCTTCCTGTTTCGGTAAGTTTTAAACCCCGACCCTCACGTTCAAAAAGTTTCCCCTCCAAAGCTTGCTCAAATGATTTCAACTGAGCACTAATTGTAGGTTGAGCTAACCGTAGTTTTTGTGTGGCTTTGGCAATACTCCCTTCTTTGGCCACAACCCAAAAATAATAGAGATGATGATAATTAAGCCAATTCATAGTTATTTATATCATTTAAAAAATAGATGAATCAAATCTTATTTATCTATTTTTATTTTTATTCGGAACAACCTACTTTCACCTCACAAGGAGGAAATACTATGAAACTTGAAATCAAATGTCTTTCGTTTAAATCAACCCCTTCCATCAGTGACATGGTGAAGAGAAGGGCTTATTTCTCTCTCGGACGATTTGAAAATCGTGTGAAACGTGTTGTGGTAAGACTAAAAGATGAGAATGGCCCTAAAAAGGGAATTGATAAAATCTGTCAGGTTCATGTGCAGCTTCATTCTTCACATGATCTAGTGATACAAGAGCAAAGTGACGACTTGTATGCAGCCATAGACAGAGCTTTCGATCGAGTCGGCAGAGCCGCCAGTCGCGAAGTAAGAAAAAATAAATCTGTAAAAAATTTGAGTGATTATGGAGGCAATTGGCTTATTCGCAATAGCCTAGCTTGATCTCAATAAGGAGAAACTAAAATATGACTTGGCTTAAAAGAATCGGATTGTTTTTAACAGTCAACTTATTGGTTGTCGTCACTCTATCAACCCTACTTTCACTTTTAGGAGTACGACCCTACCTCAATAAGCAAGGGCTTGATTATGGAGCCCTCATTATTTTCTGCTTTGTATGGGGCATGGGTGGTGCCTTTATTTCCTTAGCCTTGTCCCGTGTGATGGCCAAATGGATGATGGGAGTGAAAATTATTGAGACTTCTTCCCCCAACCCGCGGCTGGCTCGATTGGTAAACACAGTACACCGTCTAGCCAAAGCCGCGGGCCTTTCTACCATGCCAGAAGTAGGAGTCTACACATCACCCGATTTGAATGCATTTGCCACAGGCCCTACACGATCACGCGCCCTAGTGGCTGTTTCCACTGGCTTGTTGGAGAACATGAACGATCAGGAAATTGAAGGGGTATTAGGGCATGAAGTTGCTCATATCGCTAACGGCGACATGACAACCATGACATTGCTTCAGGGAGTTGTGAATGCATTTGTCATGTTTTTATCCCGTGTGATTGCCTTTTCCGTGGCCCAACTCATGAGAGATCGAGATGAACGTACAGGAACCATATCTCATGGAACTTTTTTTGTTGTTCAAATTATAACAGAAATTTTGTTCATGATTTTAGGAAGTTTGGTTGTTGCAGCTTTCTCACGTTATCGCGAATTTCGAGCCGATGCCGGCGGAGCTCGTTTGGCAGGACGCGACCCTATGATTCAAGCTTTACGTAAATTGGAAAATACTTTAAAAAACACTGTAGAGGTGGAACCCCCCCAAGCCATTAAAGCATTCCAGATTTCAGGGAAAAATTCTCGTTGGCTAAGATGGTTTTCAACACATCCACCCCTACAGGAAAGAATTCATAGACTTGAAAGGAATGTGAGCTAAAAATATGATGCCAACAACAATAGCCTCCCCTGCCCTCTGGATAAGTTTCATCGGTTTAATTTTATTTCTTCTAGCACTTGACTTGGGTGTTTTTCATCGCAAGTCCCATGAAGTTAAATTTAAAGAAGCACTGGTCTGGAGTATTGTATGGATCAGTTTAGCTTTTTTATTTAATGGCCTAGTTTATTTTTGGTTCGGTTACGATCGTGCTCTGGAATTTTTAACAGGCTACCTCATTGAAAAATCTCTTTCAGTTGACAATATCTTCGTCTTCATTCTTTTATTTGGGGCTTTCAAAGTTCCTGCCATCTATCAGCATCGTGTCTTATTTTGGGGAATCTTAGGGGCCCTGATCATGCGTGCCATTCTTGTCTTGGTTGGCGCCCAACTCTTAGTACACTTTCATGAAATTGTTTACTTATTCGGGGCCTTTCTTATTTTTACCGGAATCAAAATGTATCGAGACCGTAATGAAGAAGCTCATCCCGAACAGGGGGCTTTTGTCAAACTGCTTCAACGTATTCTGCCTATGACAAAAGATTTCAGAGGAGAAAAATTTATTGTAAAGGAACAGAACAAATGGCTGGTCACACCACTGTTTTTGGTACTCATGGCGGTTGAATTTACTGATCTAGTTTTTGCCGTTGATTCCATTCCAGCTATCTTTGCTGTCACCAATGATCCATTCATTGTTTTTACTTCTAATATTTTTGCAATTCTTGGTTTAAGGTCACTTTATTTCATGCTGGGAGGGGTCATTCACAAATTTAAATATTTAAAGGTAGGGCTGGCGATGGTACTGATCTTTGTAGGAACAAAAATGGTGATAGCCCCTTTCTACAAAGTACCCATTATCTTATCGCTTATGATCATTACCGGAATGATTGCCGGCTCAATAATCTATTCGATATTTAAAAACCGTCAATGACTGAAACCTTAGGCAAAAACCATCACTAAGAAAAATTATGACTCACGGTAATAAAGTCATCCGTATACTTCGCTGGTTTGAAAAAGAAGAAAGCAACCAACTTGTGGGTGAAGAAAAATTGAAGGACATACCCCTCAAAGAGTTACAAGAATTATTTAAAACACCTGAAACTGACTTAATGTACGACTGTTATCCAGTAACTGAAAAAGAAGTAAAAGCAATTCAGTCTCTTGTTAAAACCTACATTGACCTTAAAAAGTATGCCTATTTCGTTGAAGCAGATTCAATAGGCTAAACCCCATCATGCACTTTATCACCCATGCTGATGCATAAAATAAAAAATCCAGAATAAGACCAAAGTCAGCGCAGCTAACAGACGCTTGACCCAGGAAGATAAACCAAACTTTTTTACAACCAACTTCAAACCTGTTTGACCTAAAACCAATAAAGGAAGAGTCCCCAACGCAAAACTCACCATCCAAGCCATAGCCACCCAGTACGTAGGTGCCATAAGTGAAGTAGCTAAAACCCCATAAAGCAAACCACAGGGAAGCAAGGGTGTGAAAAATCCAAATAACAAGGCCCTCAAAGAATAAGATTCCACCTTAAAATACTGGAGAAGACGCATTTCTAAATTTAAAATAACCGCAGGAGGCTTTAAAGGCACACCCAAAATATAAAGGCCCAAAATTAAACTTAAAAAATAAAACACCAGGGGAAAAGAAATAAAATCCCTAATCTCCTTCCCTATCAACGAAAGCACTAAGCCGACACCAGCATATGAAAAAACACGGGCAACATGATAAAAAATGAGTGCCCTAAAGGAAGAACGACTGTTGGATAAAAAAAGGGATGAAAGTGGAGCACACATACCAAGGCAATGGAGACTTCCCACCATGCCTGCCAAGAAAAAACCCCCAATACTTAAGCTGATAAGATGATGATGCATTTACTTTTAAAAAAATTATGTGTATGCCAATAACCGATATGATCTCTATCATATTTTATTTAAATAAAACTCATTAAAAAAACTTATGGATCAAGCGGCTTCTTTATTGAAAACAGATGCAATAACAAACTGTCTGCATTGCGGCCAAACATTGGCTCAAAGCATGAACCAGTTTTGCTGTAATGGATGCCAAGTTGTTTACTCCCTACTCCATGAGTCTGGGCTAGAAAAATTTTACAACCTGCGTCCTTCGCGCATTCAACCTCTGTTAAGTTATTTTTCACGACAGACGGATTTTTCTTGGTTGGAAAAATTACCGGGAACCTCCTCCGGCAAAATCAGTTTAGGCATTGAAGGTATCCAGTGTGCAGCCTGCATCTGGGCCATTCAAGAACTAGCCTTGCGCCAAGGTCTTGCTCGAGTGCATGTAGACGCTACTGCCGGCTCTCTTTCAATTAATTTTATTCCCGACCAATTTGACTTGAAAAGTTATCTGCAAAAACTTCAAAACATTGGTTACAGAACATTTCCACAAGGGCATCTTCAAAAAACGGATCATTCCTCTCTTCTATTACGTTTGGGTGTCTGCATGGCCATGGCGATGAACACCATGTTTCTTTCTTTCAGTTTATATGCAGGCCTTAATACCAGCGAACCGGAATTATTTACTTTGTTCACTCGATTGAATTTTTACTTTTCGATTGTGTCGGTCTTTGTTGGTGGCTCTTATTTTTTCCAACGGGCTTTTTACGCATTAAAAAGTAAAGTACTGCACTTTGACCTGCCTGTAGCTCTAGGGATTTTAGCCGCGTTTATTGGATCCAGTGATGCCTTTTTTAAACAAAATGAATCAAACACTTACTTTGATACCTTAAATATTTTCATCGCCCTGATGCTGTTAGGTCGTTATTTGCAAGCTAAAGCCATACAAAAAAACAAGGACACGTTATTAGATAAAGGCGGGCTAGAAGACTTTCGCGTCAACCGCATTGGAAACTCTATAGAAGAAATCACTTTTTCCCAAGTTCAGGAAGGAGATCAACTTCTGATTACTCCAGGAGGAATCATCCCCGTCAATGCCGTGCTGAAAACACCAGCATCGGTGGAATGTTCATTGGAATGGATTTCTGGAGAAGCCATTCCTCTTCTATTCAATGCAGGGCAAACCCTCCCCGCAGGAGCCCACTTAATAAGCCAACAAGCCCTAACGGCCCAAGCCTTAACCTCTTTTCAGTCCGGGACTCTTTCCGCCTTAGCACCACAAACCCAAGAAGATCATTCTTTGCCCGTCACCTGGCAATGGACCGTAAAATGGTATGTGGCCATTGTCTTAAGTTTAGCCACTGCAGGTTTTTTAACTTGGCAATTTATTGATCCGACGCACTCTCTTAATGTGTTAGTGGCTGTGTTAGTAGTCACTTGCCCTTGCAGTTTAGGAATTGCCATTCCCCTGGCCCGAAACTTAGCCAACAAGAGATTGTTACAGGAAGGTCTTTTTTCAAAAAGTGGAAAACTATTGGACGAATGCCTTAAAATTCGTCATGTCTTTTTTGACAAAACCGGCACTCTGACTTTTTCTTCTTTATCTTTAATGAACCGGGAAGTCCTGGCATCTCTTTCAGAAAATGACCGGACGGTTTTATATAACTCTGTTGCTCAAAGCCGACATCCCGCCAGCCAATCTTTGTACGAAATTCTGCGTGTCACACCCTGCCCCTTTAAAAACCTCACTGTAGTTGAAAAAGCAGGAGAAGGTCTTTTTATTCAAGATCATGACAATAGCTATTTTTTAGGCAGAAAAAAACTGGAACCCGGCACACCAAGCGATCCGGTGTATGAAGTGTCTTTTATGAAAAACCAGAAACACTTAGCCACTTTTAAACTAAGAGAAACC
>CAZQCI010000068.1:0-11413 GCA_964592255.1 uncultured Nitrospiraceae bacterium | reverse complement strand
CTTCTTCTGTTTTTTTAAGGGATTCCTTAAACAATCTCATCATATCTTTCTCCACTGTAAACTTTTTCTTTCTTTGTCTTTCCAAAAGCATTTCCTCATCCATTTTTAAAGAAGTTTGTCTTGTCCTTCTCTCAAAATCAATGAACCATGCATGTTTATTAATTTTATTACTCAGATTTATCATGGCCTCATTCTTAGGTAATTGTATTTGAATACAGAATTTTATCCCCTATTTTTACGTCATAAGTTCTTACATCAATTTCGACCGTTTCTTGATAGCCCACCGAACGAGTGATAATATTTTTTAACTTATGAGAACGAACTTCTTGTTTTGAAATTAAACCCGCTTTCAGTTGTTCATTAACTAAAGAATGGTCCGTAGTCATTTGAGACATTTTTTTGTCTCTGAAAAAATAAGCCCGTGAATCCCCCACATTTGCCACATGCACTTGACCTTCTGAAAAAAGAGCAACGACAATTGTGGTACCCATTCCTTTGAGTGATGTGTCGTACATCGCTCGATCATAAATTTTTTTGGAGGCTGTTTCGATAGCGTAACGCAATTGATCCCCATTTTCGGCATCAGCTGTGTTAACGCCTGAGATGACGGTTGCTTCAGGATCGCTGGTGAGGTTGTTAATCACCTCTTCCACCGTCTGTACCGCCATGCGACTAGCAAACTCACCCCCTGAATGCCCCCCCATACCATCGGCAACAATGAACAACGACAACTTTTCGTTCATCAAGAAACAATCTTCATTTTGTTTCCGTTTTTTGCCAACATCACTCAAGCCATACGGCATGATTTTCATAAAGAGTTTATAAAAAAATAGTATTATAAGGTCAATCGATTATTGCCTTATTTTGCATGATGAGCCCAATTATATTTTTGAATCACAAGGACCTTTGACGCGATTTCTTCCTTCTTCTTTCGCTTGATACAAAACACGATCGGCATCACCAATGAGACTACGATGATCCGTTTGTGTTTCATCTAAAGTAGCAATGCCACAAGAAATGCTGATGGGAAGACGTTGGTTTTCATAAATAAACTCTGTTTCTTCAATCACCTTACGTAATCGCTCAGCCAGATTAACCGCATTTTGGCATGTGGTATCGCGCATCAGCACAACAAATTCTTCACCACCATAACGAGCTAAAATATCATGCGTACGAATTGTTTTTAAAACGACACTGCCAATTTTTTGTAAAACAAAATCTCCTGCCAAATGACCGTACTTATCGTTCACAATTTTAAAATGATCCAGATCAAAGATAATCAGTGACAAATCACGCTTTGCTCTTTTGGAGAAAGAAAACTCTTCACGGATACGTCCCAGAAAAAAACGCTTATTATAAGTGTTAGTCACTGGATCCATCACACCCATCTCGTAACGCATTTTTTCGGACATGCGGCGTGTCTCATCCAAATAAGTAAATTCCAAAATTGTATCTTTAGAAATTTGAATTTTATCGCCATCCGAAAGAGGATGCTGAATCACTTTTTCTCCATTAACCAGCGTCCCATTGGTAGAACCTAAATCTTTCAAAAATGCTTTGCTCCCTTGAAGTTCCACTGAAAAATGTTTTCGAGAAATAGCACTGTCTTCAATCCACAAATCACATTCCGGCATTCTTCCCACAATGGTTACAGGCTTTTCTAAACCCACTAATTCCCCCATGCGAGGTCCCCAAATAAAGGTAAGATAGGGACGCTTATCCTCATCTTCCAACACTTTAATAGTTGTAATGACTGTTTCGTCGCCACCCATGTTTTAATTCTCTCCTTTTTGTAGATCGAAAAGCAATTTTTTATTTTCAGCAGCGCTTACATTCACTTCTTGTTGAAGCTTTCGAAAGCCCGGCATGGACAATTCAAAGTTATAAGGTTTAGAAGGATCTACACGACGATCAATGAAAGGCGTTGTACCAACAACTTGATCATCAATACTTACGGTAGCCCCTTCAGGATTAGTATTAATTTCTACTATACCGAACAACGCCTTGAACGTTAGATTTAATACTTTTCTCTCCCCTTTATGAAGCACAACACTTTGGCTGATCGTTTCGTAACCATCTAAGACTAAACGCACACTGTTTGATTTATCACTCTGCAAATGAGGAATTTCTGCAGGTGTTTTTTGATTCCATTCCATATCATTTAGAAAAATAGAAGCCCCACCAGGATGAGTTGTAATAAAAAGAGTTCCAAAAGGAGGAATTTCTTTTTCTAACTTAATAGTAATAGAACGAGACTGTCTGCGGCGCAAGGTATAGGAGCTCTCAAAAGACACATAGCCTTCATGGGAAATATTTAACAAGGCTTCATGTCCCGATTTAAGTTTAAGAGAAAGTGCACGACCCTTGTGGGGAATCACCTCATCATCCATCGATACCTGAGAATCTGGAGGGTCCACAGTGATTGTCAATAAGCCATAGTTCGTCTTTTGGTACCAAACAACGGCGCTGACAGCCCCACCAATAAAAGCTGAAAATAAAATCAAAATCCAAACCCATTGAGGAATAATGCCCCCCCACTTTTTCTTCCAATCAATTTCCGTTTTTTCTTCATCGACGGTGCTTGTTCCTAATTTAGGTTTTATGGGCTGTGCCACCGTTTTTTCTTTTTCAATAGCGAGTTCGGGCAATTCTGGCGGCAATCCTTCTTCGTCAGGCTCAGGGCCAAAATAACGATACAAAAACTCTGCCACTTTTACCCGACTAAAATCAGGATTATTCTTTAACAGAAACCTCTCCAAATCATGACCCATTTCAGCAGCAGACTGGTAGCGTTTTTCTGGCTTACGACGTAAAGACTTTTCAACAATTTTATCCAACTCTGGAGGTATATCCCGACGGTACTTTGATGGAGGGGTCACATGAGCCGCTTTTACAGCTTTAAGTGTATCTTTATTGTTACCTTTTTTAAATAAACGTTCCCCTGTCAACATTTCCCACAATAGAATGCCTGTTGAAAAAATATCGGAACGCCGATCAAGACTAGCGCCTTCCGCTTGTTCTGGCGACATGTACGCAAACTTTCCTTTCAAGACCCCCGACTGAGTATGAGATAACTTTTCAAAAGCCTTTGCGACACCAAAATCAATCAACTTTACGGTACCAGAATAAGAAACAATAATATTTTGCGGAGAAATATCTCGATGCACCACACCCAGCGGACGACCATCGTTACCTGCTTTACGGTGCATGTAATCTAAACCGTAACATAACTCGGAAATACAATAAGCGATTACATCTAACGGCAAGGGTTTTTCACGTGTTTTAAATTCACGTAAAACTTGGCCCAATGTTTTTCCATCCACATACTCCATCACAATAAAATAATCATCCCCCACTTTACCCAAATCATAAATTTGAGCGATGTTCCCGTGAGTAAAATGAACGGCTATTTTGGCTTCATCGATCAGCATGTGAATGTATTCTGAATCGGAGGAAATATGAGGAAGAATACGTTTGATCACAACCAAGCGTTCAATACCGGTAGGATCCACCGTTTTGGCTTTATAAACTTGGGCCATGCCTCCTTGAGCTATCTTTTCCATCAGGAGGTAGTTTCCCAGCTTGTTATCTTTTTTAACGCTAGAGTTCATGAATGACAAAGACTTCATTCCGGTAGGCTTTAAGCCGGAATCTATAAAATACTTGAGAAAACTTAGACCCCATGTCAAGCACGAGGTGACTATTAAAAGATAAAATGGTAAAGATTCTAAAACCTTAACACAAGAACCAAATTATGTTTCTTTTCCGCTTCTTTTTTAAACTAATCAAGTGGTGTTGCTATGCATTAATCATTTTCATCGCGATGGTTCTTTTTTTCTGCTTAGCACTTCCTAACATTGCCAGCTTACGTACCCATAATCCGCAAACAACGAGTTTTATAAAAAAATACCAGAAAGAAGAACAACGTGCCGGACGGGACGGAACTATCGACTGGCGATGGGTTCCTTATTCTCAGATTTCAAACAACTTAAAGAAAGCCGTCCTTACCTCCGAAGATGACCGCTTTTTTAATCATCATGGCTTTGATTGGACACAAATGAAAGAAGCCATGAAAAAAAATTGGAAGAAAAAACATTTTGTTCGCGGAGGATCTACCATCAGCCAACAATTAGTCAAAAATCTTTATTTAGGACCTGAAAAAAGTATTTTTAGAAAATTACGCGAATGGATCTTAACTTATCAATTAGAAAAAACTTTGCCGAAGGAAAGAATTTTTGAACTCTATTTAAACGTGGCCGAATGGGGCAGCGGTGTTTATGGTGCCGAGTCGGCAGCCCGTTATTATTTCGGCATTTCTGCATCTCAAATTAACTCGAATCAGGCAGCGTATCTAGCAGCCATTCTTCCTAACCCTAAACTTTATACAAGTAAAAGTTATCGCAAACGAGTGAATTGGAAAACAAACCTCATCTTAAGCCGCATGGGACGCATAGGAAATATCGAAAAACCCAAAGAAACAGAAAAAGTAGAGAAACCAGAAGAAAGCGATGAGGAAGAAGAAAAACCGCTGGAAGACTCCCCTATTCCATTGGATTTTTAAAATGTGGAACTGCGCTAGATGAAGAAATAGAAAACTTGTGGGGTAACAATAAAAGCGAACTGGCTAGAGGGCTTAGGGAAAGGCGCGGGTTTACAACCGTTAGCGGCGTCGCATGGGGATCATTCGTTTGATTTAATCAAACGTCTCAATGATGAAGTATTGCAAACAGGTTTTACTGATTTTGAAGTGGTAAATAGCGTACGCATCGATACCACACGTTTTCGCCCTTTGAGGAGAATGAATAAACCGGATGTAGATTTTTTTGAAGGTGATACAGTGAATGGGGTTCATGTTATGATTAGAGGAGATGATCTGAGGAATAATCAGAACCATGGAGCAAATGCCCTATTGAATAGTGTCAAAATTTCTTTAAGTGACTGGTAGCTACTTGGAGGTGTATCGACCTTAAAGTTGAGTTCCAACCAGCTACCTACGCGGCCGCCATTCTTCCCAACCCAAAGATTTATGCCACCAAAAGTTACAAATTGGATTTTTAACCCCACTTTACCAGGTATTATGGGGAGCCAAGACTCATAAAAAATAAAATGCACTAAAAAAAATAGTAACATACTGATATTATTATAATTTTTATAAATGACCTATGAAGGTATTGGCAAACTTTTTGCTTACACCTTAATAACTATGGTCTCCAGGCTTGTATTCAATGATCAAGAATTATCTCCCAGCGATTTAGCCGAACTAAGAGAAGAACCTTATTTTCGGGATAAAAGAGAAGTTGGTATATCTGAACCTTCCTGGCCTTATCTTATCCCCTCAAGTTCTAGAGAAAATAATAATGAGGATAAACCACCCACTACCATTGAGGTCAAATATATTACTCCAACTTTAGTGGCTTTTGATTTAAACGCTAAACAACGCCCCTTCTCGCAAGGAAAAATTTCTTTTTTCAATTCAAACAATACTAATTATTACGGAGAGACTGACCTTTATTTTAACAAAGTCACTGGTAAATTCTCCAAAGCACATAATGCTGATGCTACAGATAGTGATTTCGAAGCTTTAGCGAGATTATCTGGCTCAAGTTACATTTCTATTCTGAATGAGGATAGTATTATAAGAAATAATTATCACCCCATCGTAGCAGAAGAGCGTCAATTAATAAAAAAATATGAAAACCGGTTAGACATTGAGTACATACTCGACTTTATATTTCACGGTTATGCTAACAATGATCTCGCCTTACCTTTCAAGGAATATATTGAATCGTTAATGAATGCTGACCCTCTAACAAAACAATTAATCCAAGAATTTCTTTTGGATGCAGCTCCCATTTATTTTAATGGCAACGAAGATACTCTTAGAAATATGAATGTGGAATATACAAGTGAAAGTTACATCATGTTATTAAAAGCTTCAGGGTATCAAAATGATCTCTTTTCAGACCAACGGCTTGAAAATATCGACTTCAGTTTTGCTCTATCAGGCAATACTGTCCCCGGAGAATATACTCCAGAGATTTGGGCTTCTATTTATGATCATGGCGTGCCAAGGCAAGATGAGCCCCTCTTTCCACCAGGCAAACTTGAACAGCTCAGCTCTTTTAATAAGTATAAAAAAAATACCGAAAAAGCTGAAGCCTACGCCTACGCTGTTGCAAGAATATTAATGGGGGAGAACTTGCCAGAGCTATCTTCCAACGCTCTTTTATCCGAGCTAACTCAAGCTGTTAAAAGCGGAAATGACCTTGAAGTCACCATTGCTGTAGCCAAAATTAATGATCAAGTCCTTGTACCCCTTAATTATGGATTAATTATAGAAAAAGAAGGAAAAACTTGGTATGTCGCGCCGGTTCAGATTGAAGAGATTTTTGAAAAAGAAGTCCCCTTGCGACAACCAGACGGCTCTTTAAAATTAATGCCCGTAAAAGTATATTGCATATCCAACGTTTTCAACTCCTTCAAAGCATTAGCACATTATTATTTATCTCAAGGGCTCAAAGAACCTCCTGCCGTGTTGGACTCTCACTATAATACTGCTTATCAAGAATACTATGCCCGTACTGGAATTTCAGATTCTTTTTTAGGACCTAAAGTATTAAAAGAACAATATCAAAATTTGGATCGCAGCTTATACAGTAATATTAATTCTTCTCCAGCAAATGATCCGATTATTCCTTTATGGAACAAGATAAAAGATAAAACAGAAAGTGCAACCGTTGCCATGGAAATTGAATATCATGAAATAGCCCACCTGGAAGGCTATATGGCTTATGGTGTTTCGGAGGAAAATGCGGAGATTTATGCCGAATTGAGAGGGTTGGCAGAAAGCTATGAGCCCACTTTGGTTCTTTATATGTTCCTAAAAGAAAGATTCGTCACTATCGACCAATCACAAAAAATTCACCTCAAACCCTTGCTAAATCCAAAAGGGAGAAAAATAGGTTATGGCATTCAGCAAAAACATGGTTTTGCTCAAGCTTATTTCTTTTTACGCATGGCCGATGATGCCAGTTTGTGGAATGGCACCCCGCTTCTAAGTGAAAAGGAAAGTTTTATCAGTGTCTATAAAAAAGACCCCAATCGTTTCGATAGCATTATTCGTCAGCTAGTGGACAAGCTAGTAAGCATGTCCTCTGATGACATCAGAGGTTTGGCGCAATCGTATGCGGAAGAATTGAAAACCACTCCTTAACTTAACCCCCCATGGCGGATGTCTTTTCCTTGCACCATAAAGATAACTAGCTCTGCAATGTTAGTAGCGTGATCGGCAATTCTTTCCAAATGACGAGCAATAGAGATAAGACGAACCGAACGAGAAATAGAATCGGAATTTGATTTCATTAAGGCCACAAGTTCATTGATGATCTTATCTTTAAGAGCATCCACATCATCATCTCTTTGACAAACCTGTGCAGCTTGTACGGCATCACGACGAACAAAGGAGTCGAGTGCATCCTTCACCATTTTTTGGCTCTGCTCCGCCAAACGAGGAAGATCAATGTATGGCTTAAGAGGCGCATCACGATTAAGTTCAATCACAGCCTGGCAAATATTAACAGCCAAGTCACCCATGCGTTCCAAATCTTTAGTAATTTTTAAACCAATAGTAATAAATCGAAGATCTGACGCTGCGGGTTGATTAAGAGCCAATAGCTTCAAACACAGCTCATCAATTTCCATTTCTAGCTTATTCACTGGCCGATCTTTTTGGATAACTGATTCGGCCAATGAAGTATCGCGATCCAAAAGGGATTTCATGGCCAGCATCATCATTTCTTCAACAATGCCCCCCATCTTTAAAATACCTTCTTTGAGTTCTTGCAGCTCCGCTTCAAAATGCTTGTCGGTGTGAAGTGCCATTATCCAAACCTCCCTGTTATATAATCTTCGGTCCGTTTTTCTGTTGGGTTGGTAAACATCATTTCTGTTTTACCACATTCTACCAATTCTCCCATATATAAAAACGCAGTAAAATCGGAAACACGCCCGGCTTGCTGCATATTGTGGGTCACAATGATGATCGTGTAGTTTTCTTTTAATTCGTGAATCAACTCCTCAACACGTGCCGTAGAAATAGGATCAAGGGCAGAACATGGCTCGTCCATCAACAACACTTCCGGGTTAACCGCCAAAGCACGCGCAATGCAAAGACGCTGTTGCTGCCCACCAGATAAGCTCATACCGGAGGCTTTAAGTTTGTCTTTTACTTCTTCCCAAAGAGCAGCCCTCTTAAGGCTTGTCTCAACAACTTCATTCAATTTTTTTAAATCACGCACCCCATTTAAACGAAGACCTGCGGCCACATTATCAAAAATACTCATCGTAGGAAAAGGATTAGGCTTTTGAAACACCATGCCAACACGCTTACGAAGAAGAACAGGATCAATCTTAAATATATCTTGGCCTTCCAAAAGAATTTCCCCTTCGGTTCGGGCATTAGCTTGCGTTTCATGCATGCGGTTGAGCGAGCGAACAAAAGTAGATTTTCCACATCCAGACGGGCCAATTAAAGCCGTCACTGTATTTTGAGGGAAAGTAAGTGAAATATTTTTGATAGCCTGATGCGCCCCAAACCAGGACGAAACATTTTTAGCGGAAAATTTTATAATCTCAGTCATATGAACATGAATGTTAAAAACTTTTTCTCAAAAACAACCGTGAACTTAAATTAACAAGTATAATAAGACCAATTAAAACCAAAGCTGCCGCCCAAGCCATACGTTGCCAATCTTCATAAGGACTGATGGCATACACAAAAATTTGAAGAGGCATAGCCGCTGTCGGTTGAGTCAATTTGGTATTCCAAAATTGATTTCCCAATGTAGTAAATAAAAGAGGCGCTGTCTCCCCGGCCACACGGGACAAAGCCAGAAGAATCCCCGTAACAATACCACGACGCCCTGTTGTCAATACAATTGAAAACAACACCCTCCAATAAGGCAAACCAAGGGCCATGCCACCTTCTCTCAAGGTGTGTGGCACCAACTTAAGCATTTCCTCCGTTGTGCGCATGACAATAGGAATCATCATAAAACCCAAAGCCACACCCCCCGCTAAAGCGGAGTACCCATGCATGGGGATAACAATAATACTATAAATAAAAATACCAATAACAATAGAAGGAGTGCCGTTTAAAATGTCCGCCATAAAACGAGCTATGGTTCCTAAACGAGTAGCTGGATATTCCGAAAGATACAAACCACCCAAAAGCCCGATGGGAATCCCTAAAACCGTCGCTAAACTGAGTATCATAATACTACCAACAATTGCATTCGCCATACCGCCACCCACTTCACCAACTGGTTTAGGCATTTTAGTAAACAAATCCCAATTCACAGAAGAAAAACCCAAATGAATCAAATGAAATAAAATCAAAAACAAGGGAACAAGAGCGATCGCTACCGATAGCCAGCATAAACCTTCCATCAGAAAATTAGTTCCCAACCTTTTTTTATAATGAAAGTTTTCCATTGTCTTCCGATAACCATCACTCCGGTCTCAGTTGATTTCACCGAGAAACCGAAGCTTATACACTTCGATTAAAACTAGTTGTCCTCACTACCAAATAGCGAGCCAATAAATTAATTAAGAATGTGACCAAAAAAAGAAGAAGGCCTATTTCGGTCAAGGCGGCAATGTGTAGCCCACCTGTGGCTTCACTAAACTCATTAGCAATCACAGAAGCCATGGTTTGACCTGGAGCAAAAAGAGAAGGCTTAATTTCGGGACGATTACCAATAAGCATCGTAACAGCCATCGTTTCACCCAGTGCACGGCCTAAAGCCAGAAAAACACCTCCAACAATTCCAGATTTTCCATAACGCAAAACCGCCATGCGAATAGATTCCCAGCGAGTAGCCCCTAGCGCTAATGCCGCTTCACGCTGGTTCAGTGGCACCGCTTGCAAGACATCACGAGTAATGGCCGCGATAATAGGGAGAATCATAATGGCTAAAATCAAACCTGCAGCAAACATACCTAAACCGTAAGCCGGGCCTTTAAACAAAGGAATAAATCCCAACCATTTGATTAAAAAAGGCTCTGCCGTTCCTCGAAGCCAAGGAATAATGTAAAAAATTCCCCACAAACCATAAATAACCGAAGGGATGGCCGCCAACCATTCCACCAAAATACCAAAAAAACCTCGGATGGAATGCGGGGCTAGTTCCGAAAGAAAAATAGCAATGCCAATTCCTAAGGGCGTTGCTATCAATAAGGCTAAAAAAGAAGAAACTAAAGTACCATACAACAAAGGGAGAGCCCCAAACTCCTCGGCAACAGGATCCCAATTACTAGAGGTAATAAATTTAAAACCAAACGTTTGAAGCGCTGGCCATGATTTATAAAAAAGGATCAGCCCCATCAGAAGAACTAATCCGATGAGGCTGATCACGGTAAACTGCAAAACCAATTTAAGAAGGTTATCGGCTTTGATCATCTTGTTCTATTTCTGCATCGTAATTTCCGTAATTGTGGCATCCAAACGAGAAACCAAATTATCCGGAAGCGGAGCATAATTAAGAGAGGCCGCTAATTTTTGGCCATCATGCAGGGCCCACTTAAGAAAATTCACTAAGGCATCTCCTTTTACGGCATCCTTTTGCTTTTTGTAAACCAGCAAATACGTAAAGGCACTAATCGGATAAGAATTAGCACCATCAGCGTTGGTGATTGAAACCCGATAGTCATTAGGAATTTTAGCTCCAGCAGCAGCTTGAGAGACAGATTCCACAGACGGCTTAACAAAATTGCCCGCTTTATTTTGAACAACAGCAAAATCCAATTTATTTTGGAGAGCGTAAGCTAATTCCACATACCCAATGGAACCCGGTGTTTGCTTAATCAGGCCCGTCACTCCTTCATTTCCTTTACCACCAAGACCTACAGGCCACTTAACAGCTTTACCGGTACCAACACTATTTTTCCAAGTAGGACTTACTTTAGAAAGATAATCTGTGAAAACATAAGTGGTACCACTCCCATCAGAACGATAAGCCACGGCAATGTCTTGATCCGGCAATTTAGCACCAGGATTTAAAGTCGAAATTTGTGGGTCATTCCACTTGGTGATTTTACCCAAATAAATATTGGCAATCACTTCACCATTTAACTTAAGTTCACTGCCAACAGGAGCATTATAGGCCAACACAACCGCCCCTAAAGTAGTTGGGATATGAACCAAATAAGAATCAGCTTTATTCATATCTTCGTCAGACATAGGAGCATCTGAAGCCCCAAAGTCCACTGTACGTGCCGTAATTTGTTGAATACCACCACCACTACCAATGGATTGATAGTTAAAATTAAGGTCGGGATGTAATCTGTGATATTCAGAAAACCATTTGGAATAAAGAGGATACGGGAAAGTCGCACCGGCTCCGTTAATTAAAAG
>CAZQCI010000067.1:0-11769 GCA_964592255.1 uncultured Nitrospiraceae bacterium | reverse complement strand
TTATTGTTGCGTCGTCCTCCTGGACGTGAAGCCTATCCTGGTGATGTGTTTTATCTCCATTCTCGTTTATTGGAGCGTGCTGCTAAACTTTCCGATGCTGAAGGGGCTGGTTCTTTGACCGCTCTTCCTATTATCGAAACTCAAGCGGGTGACGTGTCGGCTTATATTCCTACCAACGTGATTTCTATTACCGATGGACAGATTTATTTGGAAGCTGATTTATTTTATTCCGGCGTACGTCCGGCGGTGAACGTTGGTTTGTCTGTGTCCCGCGTAGGAGGCAATGCTCAAATCAAAGCCATGAAGCAAGTGGCTGGAACGCTGCGTTTGGAATTGGCCCAGTATCGTGAATTAGCGGCCTTTGCGCAGTTTGGAAGTGATTTAGATAAAGCCACACAACAACAATTAAACCGTGGCGCCCGTTTGGTAGAAATCCTCAAACAGGGACAATATCAACCCATGGGCGTTGAAATGCAGGTGATTCAGATTTTTGCTGCAACCAATGGCTATGTGGATGAAATTCCCACGGGTTCTATTGGACGTTATCTTTCTGAATTAAAAGTGTTCATGGAAACCAAAGGAAAAGCAGTTTTGGAGTTAATTGTTCAGAAGAAGGCTTTAGACGATGAAACTAAAGGAAAGCTTAAGGCTTCTTTAGATGAATTTAAGAAAATGTTCGTGGGGTAAATTAACGGATGGCGACACTTAAAACAATTCGTAAACGGATTATTTCTGTCCGCAATACACAGAAGATCACCAAAGCCATGAAAATGGTGGCGGCCGCCAAGCTTCGTCGTGCGCAGCAAGCGGTTTCTGTGGCTCGTCCTTATGCCGACCGTATGAAAGATATTTTAGCGTCTATTCGTGATAAAAGCGGAGACGATATTCATTCTTTCTTCATGGAAAAAGAAGGGCCTAAGCGTGCATGTATTTTGGTGTTTACCTCTAACCGTGGTTTGTGTGGTGGTTTTAATTCCAATCTTTTACGTCGTGTGGAAGCCTTTGTTAAAAATTCTTCCACTCATTACGATGTGATCGATCTAGAGGTTATCGGAAGAAAAGGTCGAGACTTTTTTAAAGCCCGTAAGCGTGAGGTGAAGGACGTGTATGTGGACTATGCTGAATCTTTTCCTCCCGAAGAAGCTTTGAAAGTGGCAACAAAAATTCTCAAAACTTTTGAAGACGGTGTTTATTCGGAATATTACCTAGCTTATAATCATTTTCGTTCTGCTTTGGTCCAAGAAGTTCATATTGATCGCCTCCTTCCTTTTTCTTACCCAAAACCGCCAGCACAGCAAGTAGGAGAAGCCCTTAATTTGGTTGATTACATCTATGAGCCTTCTAAAGCGGACTTGGTTTTTGGGCTTATTCCAAAATATTTGGTGGCGGAGTTGTATCGCGCTCACCGTGAGTCTTTGGCTTCTGAATTGGGTTCTCGCATGACGGCTATGGAAAATGCCACCAATAACGCCAAGGATATGATGAAACAACTGACTTTGCAGTATAACCGTTTGCGCCAGGCTGCGATTACCATTGAGCTGATGGATATTGTAAACGGTGCTGAGTCCATAAAGTAACATTAAAAAAATTATAACTCCCCCTAACCCCCTCTTACTTTAAGAGGGAGAAAAGAAATTCCTCCCCTTAAAGTAAGGGGAGGTCAGGAGGGGTTATGAAGGAACTGAAAATATGTCACAAAATACTAATACAGGTTTAGTCACTCAGGTTATTGGTCCTGTCATCGATGTGCGCTTCGATTCAGGAGATTTGCCGGAAATTTACACGGCTTTGTCTCTGACAAATCCATCTATTAGTAACGAAGCTGATAATCTTATCGTTGAAGTGGCTCAGCATTTGGGCGAAAACACAGTGCGTTGCATTTCTATGGATACCACCGATGGCTTGGTTCGTGGTCAGCCTGTTAAAAATACAGGTAAACCCATTCAGATGCCTGTGGGGCCTGAAACACTCGGACGTATTTTAAATGTGATTGGAAAACCCGTGGATGAAATGGGACCAGTGACCTCTAAAAAATCTTTATCCATCCATCGTTCAGCACCTCCTTTTATTGAGCAGGATACCAAGGTGCAGATGTTTGAAACCGGAATTAAAGTGGTGGATCTTCTCGCTCCTTATTCCCGTGGTGGTAAGATTGGGTTGTTCGGAGGAGCGGGTGTGGGTAAGACCGTTCTTATCATGGAATTGATTAATAACGTGGCGATGCAACACGGTGGATATTCCGTTTTTGCAGGGGTAGGTGAAAGAACACGTGAAGGAAATGATTTGTGGCACGAAATGAAGGATTCTGGCGTGTTGGCCAAAGCGGCTTTGATTTACGGACAGATGAACGAACCCCCTGGTGCCCGTGCCCGTGTGGCTTTGTCCGCCTTGACGGCTGCGGAATATTTCCGTGATGAAGAAGGACAAGACGTTCTTTTGTTCATCGATAATATTTTCCGTTTCACTCAAGCTGGTTCCGAAGTGTCTGCCTTGTTGGGACGTATTCCTTCAGCCGTGGGTTATCAACCTACGTTGGCGACTGAAATGGGAAATTTGCAAGAACGTATTACGACAACGACAAAAGGCTCGATTACTTCCGTACAAGCTATTTACGTACCCGCCGATGACTTAACCGACCCAGCACCTGCAACGACCTTTGCGCACTTGGATGCCACAACCGTGCTGTCTCGTCAGATTGCTGAATTGGGAATTTATCCAGCCGTGGATCCGTTGGATTCTACTTCGCGTATTCTCGACCCTCAAGTGGTGGGAGAAGAGCATTATAAAGTGGCACGTCAAGTTCAACAAATTTTGCAGAAGTATAAAGATCTGCAAGATATTATTGCGATCTTGGGTATGGATGAACTTTCTGAAGACGATAAATTAGTGGTGTCACGTGCTAGAAAAATTCAGAAATTTCTTTCTCAGCCTTTCTTTGTGGCTGCCCAGTTTACTGGTTTGGAAGGAAAGTTTGTGAAAGTGGCCGATACGATCCGTGGTTTTAAAGAAATTGTGGATGGTAAACACGATGATGTGCCGGAACAAGCTTTCTACTTAGTGGGCACTATTGAAGAAGCGTTAGAGAAGGCAAAAAAACTGGCGGCTTAATATATGGCACTTCAACTTGAAATTTTATCTCCTCAAAAAAACATCATGACCGGGCAGGTGGATGAAGTGGTGGTTCCTTCTGTCAATGGGTCGGTGGGTATTTTGCCACAGCATACACAGTACTTGTCTTTATTGGCTCCGGGGCGTGTAGTTTATCGTCAAGGAGGGCAAACCCAGGAATGTGACATTACCGGAGGGGTGGTATCCGTTGATCATGATCGAGTTATTCTACTGATCGATTAACAGGGTTTTTTGCTTCTATCCTCTTCTTGTTTATTTTGAAAATCTACTTTTCTTGAAGACCTTTTAAACTTTTCCGTTGGATAATAGGTATCATCAGTATCATCATTAAAAGAAATCCAATCATCGAAGTTTTGGTGTTGTGACGTTGTAAAGCGCAACCACCACCGGCTGCTTTTAAACCGGCTGTAACTTCGGTAACTTTTTTGGCGCAGGCCGTAGTTTGACTCAGGCGGAAATGAACGGTTCCAGAATTTTCATCGTAAGAGTCAACATTTAAGCCACAAATAGTGTCTGTTTCTCCGTTGGTATAGGCTTGGAGCTCTTTAAGGCTTGGGTGGCAATTATCAGTGGCTTCCTCTTCTTGACTTGTCATTTCAATGGTGTCGCACGCTGGAGACGAGCTTTCCACTGTAGGGGTTGAATCACTGGCTGTTGAAGTATTACTTGCTGTTGTGGTTGCGACAGTACAGTTTTCATCCACTTCACCGTCACAATCATTGTCAAGACTGTCGCTGCAAGTTTCTGATAGCTCTCCACAAGTACCGCAAGCGTTGGTGACACCTTCGTCGATTTCCCCATCGCAGTCGTTATCTAAGCCATCACACACTTCTTCAGTAGCGCCTTGGAGATTGTCGCATGAGGAACTCCATTCGTTGTTAGCACAGCTTTGAATACCTTCACATTCTCCAGAATTGCAGGTGCGAGATTCTCCTTCAGTACAATTGCAGTTTTCATCGGTAACTCCGTTGCAGTCGTTATCGATGCCATCTCCACAAGTTTCGGTTAAATCACCACAAGTACCACAAGCATTGGTGACACCCTCATCGATTTGTCCATCACAATCATTATCGGTGCCATCGCAGGTTTCTTCAGTAGGGGTGCAAGTGGGTTGGGAAATATGGGTACACGTTTGTGCCCATGCCATTCCATTTACTTGTGCGACATTGTCAACGAAGACGGCTGCTGATTTTTGATCGGTCATGTCTAATTTATAAACGGCATCATTATCTGAAAAGTAAAGAGTATGATCTTTCACGGATAAGCTGCCGATTTGTTTTGCCGGCACTGTTGCAATAACAGAGAGGCTAGCCCCTGATTTCAATGAGCCTGGAGAGAAAGTAAAGAAGACGCCTCCTTTAGTGACTGCAATCATCTGTCCATTGGAATCAACTGTCATGTCGGCGATGTCAGCACTTACTCCCAATTTTTCAGCTAAATCTTTTGAAGAGAATAAAGGGGTGGTGCTGTTGCCTTGATAAATGTTGGAGCCTGTTAAATCGTCTCCTGTGTAATAAAGGACTTTGTCAGCAATGATTAAATGATTGGCTCCTGCTACGCTAGCATAGAGGCTGATCGACTCACTGCTGTCTTTGGGAATGTAGTATATGTTGCCGCTGGTTGAAGAGGATAGATAAATGCCCTGCTTATCTTGTTTGGTGTCATCAAAGGTGTCTTTTAATGCGCTGGCATCATATAAGGAGCTGGCTTCCATGGTATCTTGAGGCAGCGCATAGATTAGTTGACCGTCTGTATAAATCATTCGGCCTTGTGGGTTGCGGCTTAAGCCTTTAGTGCTTGATGTGGAAATTTCCGCCCATTTTGCACCGTCGCTGTCGTAGCAGGTAATGCCAAGTGCATTTTGTACGCACAAAGCCATTTTGGGTTGTCCTTCGGGGCATGTTAATTGAGGTTCCCATTGGCATTGGGTATTGCAGATTTTTCCATTATCTAGGTCATCATTATCATCACATTCTTCATTTGTGTTGACGATGCCGTCACCACATGAACCACACGCATTGTCTGCTGCGCTGTCGATAGCAGTATGAGTAACTTGTCCTTGAGCATCACAAGTATCTGTAGTGCATTCGTCGTTGTCATCTGTCGAAGTACCTGTGTGGGAACAAGTGCCGGCTGTTTTTACCCCAGCAATACTGGTAGAAGCGCCAGAGCAGGTATCCGTCGTACAGGCATCATTATCATCGCAATAGCTATCTGTCATACAGCAGTCGCTGATAGTAGAATGTGTTATTTCGCCCGTTGTTGTATCACAAGCATCTGTGGTGCAAGCATTTCCGTCATCACTTTCAACTGTTTCGTGAGTGACTTCACCTGTTTTGGTGTTACATGAGTCGGTTGTGCACGCATTACCGTCGTCAATATTGATGGGTGTCCCATCTTGGTTATCGCAAGGATTTTGTGTTGTTTCTTGTTGTTCAGTTTCTGTTGTTTTTAAAGGTGTGGGTTCAGGTTCGGGAGCTGAAATAGGAGTCTTTTCAGTTTTTTCTAAACAATCAGGTGTGCCATCACCATCTGAGTCGGTGTCAGCGACACCACAGCCACAAATACCAGCTTTAATTTTTGTAGAATCAGAAGAGCATTCATCTTTACAATCTACAATACCATCACCATCTGAATCGGTGTCAGCGACACCACAGCCACAAATACCAGCTTTAATTTTTGTAGAATCAGAAGAGCATTCATCTTTACAATCTACAATACCATCACCATCTGAATCGGTGTCAGCAACATCGCAACCACAGATGCCAGGGTCTGTTTTTTTAGGGTCTATCGCACATTTATCTTGGCAATTCACTGTTCCGTCACCATCCATGTCATTGTCTTGAGTGCCGCAACCACAAATACCTGCAGAAGTTTTGTTGGCGTCGCTTGGGCATGCATCTAAGCAATCAGCGGTACCATCACCATCCGAATCAGTGTCAGCGACACCACAACCGCAAATGCCCGCGGCAGTTTTGTTGGCGTCAGAAGGACATTCATCTTTACAATCCATAATTTTATCGCCATCTGTGTCTGGTGCAACATGAGAGCATTTATTTGAAGCGCACGCATCGGTTGTACAAGAATCTCCATCATTACAATCAGAATCGGAGTAGCAACAACCTTCGTCTATAGTTCCGTTACAGTCGTTATCTTTTCCATCACATATTTCTGTTTGGGGAACGCATGTTGTTGAGGTTGTTGTGTTGGTATTTGTATTTGTTGTTGGAATAGTAGTTGTCGATGAGTTTGTGTTTGGTGCTCCTGTGTCTGTGACACTGGTGTCGATGACACTGGTGTCGATGACACTGGTGTCTGTGACACTGGTGTCTGTGACACTGGTGTCTATAGTAGTACTTGTTGGGTTGGAAACGGTTGTATCCAAGTTGGGAAGGGTAGTGGTTGTATTAGTGGGTGTATTGACCTGTGGTGTTGAAAGCAAATCGCTCGTATTCGAATTTGGAGAAGTCGTAGTTGAAGTATCAGTTGTGTTTGTATTACTTGGAATTTTTGACGAGCTTGAAGGTAGAGAAGGTGTGCCGGAAGGAGCTTTGGGATTTATGGCATAACTTGAGGCGTTAAAAGAGAAATAAGAAATAAGAAGAAAAAAAAGGAATAAACCTTTTGTTATATAATTTGTCATGTGTGACATTCCAGATCCCTTCACACCCGCAACCGTCAAATAACAAGCAAAAAGCAGGCCATCTTTCGTCCAGAATCAATAAAAAAAATATCTTTAATTTTAGGTAGTTACTGACAAATTTTTATATTTTTTGACATCCTTTTAAACTATATACATATCATTTTGATAAGTGTTTCAAAATGAGAATTAATTGTCTTTATTTACGAATGCTATTCATGTTTCGAAAAAATGAAATAATTGCCTTGTTGGTGAGGATGAATCTTTTTTTAAGTTAAGAAATTAGTTAGAATTAAACCCATGCTACGAAAAATCATGGGTTTGTTTTGGTTAGGGGTCTTTCTCTTGCCTGCTTGTTCCGGAGGAAATGCATTGCCTCAAGCTTCTATTCCTCCTCCGGCTAATAGTTGTAGCAGTGGTTCTAGTACTTCTTGTCTGACAGTTTCGGCGCCTGATGCGAGTGGGTTTGTGACTATTACTGCAAGTGCGGGAGCTGTGCCTGATTCGTCTACGGTAGAAGTGCGCGTCAGTTCCAGTGTGAGTCGTTTGCTAAAAATGTTGGATGCTTTTTCAAGTCCTGTATCGGCTGCAACATGTGCTTCATCATTACCGGAATGTTCTGCAGATGGTTCCACAGAAGATTGTTCTCTTACTTCCAATGATGATGGTTCTTTTCTTGTCCGTATTCAGGCTTCTTTAAATGATACAGTGAGTGTGGTTTATCTCGACCCGGATACGTGTGGCACTTCGGAAGCTTATGAATCGGTGGTGAGTCATGATTTTGTGCCGTTATCTTTAGAAGCATACACTCTGGGTTATGATTACAAAACGGATACAGGTGTTGTGTTTGGGGTGAATGAAACCACATCTCAAAACCAAATCAGTTCTTTTACCGAAAGTTCTGGGGTTGTCACTGTTGATACGGCTGTCGATGTGGATATATCAGGAACTCCTGTGTCACTGGCAGTCATTCCCAATTCCAGTGGTATGTTTTTTTTAACGGATGCTGCTGCTGGTTTTTTACCGGATGGAGGAAGTATTTTAGAGGTGATGGAGGAAGCGAGCTCTGTGATTGATGTTCCGTCTTCTCAAGAAGTGCAGTTTGGATTTAATTACCCAGTCAGTGGGGCTGATTTTACTATAGCTAACGGCATGGATTGTTTAAGCCCGAGTACTTATGCAGGATCTACGATTGACCGTCTGTTTTTTCCTTCCACATCCAATATTTTATCTGTCGAAGCATTTAGTCCTTTTTTTGTTTATGATCCTGTTCATGATACGTCTTTAAAAATTGCGGATTATGATTTTAATTCTTCAACTTCTATTCTCAAAGATTTGGATATGGAGTCTGTGGAAAAAATCTACATTTCAAGCACAGGAAAAGAAGGTTACTTTGTCGCTTTATTCTCAGATGGTTTTTATTATCTTATCCCTATACCTATGGATAATGGTTTTTGTAATGCCATTGTTTCGGATGCGACCCAATTTTCTCCTATTCAATTGCCTTCAGGATTTGGAAAACCCGGGGAGGCGTTATGGTTTGGTGATTTAGGTTTGAGTGGATTGGCTGGTTCCGATCCGTTGGCTGAAAATCTTCTTCTTATCCCTGATACACAGAATGATTCCATTGTTGTGGTTGATTTAAAGGAAGACAATCCACCGGTTACTGTATCTCTGAGTAGTGAAGCGGCTTTGACGGGAGCCAGTAAGGTCGTGGCGTTGAATGTACCTTATAAGTTCAGTTTGGGTTTTGTGGCGTTGAATAATTCCTTTATGTTGCCGTCTTTTGAAATAGATTCGGCTTTTGCTTTATCCGTGGTGACTTATGATATTGCTGTCGGATTGAATCCAATTGATATCGATATAGTTTCTCCTATCGATTGGAGGTCTGACTCGTTGGTTTTAAGTACCTTGGCTGACGATTTTGCAAGTTCAGCACATTTGTTTGTTATTAGCACTGGGCTTTCGGGAGATGGATTCAGTACTTTGAGGGTGGTGCCCCTTTCTGACATTCTGTGACACTTCTTTTAATTTTTACAGAATGGAATAAGCCACTATTTTATTGTCATGCATTAAGGGGATAAAGATAATTTTTTGATCCGGGATAACTTCCAAATCTGCTGCCCCACTCGGTAAATTAAGGATGACTGAAGAAGGCCCGGTTTTTTCGATGAAGAACAATTTACTGACAATCCAGTCAGTGACTAAAAAACCGTTATTATAAGATTCCAATCCGTCCAAATTACCGATGGGATAGCCCATCCCAATACTTTCAATTTGTTTGGTGGTGAGAGACACTTTTTTCAAATGTCCGGGTACTTGGGTTTTGAAACCCTCCGTCATTTTACCCCAACTGGCAACGTAGAGCGTGTCTCCTTCTACAAAAAGACCATTTGGATTTTCCAATTTCGAATCGGAAAGCCAGACGGAAAACTGTCCTTTTTCCAAGATATAAATTTTGTCATCCATCATGTCCGAAACAAAAACACGGCCTTGACTGTCGGATGCCACATCATTGAAAAACTTTGATTGTGGGATCACATAACGTTTGGTGATTTTGCCTTGGGTGACGTCTATTTCAATTAAAGTATCGAGGTCAGCGACGTAGAGTTTATCTCCCACAAGGGCTAAGCCCTTAGGCGCGTTGAGTCCTGTTATCCAATTGTCTTGAATCATTTTTCCATCTAAAGATATTTTGGAAATACTGCCTTGACCATCTTTATCCGGAGGGTTTCCCCAAACGTTAGAGACATAAAGAATCTTGCGTTGGGCATCGTAGATAATCGATTCGGGTTGATGAAAGCCACTCAGTTCCCATTTTTTCTCTAAAGGCACTTTAACGGGCATAATCGCGCTGGCTTGAAAAGTGATTCCTAAAAAAAGACATAAAATGATAAGTTTTTTACACATAGGTTTTGATTATATTATTGATTCTTAACAGGCAATCAGATTATTGTTTTCTCAAGGAGATTTTATGAAACATTTTATTCATGTGCTGGTTTGGGTTTTCTTGTTTGGTTCTTTCAGCATTTTGCCATCGGCGTATGCCTCGAGTGGATCCGGGGCCAAGATGTCACAAAACCGCAATGATGACGATGATGATCAGGGTTCTAAAGACCGTCATTTGTGGGATTATAAGAAAAAGTTTTTTAACCTTTACTCGTTGAAGGATGATATCCGTCTCGGGGAACAGGTCATGCGCGAACAGATTAATGAGTTTAAAAAATCGGGTATTGGTGTTGATTCTCCTCGCGATGCTGCTTTGAAGGCCCGTGTTGAAAGAATTGTTAAACGTTTAGCCGCTGTGTCTGATATTCCTAACCTTCCTTATGAAGTTCATATTTTCGACCGTCCAGATATTGTGAATGCTTTTTGTATGCCCGGTGGAAAAATTGGTATTTATACCGGGTTGTTTGATAAAGAAAAAGGTTTGGTGGATATTAACAGCGATGACCAAATTGCTGCTGTGTTAGGGCATGAAATAGCTCATGCAACCCTTCGTCATGTCACGCGCCGCATTAGTAAAATGCAAGGGTTGGGTCTTTTAGGAACAGTAGCGAGCGTTGCCATTGGGCAAGGGTTGGGGGGAAATATCCAAAACGGTTTTGATCAAATTTTTTCATTAGGTGTTAATTTGTATCTTCCTAGTTACAGTCGCAAGTACGAAAGCAATGCGGACCAAACTGGTTTTTATTATATGAGTAAAGCCCGATTTAATCCGCAAGCGGCAATTGATTTGTGGAAAAAGGCAGCTTCAAAAGGTGGCCCTAATGCCAAGAAGACCAGTTTCTTTGCCTCCCACCCTTCCGATGCTTCCCGTGCTAAAGCTCTTCAAGGCTGGTTGTCTGAAGCGACTGATCTTTCCAAAGGAAAGATGAAAAAATAAAAGGAGCGTCTCAGAGGGATCCCGTTGGGAAAATATGCCGGGGTGGCTCCAATGAGGACACTCACTGACGCATGCATTCTCTTTCGTTTCAAAAAAATAGAGTTAACCGGATTTTAAAAATTTTAGCGAAAGAATACCCTCGGCCTCAAACAGCCATTAATCATTCTAATCCTTTGGAATTGTTGGTTGCTACGATTCTCTCCGCTCAATGCACGGATAAGCGTGTCAATCAAGTCACCCCTTCTCTTTTTAAAAAATATCGAACTCCGCAAGATTATCTTCAGATTTCTCCTGATGAATTGGAGGGTGATATTCATTCCACCGGGTTTTATCGTAATAAGGCCAAAAATATCCGTGGAGCTTGTGCGATGCTTATCGATAAATTTGGCGGGCAAGTTCCTAATTCCATGGAGGCTTTAACCCAACTTCCAGGAGTGGGAAGAAAAACAGCCAATGTTTTGTTGGGAAATATTTTTGGAAAAAATGAAGGTATTTGTGTGGATACTCATATGATACGCCTGTCCCAACGTATTGGACTTTCTAAAAATAAAACAGCCGATAAAATAGAGCAGGATTTGATGCGAGTGACTTCCCAAAAAGATTGGACTTTAATTACTAATCTTCTTATTCCGCATGGGAGAAACGTGTGTCATGCCCGTCGGCCTTTGTGTCACACATGTGTTATTAAAGATGAATGCGATTTTTTTGAAAAAACCAAGAACTAATAATTAAGTAAAATATGTTCTATGCCCAAGGATGGAAGTTTTTCTTTCAATTCTTTCACCATGCCCGAAACACCGCATAAAAAAGCGACAGTATGGGGGCTTTTTTGTGGTAGTAATTGCTGCACATGCCCTGTAGGGCCTTTCCATTCTCCATGGTGATTGTTTGAAATAACGGTGCGAATTTTAATATCGTTTTTTTCCCATAAAGAAAATTCTCTTGAATAAGCAAATTCGTTGGGATGGCGCACCCCATAAAACAAGGTGATGTTTTGATAACGATCGCGATGTTTATTTATTTCTAAAATCACGGAACGAATAGCTGAAATGCCAGAACCTGTGGCGAAGAGAAAAATATTTTTACCGCAACCGAACTTGCAACCTTAATTCCA
>CAZQCI010000066.1:444-11802 GCA_964592255.1 uncultured Nitrospiraceae bacterium | reverse complement strand
AAATGAATTCTCCCCCTCTTAAAATAAGAGGGGGTTAGGGGGAGTTATTCAAATTGAAAATGAGTCACTACCCACCGGAATGACGAAAAAAACTTCAAGCTAAGATATTTGGGAATTAAAGTAACAGCTAGATAAGGAAAGAGGGGGTCAAAACCTTGAAGATTCTAACCCCCTCTACCGTTGGGGTGGAAATGTGCTTCGTTCTTCTATAGAGCAATTGGTATGCCAGAATGGGAGAATTGTTAAAATTATAACTAATTGAAATTATTAATATTATTTTTTAAGTTGAAGTTCAAAAAACATGGAAAAAGAACAAAAATGTCAACGACCTGACAAGGTGTATACAAAAAATGCCACAGTGTATAATTAATAGAACTAACGACGGGCGTGATAAGCAGAAAAAGGATTCACTTTGGGTTTTTTCACACAAGGATTGGCAGCATAATCACAGATAGAGATAGTGGGGATTTCATAGTCTTCCTGACATTGGTTCCGGTATTCTTTATGATATCGCTTAAGCGTGGAATAAAAATAATCACATTGGGCACTCATCGAATCACACAAGCTTTTATCTGTAATACGAGCAAAATCACGTGCAACAGTTTCTTCTAAAGAACTAAAAATATTAATTTTTTCTTGTAGTTGGGAACATTCATCGATGGGTTCGTCATCAGCCCAAAGACTTGTGGATCCTAGTAAAAAAAACAGACTGAATATGATTAAAAATAAGTGTTTCATCATCTCTCCTGGAGATGATAAAGCAATTTTAATGCCAGGTGATATTTTAAAAAATTAAGTAATATTAAATACTTATTATTTTAATCTCTTGTTATTTTGATAGAAAAGTCAAAATAATGACTATTATTTTGATATGAATTAAAAATTGTCTATTTGATATAGGGCCAACTTAGCATAAAGAGTACTACGACTAATCCCTAACAAACGCGCGGCTTCCGTCTTATTCATCTTGGCTAATCTTAAAGCCTGGCGCAAACGCGTCGGCTCATCTTGCAACGCCACTCTACTTTCTTGGGACAAGACCATGCCCTCAGGCAGAAAAAGTTCACGCTTAAAACAAACAGTCTCGGGTGTAATTTTTTCTACATCAGAAAAAAGACAAGCATTATGAACCACATGCTCCAGCTCACGAATGTTCCCCGGCCATGTATAATTGGAAAACAACTCAAACACCTCTGGATCAACGTGAATATTCTGATATCCAAACTTATCAAGAAAATGCCGGACCAAAAGCGGAATGTCTTCTTTACGCTCCCTTAATGAAGGCATAAACACTGTCATACCATTTAAACGATAATATAAATCAGCACGGAATTTTCTCTCTCGCACCAGCAATGACAAATCATGGTGCGTGGCACATACAATGCGGACATCCACTTTAAATGTTTTTGTACTGCCAATAGGACGCATCTCCCCTTCTTGCACCACTCGTAATAATTTAGATTGAAGCTCCATCGGCATGTCGCCAATTTCATCTAAAAACAACGTGCCTCCATTAGCATACTTAAACAAACCATCTTTATCGCGATCGGCACCGGTAAAGGCCCCCTTGCTATGACCAAACAATTCACTTTCTAAAAGATTTCCTGAAATAGCCGCACAATTTTCCGAAACAAAAGGACACATCTTGCGACCACTGTTGTAATGAAGAGCTTTAGCCACTAACTCTTTCCCCGTTCCACTTTCGCCGCAAATGACTACCGGAATTTTTGAGTCGGTAATTTTATCTAACAATCTTAAAACCTGCCTGATGAGTTCAGAACAATAAACAATATCGTCATAAGTATATTTCAAATTATTTTCCATAACCCCCTATACGCAAACAATATGCCAGGCTTAGCTGAAAAAATTACCCTTAAAAACAGGGGTTTAAAAAAAACAGAAAAATAAAATGTGTAAAAACGTCCGAAAACTTTAAAACAACCGTCCGATTATCATACTCTGTCCCGTCATTGCGAGCCGCCGAAGGCGGAGAAGCAATCCATGGATCGCCACGTCGGGCCGATGACCCTCCTCGCGATGACAATAAAAATTTAGATTGCCGTGATTCTTCTCCATTGCTAAGAACCTCCCCTATGTCCAAACCTCCTTCCGAACCCAATCAAATTATTTTTTCCATGCACCGAGTCAACCGCGTGCATCCTCCTCAAAAGCAGGTATTGAAAGACATCTCTCTTTCATTTTTTTATGGAGCCAAAATCGGTGTATTGGGATTAAACGGAGCGGGTAAAAGCTCGCTTTTAAAAATCATTGCTGGTGTCGATAAAGATTACACGGGGGACATCACCTTTTCCAAAGGTTACAGCATCGGACTATTGGAACAAGAACCAAATTTAGATCCAAACAAAACGGTAAAAGAAGTGGTCCAGGAAGCCGTACAAGAAACAGTCAATCTGTTGAAGGAATACGAAAACATCAATAACAGTTTTGCCAACCCCATGAGTGATGATGAGATGAACAAACTCATCGAACGTCAAGCCGTAGTACAGGAAAAACTGGAACAATCGGATGCGTGGAACTTGGACAATAAATTGGAATTGGCCATGGACGCCCTGCGATGCCCACCTGACGACACCAAAGTATCTCTCATTTCCGGAGGGGAAAAACGCCGCGTGGCCCTCTGCCGGCTCTTATTACAAGAACCAGATATTTTACTCTTGGACGAACCCACAAACCACTTAGATGCCGAATCTGTTTTCTGGCTGGAGCGCCATCTCCAACAATATAAAGGCACTATCATCGCCGTGACTCACGACCGATATTTTTTAGATAATGTCGCCGGGTGGATTTTAGAACTCGACCGTGGGCATGGCATTCCGTGGAAAGGAAACTATTCTTCATGGTTGGCACAAAAAGAAGAGCGACTTCGCCAAGAAGAAAAATCAGAGAACAAACGCCTTAAAACTTTGGAGCGAGAACTAGAATGGATTCGTCAATCCCCTTCCGCGCGCCGGGTTAAAGCTAAAGCTCGTATCACCAATTACGAGAATATGCTCAAGCAGCAAAACGAAAAAC
Organism: uncultured Nitrospiraceae bacterium; assembly: GCA_964592255.1. GTDB lineage: Bacteria > UBA10199 > UBA10199 > UBA10199 > SBBF01 > CAZQCI01. Next base: position 8,769 of record CAZQCI010000066.1, on the reverse strand, counting down.
GCGAAGAGGATTTGGAAATTTTTATTCCTCCCGGGCCACGCTTAGGCGCCAGTGTGATTGAGGCACAAAATGTAAGCAAAGCCTATGGCGATAAAGTTTTGTTTGAAAACTTAAATTTCAAACTACCTCAAGGCGGCATTGTTGGTGTAATCGGCCCCAACGGCGCCGGTAAAACTACGCTCTTCAAGATGATTATGGGGTTGGAAAAGCCAGACTCCGGCACTTTCAAAGTGGGTGAAACCGTAAAGCTAGGATACGTCGATCAAAACCGATTTGCCCCTGACGATAAACGTAATGTGTGGGAATGTATTTCCGGTGGACATGAAACTATTCAACTAGGCAATCGTGAAGTGAACTCGCGCGGTTACGTAGCTCGTTTCAATTTTACAGGATCCGACCAACAAAAACCCATTGCCGTTCTTTCTGGCGGAGAAAGAAATCGCGTCCATTTGGCAATGACTTTAAAAGATGCCGGTAACGTTCTCTTATTGGATGAACCTACCAATGATTTGGATGTCAACACACTCCGCGCCTTAGAAGTGGCTTTGGAAAATTTCGCCGGTTGCGCCGTCGTCATCAGCCACGATCGCTGGTTTTTAGACCGAATTGCCACCCATATTCTCTCATTTGAAGGAAACAGCCAGGTCGTTTGGTTCGACGGAAATTTCTCGGAATACGAAGAAGACAAAAAACGCCGCTTAGGTACCGAAGCTGACCAGATACATCGGATTAAATACAAAAAATTGAAACGCGACTAAAATCCACTTTTCTTTCAGCTGATTACTCTACTTTTGTAAAGAACGATTAAAAATTCATTGCCTTGAAAAACCAAATCATTTATACGTTCCCCCTTTAAAACCTTAAGATTAAGAGGAGAAGCCCATGGGACTTGAACGTACATTAGCCATCATTAAACCAGATGCCTTAACAAAAGGTGTTATCGGCCAAATCGTCGACCGCATCGAATCGAACGGACTACAAGTCGTAGCCATGCGCATGATGCATCTTTCCACCGAAAAAGCCCAAGGCTTCTATGCCGTCCACAAGGACCGTCCTTTCTTTAATGAATTGGTGACTTTTATGACTTCCGGCCCCGTAGTCGTCATGGCTCTAGAAGGCAACAATGCCATTACCAAATGGCGTAATTTAATGGGAGCCACCGATCCTGCCAAAGCAAATCCTGGAACCATCCGTGCCGATTTCGGAACCGACATCCAATGCAACGCCTCTCATGGAAGCGACAGCATGGACACCGCTAAGTTTGAAGTTGCTTACTTCTTCGAACCTTCCGATGTATGCAAATACGAATGGAATTAAGTTGTTTTTTGAATCTGTTCTTATAAAATAAATGCCATGAATCCCTCCTTAGCAAAAGCTTATCAAGAAGCTATTGATTACGGAATTGATGTCAATTTGGTGGACTGTAATCTGGAATTAACTTTTGAAAAACGGTTACAAGAACACCAAGGAGCCTTAGAACTTGTTCTTGCCCTTCAAGAGGCAGGACGTCTCATGCGTGAACAATCTAGAAAACATCCTAAAAGTACTATAGGAAGCCAAGATTGACTTTGTCCTCATTGGAGGATTAGCTGCTGTCTTCCATGGTTCAGCCCAAGTAACAAGAAATGTTGATATATGTGTTTATTTAACTCCTGAAAGTATTGCCAGCCTCAGAAAATGTTTGGCCCCTTACCGTCCTAAATATCGTATGACAACTGAAAAACTTTCTTTTTTAGAATTACCTGAACAAACCCATAGTCTAAAAAATATCTACCTTCAAACCGATTTAGGAATATTGGATATTTTAGGTGAGCTACCTGCAGTCGGCACTTTCGAAGAAATAAGTAGCAGAGCCACAACTATGGATTTGCAAGGTAAAAAAATCAAACTGATTTCCATCGACGATCTGATCAAAGCTAAAAAAGCCTTAGGTCGACCAAAAGACATCGCCACCATTTATGAATTGAATTACATCAAGGAAAAATTAAATTTATCCTGAAATTTCCTGCAAGAGAGAGATTTGTTCCTTCATATCCTGAATAAATCCTTCCCAATAACGTCGCTCACGGTAATAAGGAAAAGCACGCTTAAAAGCTTCCTCTTCATAACGCTGCCCAATCCAAGCGGCGTAGCGGATCATGCGCAAGGTGCGCAACGGCTCGGTAAGAATGAGAGTCGATAAATCGAATTTTCGAAAAATTTCATACCCTTCGAAAAAAAATTTTCTTTGTTCTCGCTTCTCTTCTTCATTACCAAAAAACAACATCCAAATATCCTGAACAGGCGGGGCCACTACCATGTCATCGAAGTCAAGAAGATGTGGACCATCGTTATTCCATAAAACATTGCCAGGATGACAGTCACCATGGACCGGAATGAATTGGAGAGAAGAATTAAAAAAAGTTTCCACTTTTTTTAATGCCATAAGCAAATAAGTTTCCAACTGGCTTTTAAGATCGGAAGGCAAAAAAGATTGGGACAAAATAAAATCTAAGCATTGGTAACCATAAGTTTGCGGGTTGAGTTGGAGGCGATGTTTTGTTTTAAAATGCTCACCAACATTGTGGAGCCTGGCTAATGTTCTTCCTAGCCAACGACGGTCATCGTTAGTCACCTCTGCATGCTCTCGCCCGCGGAATTTTGGAAAAAACGCGTAGAAAAGTTTTTCTTCCTCCAAATATCCCAGTGTTGAAATATTTTTGACTGCGGACGAAAGAACAAGCGGCAGAACTACAGGAACTTCCGCTTCGTGAAGTTTTTTTAAAAATTGATGTTCCTCACCAATAGCAACATCCGACCAACGCCCCGGTCGATAAAATTTGGCTACCAAAGGCATCCCCTCTTCCACACCAATCTCATAGACGCGGTTTTCATAACTGTTGAGTGGATATAAAACTCCTGTAGGGCGAAAACCCTGCATACGAAGCGCTTTAAAAATAATTTCAGGTAAAAGAGAATTAAAATTGAGTGTCTCTAATTTATTTTTGGGGAAAGAAACTGGCATATTTTTAATCGTCATGGCGAGGTCCAAAAGTACGCGCCTTGCAATAACGAACCATAAAACCAAACAAGCCAAGATGTCGATTTTTAAATCGATGATTCCTCAAACCCCTATCGTCAAACTGGTCTGAGTCATACCGGCATGCCTTAAGCCGGTATCTATGGACCCCGGCTTTTGCCGGGGTGACCAAAAAAAAATCAAGCTGGCCCGCTACCTAAAACTGATTGTGCTTTCAGACTAGATCATCTACAACATCCCCATGACAGAAAATAGTTTCCCGCCCGAGGTACTGGCATTGGGGCAGCATCCCGTTAATACCACCAATCAATCATTTGCAAGCTTGGGACTTTCTGAACCCATTTTAAAATGCATTGACTATTTAGGCTTTAAACACCCCACACCTATTCAATCTGCAGTTATTCCCATAAGTCTTACCGGACAAGACGTTGTGGGTTTGGCACAAACAGGTTCTGGCAAAACGGCGGCGTTCTCTCTACCTTTAGCAGAGCGGCTAACCCACGGGCATGGCTTACGTGGCTTAATTATCTCACCAACCCGGGAAATTGCTCTTCAAACAAAAAGTTTTTTAGACGTTTTTGGCAAACATCATCATCTTCAAACAGTCTGTTTAATCGGCGGAGTAAAAATGGGGCCGCAGTTGACAGAACTGAGAAAAAAAATCGACATCATTGTGGCAACTCCTGGAAGGCTATTGGATCACATCGAACGCAAAACTGTGGATGTGGGGCATATCGAAGAATTGGTCTTGGACGAAGCGGACCATATGCTAGATATGGGTTTTCTGCCGCAGGTCAACGCCATTCTCAAACATTTACCCAAAAACCGGCACACGATGATGTTTTCCGCCACCATGCCCGAACCCATTGAACGGCTAGCACGAAATTTTTTAAATAACCCGGCACGCGTTGATATTCTACCCACCGGCAAAGCTGCAGAAGGCATCACTCACCGCCTTTACTTAGTAGATCGCGAAAATAAGCAAAACTGCCTGTTAGCTTTGCTACAGCAAGAATTAGGCAGCACTCTTATTTTTACGCGCATGAAAATCGATGCCGATTGGGTCACTAAAATGTTACAACGAGAAAATCATAAAGTGGCCAAAATCCATTCTGACTTAAGCCAATCGGAGAGAACCGCTGCACTCGATGATTTTAAAAAAGGAGAAGTCCGTGTTTTAGTCGCCACCGATATCGCCTCACGCGGTATTGATGTGCCTGGTATTCAACATGTAGTGAATTTTGATTTACCAGAAACCGTGGATGAATACATCCATCGTGCTGGTAGAACCGCTCGTGCCAATGCCCAAGGGCTGGTATCTTCCATCGGTACGTGGATGGACCGAGCCATGGTTAAAGATATTGAAAAAATTTTAGGAAAAGAAATTCCACGCTGTACCGTACCAGGCGTTCCTCCCTTTGTGGAAATTGTCGTCAAACCTTCCCTTCGTCGCCGAAGATAAATCACCTATTTTATAAAAATAGAAATCGTCACCCTGGCAAAAGCCGGGGTCCAGGTTAATAAAAAAATGGATCCCGATTTAAGACATATCGGGAATTGGATCTCGGCTGACTAGCGCCAGACTGACTTGCTTTTGAGTATGAAATTTTTATTTTAATTAACTTATTTCATTTGACATTATTTAAAAAGAAACAAATAATACTTAAATTAATATAATTTATATATAATTATATTAATTAAGTCCTCGGAAAATAATCCTTTCTAAAAAGTTAATCTTTTCATTGAAAAGGGGGGAAAGATGACAACAGAAGAATGTTTACTCCGAGCCATCTGCCGTGAGGTGCTTTCAGGTGGAATTTTAACCGATCGCTTTACGGAATTATGGCTGGCTTCCGGAGTCAATTTGGAAGGGCACGAGTTAGATATCGCCAACAAATTACTGCAACGCGCCCAAGAAGTTTATGGCTCCATTCTGCATGGTGCCGAACACCTCAATTAAGATTGGTGGAACGTCACAGGAGATGCCATCATTTCTGAATTGATTTCAGTGGAAAGAGACTGGGGTTTTTCAGTAGCCAGGTAAGTATAGCTCTTCATGACCTGTTCATAAAACTCTAACAACGTCATTCCTTCTTTGGGTTTGATGTTGCCGGACTTTATTTTTTCATCAATGGCTTTTTTCACCAATTTTGCCAACTCACCGGAAAAATATTGCACGCGATTCAACACATCAGCAATGCTGTCACCCGGGATCACTTCTTCAACGTAAAAATCTTCTGGATCTTCATCATCGCAAAATACATGAACTTCATTCACACGACCAAAAAGATTGTGCATGTCTCCCATGATATCCTGATAAGCACCTAAGAGAAAAAGTCCGATATGATAGGGCTCTCCGGGCTTCAAGTCATGCAGGCTCAGTGTCAAGCGGCGTGCAGCGGGGTCAACAAACTGATCGATTTTACCATCGCTGTCACAGGTAATATCCACAATAGTGGCATCCCGCAAGGGAGGCTCATCTAAACGTTGCAAAGGAACAATCGGAAAAAGTTGGTCAAAAGCCCAATGGTCAGGAGCCGATTGAAATAAGGAAAAATTAGCCAAATATTGATCAGCCAAAAGTTTATCAAGGTTCACCGTATCTTTTGGAGTTTTTTTGCGACGAGCGTTGAGACTAATGATATGGCGGCATAATTTCCAATAGAGGGATTCTATTTTAGCCCGATCTTCCAAACCTAAAATTCCTAGCTTAAACATTGAAAGGGCTTCTTCTTTTTTAGAAACCGCTTCATGATAAATGGCTTGAAGGTTTTTAAGATTGATGCGCGCTACCATTTCCCGCATACGACGGACTATTTCAGGTTCATTATCTGAAACAGGAATAGCATCATCTTCACCAATCTGAATATTTCCAAAAACAGACATGATAATACAAGAATGATGCGCTGTAATAGCACGACCCGATTCCGAAACAATGTGAGGCTGATCTACTTTTTCGTCACGGCAAATCTGCTGTAAGGTATCCACCACGGCATGAACATACTCTTCCAATGTATAATTAACGGAAGAATCCGAGGTGGTATTGGAACCTTCATAATCCACACCCAAACCGCCTCCCACATCAAAATACTCAATGCCAAAACCCATTTTTTTCAATTTGGCATACATCCGACTGCCTTCATTAACCGCTTCTTTAATGGTACGAATATCCGTCAGTTGGCTTCCTGCGTGGAAATGAAAAAGTTTAAGACAATTTTCTTTACCTTGATCTTTGAGAATTTTTGCCGCTTGAATCATTTCGGGAGTTGTAAGCCCAAATTTGGCAAAATCACCACTGGAAGAAACCCATTTACCCGCACCTGGGGTGGACAATTTGGCACGTAGCCCAATTAAAGGCTCAACTTGCATTTCATCAGCCAAACGAATGAGTTGAGGCAACTCAGAAAGCTTTTCAATCACCACAATCACCTTGCGACCCAATTTACGTCCCAAAAGCGCCAGCCTCATAAACTCTTCATCCTTATAACCATTACAAATGGTCACGGCTTCCGGATCGGTATTATAGGCCAACACAAAAATCAGCTCCCCTTTACTACCGGCCTCTAAACCAAAATGAGCATGCGAACCGGCATCAACAATTTCTTCCACCACTTCGCGCATCTGATTCACTTTAATGGGATAGACACCAAAATACCGCCCAGAGTAATTTAATTCTTCTATTTTCTTTTCAAAAGTTTTGATGAGTGTTTGAACGCGTGAGCGAAGGATGTCTTGAAAACGAACGACACACGGAAGGCTTAAACGTTTATCACGAATCTCGTCGACCACATCTAAAAAATCGATGCTGGGCCCTGGCTTTCCATAAGGCCACACACACAAATGCCCTTTGTCATTAATGCCAAAATAACCAGAACCCCAACCATCGAGATTGTAATACTCGGCCGCTTTGGTAATGGACCAGTCGGAAGCTTTTTTATTTTCATTTTCCATAAAAAAATACGTCTTTGATTCACGATCCTGGCAAATCGAATCCACTCATGCGGATTATGCGGCCCCGGGCAGAGTCGAACTGCCGACCTTGGCCTTAGGAGTGCCCTGCTCTATCCGTCTGAGCTACGGGGCCAAAAGATTAATAATGCAATATCGAAAAAATGTTTTTTCCTTTTAATTTCTCTCGGCCTTTTAAAAAATCCAATTCCACCACAAAAGCACAAGCAACTACGTGAGCCTTTTGCTTTTCAAGCAAACGACACACCGCACCCACGGTACCCCCAGTAGCCAACAAGTCATCAACAATGACGACACGCTCACCGGGAGAAACAGCATCTTGATGCATTTCCACTTTATCAGTTCCATATTCAAGAGCATATTCTTCGGATACTTTAGTCCAAGGAAGTTTTCCATTTTTGCGGATAGGCACAAAACCAATGCCGAGTTGTGCCGCCAAAGGCGCTCCAAACATAAAACCACGGGATTCAACCGCCACAATTTTATCAATTTTCTCTCCTGAAAATCGCTCCAGCAAGATATGCGTCACACGCGATAATCCTTCAGAGTCACCCAAAAGAGGTGTAATGTCTTTAAAGATAATCCCCGGTTTTGGAAAGTCAGGAACATCACGAATGAATTTTTTAAGTTCTTCCATAAAAATGTTAAATTAAGTTGTTATACATACGACATAAATAATTGCGAACCTGTCATTGTGTATAGTTCACACTTCTTTACTCGTTCCCATCCACTTCTTTTCCCGATAGAGCTTGCTTGTTCTCTGGTAAAAAGAAAAGAGGATTTCTTGCTTCCATCCCCTGATGCACTTCGAAATGACAATGAGGCCCAGAGGAACGACCGGTAGAACCCACCAAACCAACAACATCCCCCAAATTGACTTTGTCACCTTCTTTAACCTTGGTAGTGGATAAATGAGCATAAGCCGTAAAAAAATTATCCACATGCTTAACAACAATTAAATTACCATACCCATGCATTTTGCCGACATAAACCACTTTACCTTTTGCCGCCGACTTCACAGGGGTACCACGCGGAGCTGAAATATCAATACCATCATGCTGGCGTCCATGACGCACACCAAACCGGGAGGTAACAATACCCTTGTCGATGGGCCATTCAAAACGATTAGTTTCCTTAGCAGGTTGTTCAACCACTACGGGCACAGGCTCTTTTTTTTCAGTGGATTTTTTAGCAGGCTCTTTTTTAGGTTTCTTACTCTTTATTTTTTTATCGAGAGGAATGAAAAGACGGTCACCCACTTGAATATTTTGGGACTGATCCACATCATTAACTTCCGCCAAGCGTTGCAAAGACACGCTAAATTGATCTGCAATGGA
>CAZQCI010000066.1:0-434 GCA_964592255.1 uncultured Nitrospiraceae bacterium | reverse complement strand
ATGGAGCTTAAGGTATCTCCTTCACGTACGACATAATAGGTTCCTTTAGATTGAATTTTATGATGAGTAGGATGCACATCAAAAATTTGTGAAAATTCCGCACAACGAACGAAGGCAGCCAAAACCATCATCCCCAAGAATCCCTTTTTAATTTTTGAAAAACAGTGGAATGTCATACTAAAGATCTTTTCTTAAAACGGTCCCCCGCAGTTCTTTGGCGACCCCATCCAAATTCCCCCACTAACTTAACAAAGCGACAAGGGCCCAAGTTTTCCACCACGGGCTGGGAACCTTCAAGAGTCACCCGTGCCAGATACTGATGATCCTCACTTCCTACAGGTACAACCAATCGGCCGTGAGGAGCCAATTGTTCTAAAAGCGGCAGGGGAATTTCCGGTGATCCAGCCGCAACTAAAATAGCATCAAAAGGGGCC
>CAZQCI010000065.1:0-11871 GCA_964592255.1 uncultured Nitrospiraceae bacterium | reverse complement strand
GTTCCTGTCTCCTATAGCATCCAAGGTACGATCATACCAATCTTGAGGAGTAGGCAATTTATGAGGCTCCCGATCTCCTTTAATAAACAAAGTGGCTGTTTTAATTTGCCAAGGCAAACCTGTATTCAATTGCGAAAAAGTCAAAAACACACGACCTTTGCCTTTATCTCCCGAAAGGTTCAGTTGCAAACGGCCATCCCCCCCACCAAAACCATAATCAAAAGAACCGGAGAGTCCGGAATCCCAAGTCGATACTTTACCGAGACTTTCTTCCACTTGCGGATTGTTTTGCAAATAGACTTGAGCCGCTTTGGTGGCCGGAAAATTCTTAAGCATGCTATGCCAAGAAACCACCCCCACAATGATGGCCACTATAAAAAAAGCAACAAAGCCGATCAAAATAGCGGCTACTTTGCTGATACTACCTTGCTCGTTGTTTAATACGGCAGGTGTTTTGAAAAAAGTTTTCAGCTTATCGCGCAAGCGTTGAATCTCGGGCTCCACACTGGCTCGCTTCTCCTCAGGCAACTGCCAGTATTTTCCTTTTTCAAAAGCCAATTGTGTCGCAGTATCGATGTACTCTTTTTTATGAGTCACATCATCACACCAACCAGAAGTATTTCGTGCAAAATAAGACTTTAAATACTTCACATGACCCAAAGGAAGCAGCCCTTGTTTGGCTTCCTCCGTCAGGCTTTTTTCAATCAATTGGCTTTCATTAAGCAAGGACATCTGAAAGCAGACAAAAAGAACAAAAAAGATTACGGGCAAGCACAAGAAAGGAACAATCATCAACACTCTATCTTGCGACAACCCAGCTACAGTTAAAAGAGAGTTCCAGAAAGAATGAACCATCATCGCCAACAATAACCCAACAACCAATACTCCAATTCTTTCTATCTTATTGCGATACTTACCGTAAGCCACCCCAACCCCAAAAAGAGACGTGGCTGATGCATGCAACCCTGCCGCAAAAAGGCTACGAGTATACATATTTTTCATCCATGCAAACTCGCCGCTTTGCGCATAGACACGGGTGAAATAAAGAATGTTTTCAGAGAAAGCAAAACTTAAACCCACCACAGCCCCATAAAAAAGACCATCGGTTAAGTTGTCAAACTCCTTGCTCAAAGTGGCAAAGGCTAAAACAATTAAACCTTTATTAATTTCTTCCACAATAGGGGCCACAATCGCTGCCGAAACATATTGACTGGCTGAAGAAGTTAAAACCATCCTGCCAATAATCGCGATAATGGTATTACCAAAATAAGACAGCCCTGTTGAAACGGTTGCCCCTAAAATAAAAACCACAACAATGTGGGTAAAAGGCTCTGGCTCGTAGCGATCGAGCCAACGCAGAAAAAGAATATAAACTAAAATAGGAATAAAAGACGCAAACACGGAAATAATAAAGATGCTCATAGTCATGAAGCCGAATATTATATTTTCTATTCAGGCTTTATTTTTTTAATTTCCTTATCACACAAATTCAACAATTCTTTTACTTCTCTCTTTATCTTGGTCAAACCACCCATTTGGGCTTCTTGAAGACCCAGTAAATAATCCACCTGCCTCACCACAGCAAACCATTCTAAATTTTGAGAGGTGTTTTTTATTTTACCCAACAAGTTAACAATCTCCCCTGACTTACCCCCAACACCCGATTCATAATAGTAAGTAGATAACTCCTTAAAAAGTTGCTCCATCAAAACAAAATGCCGCTTCTGCTGGGGATTGAGTTCAAGAAATAAATCCGTTTTCTTTTTATCTCATTTTTTGCGACCATTCAAGAAGTAACTTCTCCAACTCTTTTTCAACACGCCCTTTTTGAATGTAGGGCACCTCTTCTTCAGCACCGGCAGCTTTCATATACGCCATATAATGTCCATAACCCACATGAGTACAAAAAATAATCAAGCCTGCCACTTCAGGAAAATCCTGTTTTAAAGAAAGATATAAATCTAAACTATCTGTTTGACCCGGTTCAAGGTCGAAAAACGCCAAATCGGGTCGTTTGGATTTATCTTTTTTATTTTTGGACAAAAAATCAGATAAGGATAAAACATCAAAAAACAACTCCACCTTATGTCCTAAACCTTTGATCTGCTGTTTCAGGGTATGGGCAAAGGAAACATCGGGAGATAAAATCCAAATTTTCATTCCTAATACCTTGGAACCTTAGAATCGATGGAGATCGACCACGCATCAATCCCCCCCGTAACATTAGAGATATTTTTAAAACCGTTAGCCGCTAAATATTCACAAGCCCGCTGGGAGCGCCCCCCATGGTGGCAATGGATAACAATTTCCTCATCGGGTTTAAGTTGAGTCAAGGCTGTTTTAGCAAAGTTAGACAAAGGGATTAAGGTGGACCCTTCAATCCGACACGCTTCATATTCACCCGGCTCACGACAATCGATAAGCCGAAAACTTTCTTTTTTATCGAGTTTTTCTTTTAACTGTTGCACCGTCATTTGATTGATTTTTAACATAGGAGAGGATATTTTCACAATTAGACCTTAAAATGAAATGATTATTTCATCAACAGACGCAACCTTTCCGAATATCCGCCGATAATAGCCTTGTTGGCAGATGAACTCTTAATAGAAAGGGGAGATCACATGGGAGCACAAATTAAAGCATACGAGGGTCACGCAAGCTCTACTGACTCCGCTAGCTCAATCAGCATAGCTTCTTTTTCCAGCATAAGAAGTCTGCAGCGGCCCTCTTCTTGCATTTCGGATAAAGACTTACAAGAGAAACGACGCAAAACGGGAGACCGCTTTATCAGCAATTGCGCCGGGGGTACAGGGGCTAATCCTACAGAAACTGGAGCTTCTTATGCCTTAAGACTGATGGAGGCTGACCGACCTATTAACGACACTCATGCTGGTATTCCTGCCACTGCTTCTGGAAGTGCCCCCGAAGCCAGCGCAAGTCAGTTTTTAACGGTTTCTATCACCGTTCCGAATCAAACGGAGCATTCCTGGAATGAATTCTTAGTCAATACCATAATAGAATCAGGAGAGGGCATTTCCAGAGAAGATGCCACCCTATGGCTGGAAGTCACCCTTCAAGCGGCCCTTCAAGTAGGAAAAGTCAGCGGTTACGAAGACTGCGAAAGCAAGCTCATCGCTTACATCAACAACGGGGGAAAAATCACCCCTGTTGGGGCGGCCAGCCTGTCCTCGTACCGCGGCGCTGAAGGAGATTATCAACTGGCAGCAGGAATGGTTGGCCAATAGAATCTTAGGTAATCGCCACGAGCCCGGAATCGATAATTTTTTCATCCATCGTCATCAAACGAAGCCCATGAACGCGAGCTGTAGCCACTATCAACTGATCGGCGGGGTCTTTGTGAAAATTGGGGCCTAAACGGATACTTTCAAGAATAATGGCACTCGTCAATGGCAAGACCTTCACAAAAGGATGCTCTTCCAATTCCTTAAACAACTCATCCAGCGACAATAAAGAACTCATTCTCCCCAAAGAAGCCAACTTGGCAATTTCCCAAAAAGAAATGATGGAAATCCAGACATTTTCTTTCTTACTTTCAAGTTTCTCCAAAATACCAAATCGTTTTTCCCCCAATTTTGGAAAATTTAAATGCCACCAAAGCAAAATATGGGTATCCAAAAGAATCATTTGAGAACATCCCAATCTTCAGAAAAATCAACGGACACTATATCACCATGCAACTTCACCAACCCTGCAAGGGAGCCACGGGATGTCTGGGATTTTTTCTGAATGGGAATCACCTTGGCCAAAGGCTTGCCATTCCGGGTAACCAAATATTCTTTTCCCGTACGTCCGGTCTCGTCCAATAAAGAGAGGCATTTGGCCTTAAACTCGCTAATACTGATTTGTTTGGCTGAATTTTGGCTGCTCATGGAGCCATGATACAAAATGACCATAGAAATAGTCAAGTTTTTTAACTCTGACCTATTCTTTGAAGCCCTTGACCACCGCCTGAAGGGTAGCTTTAGCATCCCCAAAAATCATGCGGGTATTGTCGTTGAAAAACAAAGGATTGTCGATACCTGCAAAACCTGAAGCCATGGAGCGTTTAAGAACAAAAACGTTCTTGGCCTTATCGGCATCGATAATAGGCATACCATAAATAGGACTACCCTCATCATTACGGGCCGCGGGGTTCACAACATCATTGGCACCAATGACTAAACAGACATCCACCATCGGCATCTGCGGATTGATAGCCTCCATTTCAATTAACTGATCGTAAGGAATATTGGCTTCGGCCAAAAGAACATTCATATGTCCCGGCATACGCCCCGCCACAGGATGAATAGCGTATTTGACCTCGCATCCGTTTTCTTCAAGAAGAGAAGCTAATTCATGAACCACATGCTGGGCTTGCGCCACCGCCATTCCATAACCAGGAACAACCACCACCAAGCGCGCCGCTTCCAAAACATAATAAGCTTCTTCAGGAGTCATGGATTTAACCTCCCCTGCCACTCCTTGAGAAACAGTGTTTGAACCAGAACCAAAACCGCTGAACAAAACATTGGTTAAAGAACGATTCATCGCTTTACACATCAAACGGGTGAGAATAATTCCACTGGCTCCCACCAACGCTCCCGCAACAATAAGAATGTTATTATGCACCACAAAGCCCGCCGAACTTGCAGCTACACCGGTATAACTATTGAGAAGAGAGATCACCACGGGCATATCAGCGCCCCCAATGGGCATAACGACCAACACACCCAAAAGCAAAGAAGAGAAAATAAGCCCAATAAATAAAAGATAGTTTTGGGAAGGATTGAGAGAAAAAATAATGACCCCTACGAACACACCCAAGACTAAAAGAAGATTAAACCATTTCTGACCCGGAAAAAAATGGGGTTTACCTCCCATGAGTTCTTTTAATTTGCCCCAAGCCACTACACTTCCTGAAAAACTTAAACCTCCGATAAAAACCGAAGCCATTAACGTAAACGCCGTCGCCACTGAAACCACTGGAGACACATGATATTCCCACCAGCCCAAAAGCATAGCCGCCAAACCGCCAGAGCCGTTAAATAAAGCCACCATCTCTGGCATCTGCGTCATCTGCACCTTTTTGGCCGAAATAGCACCAATTAGGCAGCCAAACACCAAAGCTGCTATAATCCATGTATAGCTCGCTATATCCCGGTGAAACAAGCTGGCAACTACGGCTACCAACATACCTAGTGCAGAAACTAAATTTCCTAAACGCGCTTGAGCTGGAGAATTAAGGAGCTTAAGCCCTGTAATAAATAACAGGGCAGATAAAACGTAGAGAGAATTTATAAGAGTATTTGACATGCATTAAAAGCAGGACAACCTGAGCTTATCGAAGAGTTTATATTTATGATGGTTCGACAGGCTCACCCTGTTCCACTATTTCTTCACTTCCTTCTTTTTAAACATCTCCAACATCCGATCCGTCACCAAATACCCTCCCATCACATTAATGGCCGCAAATACAATCGCCAACACACTGAGATAAAAAGGAATGGAATAAGGCTGCGCTGAACCGGCGGCGATAATGGCCCCCACCAACGTAATACCGTGAATGGCATTAGTGGCCGACATCAGGGGCGTGTGAAGGGTTGAAGGCACTTTGGAGATCACTTCAAATCCCAAAAAGATGGAAAGCATAAGAATAAAAACGAGGTAAATAGTTGTGTCCATAAGCGTCATCGCGAGACCCGCAGGGTCGTGGCGATCCAAAATTTCTGGATTGCTTCGTCGTTACGCCACAAGTGGCTACACTTCTCGCAATGACGAAGCCATTAAATAACACATTGAGGATGTACGATCGCTCCCTGATGCGTCACCAAACATCCTTTGATGATGTCATCATCCTGTTTCAGTTCAAATTGTTTCGATTCTTTATTCCAAAACTCTTCCAACAAATAGACCAAATTATTAGAATACATTTGGCTAGCGTCGTAAGCCACACGTCCGGGTAAATTGGACAAACCCATCACTTGAACACCTCCTACTTGAATGGTTTCACCAGGAACCATTCCTTCAATATTACCTCCGCTATCAACAGCCAAATCCACTGCAACACTTCCCTGGGGCATAGCCATCAGCATATCGCGGGTGATAATAATGGGCGCCTTCCGTCCAAAAGTTTGCGCCGTACTAATAACAATATCGGAGGTAGCGCATATTTTTTTCAATCCTTCGCGTTGCTTTTGTAATTGATCTTCCGTCAAGGCTTTTGCATATCCGTCTTTGGTTTCTTCCGTTTTTCCCAAATCGATTTTAACAAAACGGGCCCCCAAAGATTTAACCTGTTCTTCCACGGCTGGCCGCGTATCAAAAGCTTCAACACGGGCTCCAAGCCTGCGGGCCGTAGCAATGGCTTGTAAACCCGCCACACCTGCCCCAATCACAAAAACTTTAGCCGGAGGAATAGTACCCGAAGGCGTTGTCATCATCGGTAGAATTTTGCGAAGAGAATGAGAAGCCAAGATCACCGCCACATAACCCGCAAGGGAGGCTTGAGAACTGAGTGCGTCCATTTTTTGCGCACGGGTGGAACGGGGAATTAATTCCATACAAAGAGCGCTCACTCCTTGTTTGGCCAATGCCTGTAAAAGATCAGGAGAGAAAAATGGGTCCAGAAAACTGATATGAACCGAACCAGATTTTAAGAGTTGAATTTCCTCCAGAGGAGGCTTTCGCAGACGCAACACAATATCCGCTTGGGAAAGAAGTTGTTGACGGTCCGAAATGATAGTGGCGCCTGCTTTTACATACTGGGCATCGTCTATGTGACAGGACGCCCCCAACCGCGATTCAACCTGAATGCTAGCCCCCTTTTTAAGCAGCTTTTCCACACTGGAAGGCATCAGCGGAACGCGGGTTTCTTGGGGATGTAATTCCTTCGGAATAGCAATGTTCATGAGTTGATTTGATTAAGCCCAAAATATGATGGATATTAGAGGAGCTGTCAACGGTTTCTATCCAAAAAAACTCAAGAAAATTAAAGCAACTTATCAAAAATACTGCCGATAATAGACATATGGAACTTGACATCAAAAAACTTGTTAGTGATTTATTTTTTTTGAATGATGATCCTGTGGCTCAAAATCAACTTGAGTTTTTTTTGATAAACACCGTCAATACAGATGAAAACCCTAATTCCATTAGCGACACAGAATGGCTACCTTTTGCTAACAATGAAGGGGATGAATACCAAGATTTATTTGGGACCGGACCAGCGGATCAAGAGTTACAAGCAAGAGCTTTTGATGCCATCTCTCGGCGTTTTGGATTACTCCCTTATACCAATCAATACGAAACTAACATTCCCCTAACAACAGACCTACCGATTCTTATACAAGAATTCGAAAATAATTCTGATATTTGGGAAAATCATCAGGTCACATCTACTACCAATAATGATTTTTCAACACCTGGCCCCTATGGTGTTGAAGAAGAAACCATCACACTTAACAAGCATCAGTATCAAATTTACTCCCCTGATTTCGGAAAGTTTACACTTTCCTCAGACACCTCTTTTCCTGTTGTTTATCTTGCACATGGAGCTGGCAGTACCTTTTATCTTAAACCTTATCTCGAAAATCTCATTATTAAACATCTCGTAAGCCATGGTTTTATTGTAGTCACCGATTTTGACAGTCAATCCAATAACATGCCCACAATGATCATTGAAGACGCTATTGAGAAATCCAAAACTAAATTTGGAGCTAGCCACATAGCTGATGGCGTCACTCTTATTGGGCACTCAATGGGAGGTGATATTTTAAGATATTATCTACAGCAAAAGAATAACCCCCCCAAAGAATTGGAGGCACCATTTAAAATTAACGGCATTATTCTTTTTGGAGAATCCGATATCTGGTGGCCAGATGCGGGCGAAATGACTCAGAGATGGCCACAAACGCATAATCAAGATTTAAACATCCTTTTTTATTATGAACCCGATCGAACACCCAGCATGGAAAGAAATCTTTCTAAGTCATGGCTAGATGAAAAAGAAGAGAAGTTTTGCAATGAAAGAGTCGCCCCTTTATACGGTCCCAACAGCAGAATCACAGCCATCATGGATGAAAAAGGCGACCATGTCATTTGGAACCAGAAGGCCCTTGCTTATTATTTCACCGTTTTTCTAAAAGCCTCCTACGCCACAGATCCCCAAACATACGAAAACTTGTTATTAAAATCCCAGCCAGGCATCAGGATTTTAAGGTAGTTACAATAAACCTTCGAGCCCAGCCTCTCGATTTTTCTCCTTAAAAATTTACTTTCTAAATATCTTAATTCTGATAACACCATTCAAGGAGGATACCGCAACATGCCGAAGCCAGAATTTAATGCTATCTTAAACGAACGGATCGATTTAAGCCCCAACTTAGCCCTCTTTCGGGTTGCTCCAAAAAATTGGAATTTATCGGATTTTAAAGCCGGGCAATTTACCGTCTTAGGCCTCCCCGCTTCAGCGCCACGCTGTGCAGGATCTTCACCTGATGAAAAACCTTTGGATGCCGACAAATTCATTCAACGGGCTTATTCCATTGCTTCTTCTCCCAAGATTAAAAACTATCTCGAATTTTACATTACGTTGGTGAAGGAAGGAGTACTCACACCGCGATTGTTTTCACTAAAAACGGGTGATGATCTCTTTATGGGGCAAAAAATCACTGGAGCCTTTACGATGAACAATGTCCCAGATTCATCCCATGTGGTTTACATCGCTACAGGAACAGGTATTGCACCCTTTAAAAGTATGTTGGATACCTATTTGCAAAATTCATCTCGCCACTTCGCCCTCTTTCATGGCGTACGCGAATCCATCGACCTGGGCTATCGGAAAGAAATGGAAGAACTGGAGAAAAAATTTCCCAACTTCTCCTACCACCCCATCTTAAGTCGCCCCAAAGACAATTCATGGAAAGGCCCCCAAGGGCATGTCCAAGTTTTGTGGGAATCCCGTGTTTTGGAAAAGAAATGGGGCTTTAAACCAAGCACCGACAACACACATTTTTTCCTCTGCGGTAGCCCCGCCATGATCGAATCGATGATTGAATTATTAGGAAAAGACGGATTTAAGGAACACAAAAAAGCCGAACCGGGCCAGATTCATGTGGAACGGTATTGGTAGAATGAGTCATACAGGCAGGCTTTCCCGAAGGGATCTGCCAAAGGCATCACTTCGTGACTCTTGGGATAAGCCGAAATCCATTTTAACCAGACCCCGTGTCAAGCACGGGGTGGCACATAAGTTGTTCTTCCACCTCATCGGATAGTTTTAGATTATATTTTTCTTTTAAAGCCCGTAACCCTTGCCAAGTACCTACATCCGACCAGCCGACATCAAAAGGGGTTACCACCACATTTTTAGCTTTTTCCATCACACCATAATCAACTGAAATACTTTCCACTTTTTCAAAATACGTGTTCATAGACTGGGAATCCAGTGAACAACCATCTGGAGAGAGCTTCACATCCTGAAGCAGACGATACATCATGGGCAAAGTTTGCTGTAACACTGCGAGAAAAACTTTGGCCTTCCATAAAAACATCCCACTATTCCACAAATAATTTCCTTCTTTTAAATAACTTTCGGCGCGTGCCCGATCCGGTTTTTCAACAAATGAAGCCACTTGATAAAAATCACTACCAACAGGCTGCCCTTGGCGGATATAGCCATAATCGGCAGAGGGAAAAGAAGGATTGACTCCAAAAACACACAAGCTTTCTTGAACTTCTCGAAAAGCTTTTTTCCAAATATCCTGAGCCAGAGAGACATGATGAATATAATGATCCGACGGACAAAACAAAATAACAGCGGATGGATTTTTGAGAAATAAATACCAGGTGATCAACGCAATGGCCGGAGCAGTATTTTTCTTTAAAGGTTCTCCAATAATTTGATCACAAGTTAAGGCAAGTTGTTGCTGTACAATATCAACATAGCGAGCCGAAGTGGACACAAAACAATGACGCGACGGAACAACGCCCTTTAATCGATTAAAAGTCTGTTGAATTAAAGTAAAATCCGGATCCAGAATAGATAAAAATTGCTTCGGCTTTTCAGAAGTACTTAAAGGAGCAAAGCGTGTTCCTTCGCCACCCGCAAGGATAACGGCAAAAAAATTGGACATAAAATCTAATCAAGTTTTTTCTTAAAAGCCTCAACCATTTCCACGGGAGCCGGGTCTACACCAGCATTAATAGCCATGTAATAAGTGGTATAATCACCTATCAACAAAGCCTCAAACATTTCCTGTAATAAATTGGCACCTGTAAGTTTGATTTCATGAATAGGAATTTTTTCTGATAAAATCTCCTTCATCACCTGCATACGTTTAAAAATACGGGGATGCATATATTGGCTGATGAGATAAACAAAGGCAGCATGAAAATTGAGTCGTGTCCACCCTACCATTTCATTATGATTCATCTCTGGAAAAACATTAAAAAAAGCAGGAATTTTCACATTTTCATTCATTTTAATCTTCCAGATACGACAAACCCCTTGAAGAATGGTAGGCCCATAAATGATAGGAACTTTATCCACTAAAGAAACAGCCAAATCTTTTCCTTTTTGTTCACACACAGAGTTGACAGACTGTAAAAAGCTTTCTAGATCCTTTAAAACTTCTTGTTGAGGAGGAGTTAACTTGAGCTCTTCTAAAACTCCTAAAATTGCAGAAAAAAAATATCCCACGGCTTGCCGTGGCTGAACAGATTCTGGAATTTCAATGAAAGGCAAAGATAAATCGGCAGCTTTTCTTTTCAGTTGTCCCCCGTGAGATAAAATGATGATGTGAGCCTTGCGTTTTCTAGCTTCCTCAAGAGAAGAAAGAGTTTCTTCCGTATTACCAGAATAAGAAGCACAGAAAACAAGGTCACGAGAACTTAAATCTGCAGGAAGATCATAGTCACGGTGTAAGTGAATAAAACAAGAAGCTCGAAGATAATCATTAAGTAAATCACCAGGAAGTGAACTGCCTCCCAGGCCGCTAAGATTAATTCTTGTAATCCCCTGAGCTGCAAACTTCAAGTTCCGACCCAGTTGATACCCCACTGAAAATTGTTGTGGAAGGGTTTTAATAGATTGATACATAATCATCGACGAATGCGAAAACGCAATTGAATAAAAAGACCAAAGAACCCGAGCACAATAAAAAATTGAACCCAAGACCAGGCCATGGGGCTATCCTGCATATGACAGCCACAATCACCATAATCTACCTTAGTCCAGATATCATCACTTCCATCGCTCTCCTCTTCAGTAGATTCTTCTCCAGGCGTTTCCTCAGAAGAAGCGGATGTCCAGGAATAATCTTTATCACTAAAAATAGAAACTACACCAGATGATGGGGCCCCGGCAATAATTTCTGAAGTCCCATCTCCATCAAAGTCCCAAACTGTAACCGATGAGCCAAAGCTAGAAGACGCACCATCTTCATAGCGTAAAATCACGCTACTGTCATCTCCCAACTGTCCAGAAGACAGTTTATCAGCAGATCCAAAATAGCCATAAACAATACCCGTGTTACCATTTCGTTCTGGCAAAGAAGCCCCTACGGCAAAATCATTATAACTATCTCCATTGAAATCTCCAAGAGAAGTCAAAAAGTTTGATTGTCCTTGGAAATCCTCTCCAGAAAAACTAACACTTAAATCACTTCCAGAGTAACTACCATCAACATAGCTTTCATCGCCATAAACTAAACTGAATTGCCCCCCATAATAACCCCCTATAGCATAGTATCCGTCCACTAGCAGATCAATCAAACCATCATTATTGTAATCACTATTAAATAAAATACTCTGAGCAAACGAAGTACGATACGACGAAAAATTAAAAATCATATTCGCCCTGTCTTCTAGAGA
>CAZQCI010000064.1:0-12127 GCA_964592255.1 uncultured Nitrospiraceae bacterium | reverse complement strand
TTAATAAAAAGAGTCAAGAGAACTGCAATCGATAAGCCTAACAGCAACAACAAACCAACGTCACCGGCACGTGAAGCCGTTTTGCCTTTAAAAAAGGCTGATAACGTGCGAAAATTTGAAATAAGAATTTTCTGATAAGACGTCATACATCTTCTTTCTCGCCTCGTACCGCAACATCATCACCCCTTTGGCTGGATGAATGTTGATCGTAAGCCTTAATAATCTCCCTGACTAAAGGGTGCCTTACCACATCTTGCTCCGTAAGATACTGAAATGCGATGCCGGGAATATTTTTAAGAATCTGATTGGCATGTATCAAACCCGATTTTTTATCACGAGGTAAATCCACTTGAGTCATGTCCCCAGTAATCACGGCTTTGGAACGATACCCAATGCGTGTTAAAAACATTTTCATTTGTTCTTGAGTACAATTTTGCGCTTCATCGAGAATAACAAAAGCCTGGTTCAACGTTCTCCCACGCATAAATGCAAGAGGAGCTACTTCAATATCACCGCGCTCCAACATTTTGCGCGTCTTATCGAAATCGAGCATATCATGAAGAGCATCATACAAAGGACGCAAATACGGATTCACTTTTTCCACCAAGTCTCCAGGAAGAAATCCCAACTTCTCCCCCGCTTCAATCGCCGGACGAGTTAAAATAATCCGTTCAAATTCCCCTTTCAAAAACGCAGCCACCGCCATCGCCATCGCCAAGTAAGTTTTCCCTGTTCCGGCAGGGCCAATACCGAAAACAAGATCATGAGACAAAATTGTGGATACGTATTTCTTTTGGCCCGGTGTACGCGGAAAAACCACTTTCTTCTTGGCAGGAATGGTAATGGAATCGAGAAAAATATCGCTTAAAGAAGCATGAGGGTCATGACTTAAAATCTTAATAGCCCGATCCACATCGTGATCCACCACAGGGTGACCCCGTTGGAGCAACAAGTACAATTGAGTTAATATGCGACGCGCTAACTTAACGGTTTCTTCTTCCCCCTGCACAGTCACTTCACCACCACGCACTAACAATTGAGCCGGTAGATGTTTTTCGATAATCTTTAAATGAGATCCATCCGGCCCAAAGAGCTCTTGGGCTAAGCGGTTATCATCAAAATGCAACGGGGCTGAGGTGATTTTAGCTTTGTTCACTATTTTTTTCCTTTTTCAGCAGGAGGGCTAGCACCCTCACCCATAACATGAATGAGCACTTCACAACGCGCGACCTTGTCATCAAAATCAAACACAATCACTTCCTGCCAAGGCCCCATCAATAACTGCCCGTCTTTAATGGGAATGGAAACGGACGACGACAAGCACGTAGCTTGAAGATGAGCCTCCGTATGACCTGTTCCCGACTTACGAACCGGCCGCGGCTTACCCGTGGGGGAAGGGACAAGTGATAAAATATGGTTTTTAAGAGCTTCTCGAATGGAGGGGTCGTTTTCCAAAATAACCACCCCAGATGTAGAACTAGGCAAATGGACCGTTAATAAGCCTTGCAGAACTTGTGATTCGCGCAAGGCCCGCTTGACGTCATGGGTGGCATTTAAAATATCTACCCCTTTGGTCGTATTTAAATAAGCTTTAAGGAGATGAATCATCGGCTTGGTGTTTGATAGTAGCAAACCTTACTAGAAATGCAAGTAAGGTTATTTATTTATAACCTATTGTTTTTATTATATTTATATGAATCATCCCTGCAAAGGCAGGGATTCAGAATCTTTAAAAATCGATTCCCACTTCTGCGGAAATACCTCTAAAAAAAAACCACTTTTTTAGAACCTTTGAAGTCTAGCCTCCCGATAATACCCTTGTAGGAGTAGAAGTATCCGTTTGTAAATGGGTTAAATTGCTGATACAATTACCAAAATGAGAATTGATGACTCCAATCGGACCAAGAGTAAAAACGCCACAACCAGCAGCACCAGTGGCAAGGGCGGTTTTTCTGCGATCTTGGATAAAAACCAAAGTAAAGGGGCCACCAGCTTGGAAGCCCCTTCTAGTCTAGTAGGACAAAAAAATGGAGTCCGTTGGACCGAAAACCCTCGCCAACAACTCTTGGCCGAACAAGTGGCTTCTTTAGGGGAAAATTTAGATGAATTGCCCGATTCTGTTATCGGCCAAAAAAACATTCACACACGCACTCATGCTCCTTTACGTATGGCCGATTTCAGCAATAGTCGAGCAAGCTCAAGTAAAAAAGTAGAAAACTATAAACCCTTAATTGAAAATATTGCCGCCAAATACGATTTAGACCCTCACTTAGTGGCAGGCTTAATTAAACAAGAATCAAACTTTAATTCGCGTGCCGTTTCTAAAGCAGGCGCTATGGGTCTCATGCAACTTATGCCTCAAACAGCCCGAAGCATGGGGGTAAAAGATCCTTTTGATCCAGCACAAAATATTGAAGGCGGTTCACGTTATTTAAGGCAAATGCTCAACCATTTTAAGGGCAATATCGTCCTGGCCATTGCAGCTTATAACGCGGGACCAGGTAACGTAGAAAAATACGGCAATCGCATCCCTCCTTTCACCGAAACCCAAAACTATGTCCGCTCCGTCGCAAAACATGCCGACGGCTTTCGAAGTGATAATCTTTTTCCAGGAAAGAAAATTACGTTGGCGTAATCACTTAAATAACACTCATTAAAATATCACCCTGCCATGTTTTTTAAGCGTGGCATTCTTCTGCTAAATATTCGAGGAAGAGATGGCGTTGGTTTTGATATTCCAATCGTTCCGTTTCAGTCATAAAACGTGGAGCCACAAAGGCCACGCCAGTTACTAAACCGGTTCCCTTTTCATAATTACTGTAAACAACCAAGCCATCGGTATGAAAATGAAAAGGAGTACTTGTTCCAGAACGAGGCAGTTTTAAATCAAGTTCAAAAATAATATTTAAGGGCATAGGACGAGAAACTTTAAGACACAACCCGCCTTCACTAATATTAACCAATTCCGCCTCTATCATACGCCCATCATACTGAAAAACTAAAGGTAGAGATTGCTTAAGCTTATGACGAATAAACTCCCGTCGATCCACTAGTTTTAAATGATCCCAATCAATGGTCAAACGATAAAGAGGAAGTGAATGTTTGGAAGAATCCCCAGCTTTTTTCCAACACCGCCCTTCAAACCGTACAATACCCTTCCCTTCACGCGCAGTAAAATAACCCTTACGAGTAAATGAACCCGAAACTGTCGTGTCATCATCTAGAGAGCGTAAAGAATCCGGATGAAAAAATAACAGGCTACGACCTTCAACCCCCCGAATACGGCAAGCCTGTGTCATCCCATCATCATCTAAAAATAAGTATTTTGAATCGGGCTCCAAAATTTGTTCTATATTTTCAAGCGCCATACATCGGGTCCTTTCTTATTCAACATTTCAACTGCCTCATCGCCTCACCCACCACCATCGCCACCGCACTCGACAAATTGAGACTACGCACAGCCCCCGTCATGGGAATAGTCAGGGTTCTTTCCTGATTTTCATCCAATAACGCCTTAGACAAACCAGCTGTTTCACTTCCAAAAAACAAAAAATCCCCTTTTTTAAAAGTAGCGGATGTATAGGGCCGCTTGGAACGAGTCGTCAGATAATAAAAATTTCCTGTAGAGTATTGAGTATAAAAATCTCCCAAACTTTCATGATAGGTTAAATCAACATGAGGCCAATAATCGAGACCCGCTCGTTTAAGAGTGCGATCATCCGTTGAAAAGCCCAAAGGCTTAACCAAATGAAGCGGACAAGACAAAGCAGCACATAGCCGAGCAATGTTACCCGTGTTAGGAGGAATCTGGGGTTCTACTAAAACAACGTTGATCATACGTGGGGCCTAATTTTTGATTATACCTTGTGAGAATGTCAAAATCTAGACCTGGATTTAAAAAAAATATGACGCAGGACGTTAGAAATGAAGCAACTTTTAAGACAAAAAGACGATAATAAAAACAGAGACACACATGCTAAAAAGAATACTTCTATTACTAATGATTTTAAGTAGTAGCCTCTCTCCCTTATCAGCCTTAGCTTACGTGACGGTTAACGTAAATTTTGGCTGGGGCCGCCCTGTATTGCCTTATTTTTACTACCCGGTCACTTATGTATCGATGCCTCGCTTGCGGTCGTTTGCTTCCATTCCCTTTGTGAATACTTTTGCCTTACAAAACCAAATAAGACTGAATGAACAAGCCATGGCCATTGGAGAAGCAAAGCGAGAAGAATATCTTGAAAGCAAAAATTCGCCCTCGGTAGCCACAAGTACTGTTCCCGTAATAACTCCACCAGTAAAAAACCCTTCTTTTCCAGAAATTCACGAAGAAAATAAAACGGAATTATGAAAAACTCGGGAGCAAGCTCCCGAATTTCATTACGAAGTGGCAGGAGCAAAAGTCCCTGATGATGAAAGAGCAGGCACTAGAACTAGACCTAAAGTTTTACGATCAGATTCTAAACTATCAGAATTAGAAGAAGTAGAATGGATTGGAATCAAACCTGCATCCGCTAAACGCCTAAGAAATTCTTCCATATCAGAGGCATTCATCCCATTGTTTATAGCCTCCACCAACCCCGTGCATAAATCAGGGTAGTTTTGAGGAAAATCCTCTGCTAATTCTATTTGGAGTGCTTCGTTAATAAGAACAACAGGATTTGTAGGCTTTACACGTGCAGGAGTAAGAGATTGAGACTCAGTTGCTTGTCCGTCCTTAAAAGTATGCCCTTTTTTTCGGCAAGAATAGGCCCAACGCATTGTTGTGCCATCTGCTTTTTGTCTTACAAAATGACAAGTGATCTTCCGACAACCTCCCAAAAGAGAAGGATGGTCAAAGCGCCGAATTTGATCAAAAACACTCTCCGATTTTTCAATAAGCACTTGTGGATTAAAAAGAGAACTGGATTCAGAAATAAGAGATAAATACCGTATATCAATTTGATTCCGCCCAAAAGAAACACGCCACCGCTCACCAGAAGCAGGAGTCTCTATACGGTATTTTACCCCTTGCTCTTCCACCTCTTCCAAAGTTATTCGAGCACCTACTCCAAATACAAACTGCAAAAAATTAATAAAACTTTTCTGTTGAAGAGGAACTAACTCATTGGGTTGTTGCAAAGGATCTTGTAAAGAAGCCGCTTGTCTTGCCCATTCCTCTTGCACTCGTTTAATCGAGCCCTCGATGAGAACTTTAGCGCGTGGGAGATCATCCCCTGGCGTCAACGATGCCCCAGGCAAGTCGTAGGCCAAATCCAAAAATGAAAGAGCAAGTCTATAATAATCCATCTCGAGTACCATGCCGTCCTGACCACGAACGTGCTGTCTCATTCTTTCTGCTTCGCTCACATAATAATCCGACAAACCTACCAACACTTCTCTTAAGCAAACGGTAGCATCTTGTTTTACTAAACCTTCAATCACTTGGGCTTGTTTTCCTAATTCTTTTTTCAAGAAAGAAGAAAGCGTCTGGAAGTCTTCTTTCATAACAGAAGAAGGCAGAGGATTAGAAACAATCGTCCAGGGTCGCTGAATCCGTGGAGAAACATCATGGAGCGTAGCCCGGTCCATCTGAAACCAATCAGCCAAGCAAAGCATCTGATAAGAAAGAGCATAATTACCAGTATCCCAAAAAGATAACGCCATCTCTGCCATGACAGGTACCATTTTGGCACGATTAAACCCTAACGGGTCACGAATAACTGTGGATAGAAGAGCTAAATGTCGAAGAGCATCTTGTAAAAGTAAAAACTCCTGCTGGTCTTCAACCATCTTGATACGAGGAGGAATTAAAACAGTCGGCCCCGACTCAGGCAATTGAAGAAAAGATGGGAATGAAGATGGTAAACGAGTCCTAGAAGAAACAGGGACTGGAGGACGATCTAAAAACCAACGGGCCGCACGTAACACATGGGAAGCATGTAACAGATGCATCTGAGTATCAGGGGCAACTCCTTGCTGTCTGAGTCTTAATTCTAAAACAGCCGGATCTAGACTTACATCATCCTCTGTACCTACTCCAATTTGGTTGCCCAACACACCTCGTATTGTGTTGGTCAACACTCCTAAACCATATAAACCCATGGCCCATGCTTTCTCCCCTTAAAGAACTATGATTAATGCCCTTTATCGCCCTTGTCTTGCCGGAAGTTGCCTGATGGGAAAATTATCATTCACAATTGTGAACAATCTTAATAGCCTCCCCACAGTTCAAACGCATTGGGAATCCATTCTATTAACGGCGGATGTTGGGTATAATGAATACCAATAACAGAAAAAAATTTTTCAAAAGAATGAAATTGGGGGCTTGAAAGTAAATAATATTGGGCCGCCCGCGAAAGCCGCTGCTGCTTAATGTTGCCAACCGCTTCCAGCGGATCACCAAACTGCACAGAAGAGCGAGACTTGACTTCAATAAAATGAAGTGCGTTTTTCTTTACAGCCACCAGATCTAATTCCCCACCCTTACAAGAATAATTTCGACTCACAATCTCAAAACCATGTGTTTTTAAATACTGCTCGGCTACTCCTTCACCAGAAGAACCCAGTTTTTGATTAGCAGTTTTTTCCATCGTAAAAAAACTCCCTCCCGGGCCTCTCCTACCTTTGGGTCAAAGGAGGAGAGGCGGAAGAGAGCCATCTCATCAAGGGGGTGCTTCATCACTCATTCCAGTGACGCAACTAGCTAAAGCAAAGATAATGCCAAGGCTAAAAACAAATTTAAGGCTTACAGGGACAAATTTTTGGATTGGAAAAATGAAAGGAGTTCGATTTTCGGTCGATGATAAAAAACCGATGACCACTTTATTAAAAATATAATTTTGATTTATCTATCATAATAGAAAATCAACAAAAAGCCAAAAACCCACTTGCCAACAAGAGACAGTTTGAGTATCAACGCCCTATGTCATCCATCACACTTGAAGAAGGTAAAAGTATCACTCATATTTGGACACGGTTTAACCCTCGCTGGGTTATGGCGGGAATTTTTTCGGGCGTTATCGCTGGGCTCATTGTTGCCGCCATCAGTGGAATTTATGCCGCCAAAGTCAGCGGAGAGTTCTACAGACCCCTTAAGTTAATGGGCGCTGCCATCTTTGGAGTAAAAGCCACAACCTACGGTCCCTTAGGCACAGCGGGCATGGCAGGTTTAGGGCTTCATCTTATTCTTTCAGCTTGTTTTGGAGGGACCTTTGCTCATTTAGTGGACGAAAAAAGCAAAGGGGTTTCCTTAGTTATTTTAGGCGTTGTCACTAGTTTAGTGATTTGGGTCTTCGGGGGCTGCCTCTTTGCCGGCAGCTTCGATCTTCCTTTTGCTCTTGAAGTTAGCAAACGGGTCATCCTGATCGCGCACATCCTGTTCGGGCTTTCTTTCGGTATTATACTTAAATCCGTTAGAGGCTTATTCATCAAAGATTAAAGAATCAAGTGTGCACCTATGATTCTTCAAACCAAAGTCAAAAAAGACTCCAAAAACTTTAAAGACAATTTTGAACATCACGCCCGTTTAGCAAAAGAGTTAGAAAAAGAAATAGCTCAAGTCAAACAAGGTGGTGGTGAAAAAGCCCTTAAAAAGCATACCGAACGCGGCAAACTGTTTGTACGCGACCGCATCAAGCATCTTTTGGATACGGATTCGTCTTTTTTAGAGCTAGGGGGACTTGCAGCTTTTGGTCTCTACGACAATGAAGCTCCTTCGGCTGGTATTGTCACCGGTATTGGCAAAGTTCATAACCAAACTGTGATGATCGTAGCCAATGACGCCACGGTTAAGGGCGGCACTTACTTTCCTACCACGGTTAAAAAACATTTAAGAGCCCAAGAAATTGCTTTTGAAAACAATCTGCCCTGTTTGTATTTGGTAGACAGCGGTGGCGCCTATTTGCCTCTTCAGTCGGAAGTATTTCCCGACCGCGATCATTTTGGCCGTATTTTTTACAACCAGGCCCGACTGTCAGGCAAAAAAATCCCGCAAATTGCCGTCGTACTCGGATCGTGCACAGCCGGTGGGGCTTATGTTCCAGCGATGAGCGACGAAACAGTGATTGTTAAAAACCAAGGGACCATCTTTCTAGGAGGCCCTCCTCTAGTCAAAGCCGCAACGGGCGAAACAGTGAGCGCTGAAGATTTAGGAGGAGCTGATGTTCATTGTCGTCTCAGCGGAGTCACCGACCATTACGCTGAAAATGACGCTCATGCGATTGAAATTGCACGTGAAATAGTCAATCATTTTGGAAAAAATAAAAACACCTTGCTCTACCCCAAATCAGCTTATGAAGACCCTCTGTATCCGACGGATGAAATTTTAGGAGTTGTCTCAAAAGATTTTAAAACACCCTATGACATCCGCGAAGTGATTGCGCGCTTAGTTGATGGTTCCGATTTTCACGAATTTAAAAGACTGTATGGCGAAACCATCGTCTGTGGGTTTGCTTCCATTTACGGATATCAAGTAGGTTTTGTGGCCAACAACGGCGTGCTCTTTAGCGAGTCCGCCCAAAAAGCCGCACACTTTATTGAAATTTGCGATCAACGCGGCATTCCCTTAATTTTTCTGCAAAACATTACGGGCTTTATGGTGGGCCGTAAATACGAGTCCGAAGGAATTGCCAAACATGGAGCCAAACTGGTCACGGCTGTGGCCACCACCAAAGTGCCCAAAATTACGATACTCGTCGGTGGTAGTTTTGGTGCGGGAAACTACGGCATGTGCGGGCGGGCTTATCAACCGCGATTCCTCTTTAGTTGGCCTAACAGTCGCATTTCCGTTATGGGTGGGGAACAAGCCGCTAAAGTATTATCAACCGTCAAAATTGAACAATTACTTAAAGAAGGAAAAAAATTAAGCGCTAAGGAAATTGAAGCCATGGAAGCCCCTATTCTCAAACGCTACGACGAAGAAGGCTCCCCCTACTTTGCCACAGCCCGCCTGTGGGATGACGGCATCATCGATCCACGAGATACACGCAAAGTTTTAGGCTTATGTCTTGAATCCTGCCGTTACGGTAACACCAGTTTTGATGCTCCTTTTGGAGTGTTCCGAATGTAGGAGCCAAACTTTTATGAATTTAAACCATCTCCTCATCAAAAAAGAAAACGGAGTTTTGGAAATCACTCTTCATCGTCCAGAAATCCGCAATGCTTTTAACGATACACTGATTCGGGAACTCATCGCTGTATTTGAAAAACACGCGCAAGATGACCAAGTCCGCCTGGCTGTTATTCGTGGATCCGGTGAGGCCTTTTGTGCCGGGGGCGATATTCATTGGATGAAAAAAAGCGCTTCCTACACCACAGAACAAAACCAGGCCGATGCGCGCGAGCTGGGCAAAATGTTGTCAACGATCAACACTTTTTCCAAGCCGGTTGTATGTGCCGTTCATGGAGCGTGCTTTGGTGGCGGATTAGGCTTGGTTAGTGTCTCGGATGTAGTCATTGCTAGCAGTGACACTTTATTCAGTTTTAGCGAAGTCAAATTAGGATTAATCCCCGCCGTTATCGGGCCCTTTGTTGTTGCAAAAATTGGGGAATCCTTCACTCGCAATTTTTTTTTAACTGCCGAACGTTTTCCTGCGGCTCGCGCTTTTGGCATAGGGCTCATTCATCAGGTGGTGGAAAACAAGGAAAAGCTTGATGGGGCCCTCAACCAAATCATTCAAGGTATGTTGCAAAATTCTCCCAACGCCTTAAAAGTCGCTAAACACTTTTTAAAAAATATCCGTGAAAAAAGTTTTGAAGAAAAACTGGAGTTGGCCGCATGTACTTTAGCCGAGCTTCGGGCCTCTCCCGAAGGGCAAGAAGGATTAACGGCCTTTTTAGAAAAAAGAAAACCGAATTGGGCTTTAAAATAACGTAAAACCTAAAACTGAGTGCCATCCCCGCGACAGCAGGAATCCGGGTTTCTTTTAGCTTAAGGATCCTGGCTTACCACAGTTGGCTTTCGCCGGGATAACGTTTATGAAATTACTAGTCGCCAACCGCGGTGAAATTGCCTGCCGCATTTTCGAAACAGCCCGCATCATGGGTTTATCCACGGTCGCCGTATATTCCACCCACGATACCAACGCACGTCATGTCATGTGTGCGGATGAAGCCCATCTTCTGGAAGGCGCCACATTGGGCGAAACTTATTTAAACATCGATCAAATCCTCACGATCGCCAAAAAAACCAAAGCGACCCTCATTCATCCCGGCTATGGTTTTTTAAGTGAAAAAGCTTCTTTTGCTAAAGAAGTGTTAAAGCACAAATTTAAGTGGGTAGGCCCCCTCCCCGAATCGATTGAAAAGATGGGTTCAAAAATCGATTCTAAAATTTTGGTCGATAAACTCAAAATACGGACTTTGCCTTGGGCTTATGTGAAGGCCGGAGACAAATTAACAGAAAAAGATTGGCTTAAAAAAGCGGATGACATCGGCTATCCCCTGCTAGTCAAAGCCAGTGGTGGAGGGGGTGGAAAAGGGATGAAACTGGTGCACGACAAAAAAAATCTGATGTCGTCACTAGAATCGGCCATGCGCGAAGCGTCTTCAGCCTTTGCCGACAGTTCCGTCTTTTTAGAAAAGTATTTAGAGCGCTCCAAACATATCGAAGTTCAAGTACTGGCAGATCAAGAAGGGCACGTTATTCATTTGATGGATCGCGAATGTTCCGCGCAGCGTCGGCACCAAAAAGTGGTTGAAGAAGCCCCCGCTCCGGATCTTTCGGACGATACACGCCAAGAGCTGCATAAAGCCGCCGTTAAATTGGCCAAAGAAATTAATTATCACGGCGCAGGAACTGTGGAATTTTTAGTGGATCCTGCAAAGAAAAAAGACAATTGGTATTTTTTAGAAATGAACACACGCCTTCAGGTGGAGCATCCCGTCACCGAATGGATCACCGGTTTAGACTTGGTTGAAGAACAAATACGTGTCGCTTTGGGAGAAAAACTTCGTTTTTCGCAACAAGATATTTCTCCCCGTGGGCATGCCATTGAATGCCGCCTTTATGCCGAAGATCCTTTCCACGGCTTCATGCCTACACCCGGTCCAGTCACAAAGTTAGCATGGCCTTTAACGCGTCATACACGTATCGATACAGGCATTAACGAAGGGGGTGAGATATCGCCTCATTACGACCCCATGGTTGCAAAAGTCAGTACATGGGGAATCAACCGCGAACAAGCCCGGCTGCAGATGCTGGAAGCTCTAGGTCAAACCATTATTTTAGGATTCACTCACAATATTGCTTTCTTAAAAAAACTATTAGAGACAACGGCTTTCATCAAAAATACAATTTTTACCAACAGTATTGAAAAGGATTTGCTCTCTCAACTTAAACCTCAACCCACGGTCGAGGAGCTTAAAATACTGGTATCCGCCCTACTGATGCCAACGCGTAGTGGAGAAAACAAAAAGACAGGCGGGCATCACCGTCCCTCTTTATTTTCGGTCATCAATTTATGAAATACATTCTCACCTTGTACAATCAGAGCTATGAAGTCGACATTTCCGGGAATGAGGCCACTCTCAGTCAAGAAGGTCGACAACTTGCTTCCTTCACACCGGTAGCCACCAAAATTCCTCTTCTACGTTATGGAAAAAACTTTCAAGCCCATCTCAATCACATGCCCTGGGAAGGCATTTGGGAAAAAGAAGGTATGTCCACCTCTCAGCCTCAATTTGATGGAACCGTTCTCTCCCCTTTTGCGGGTAAAGTCACAAAGGTCAATTTCAAAGAAGGCGATACCATAGACGCTGATGCCACACTGATGGTGGTAGAAGCCATGAAAATGGAATATGAAGTGGTCATTCCTCAAAAGGGAGTGGTGGAAAAACTGATGGTATCCCTGGGAGAACAGGTGACAAAAGAACAAGTGTTGGGGATAATTAAAATAGGAAATTAATAAGAACCATGAACATCTCCATTGTCGAAGTCGGTCCTCGTGACGGGCTACAAAATGTGGCCGAAATCATCCCTATGGAGGCTAAAAAAGCCTTCATCCGCTACTTGCTTGACCATGGCTTTACCCATGTTGAGGGGGGCGCTTTTGTCCGCGGGGACAAGGTTCCCCAAATGGCTGGCACCGCCGAAATTGCCCAACATTTTAAACAAGAAAACAACCGGCTTTGGTACTTAACTCCCAAT
>CAZQCI010000063.1:0-12189 GCA_964592255.1 uncultured Nitrospiraceae bacterium | reverse complement strand
AAAATCACAAAACCCAAACTGGTCGTGAGGATACGAAGTTTAATCCATTTGACTGAAGTCCAGTTCATAAAAAATCAAATAGTCTGCCGTTTCAAGGCAGAAGAAAAAGATGGTCCTTATCTGGGGAAGCCATATGCAATTGCTGCGAGGCAATTTGCTCAATCCGCTGCGGCGATTTTAATGTAGCCACCTCCAGCTTAAGTTTTTTGTTCAGCTCAATCATTTGTTGTTGCTTAGAACGTAGCTCGTTTATTTCATAACCGTACTGCAACACCTGCACCCGCGACCAAATATAAAACAGGCTTAAGATGGCCATAAACGCCAATAAAAAAAGTAATCGAAACAAGAGGCGCGTTTTTAAAAAATCTTCTTTCGTAAACGCTCTCTGCTTCCGGATCATATCCGGGTTTGATATGTATGAAGCCGTAGGACGTGGCATATGTTTATTTTTGTATCACCCGCATCTTAGCGCTGCGACTACGCGGGTTTTGATCAATTTCTTTTTGGGATGGAATCACTGGTTTCTTTGTTAACACCTTCCATCCTTCTTGTTTCAAACCAACAAAACATTGCTTCACCATTCTGTCTTCCAACGAATGAAACGAAATGACCACCGCCCGGCCTTGAGGGGCTAATAGCTGGGGAAGTGCAACCAACAAACTTTTCAACTCATCCACTTCCCGATTCACTAAAATCCGCAACGCTTGAAAAGAGCGTGTCGCGGGATGAATTTTTTGCCGCGGGGAATAAAATGGTCTTAAAACCCGTTCGGCTAAATTTTTTAAATCCGCCGTAGTTTCAAAGGCCTGTTGCTCCCGTTGTTTCACAATAGCCCTAGCCAAGCGGCGCGCTCCCCGTTCTTCGCCGTAACGATAGAAACAATCGGCTAATTCCTCAGTGGTTAAATCCCGCAAATAATCAGCCGCACTCCATTCAAGCCGTGGATCCAGGCGCATATCGAGAGGGCCTTCTTTCATAAAACTTAAACCTCTGGTTGGCTCATCCATTTGCAGGCTAGAAAAACCCAAATCAGCCAACACACCATCAAAGGGTAATTCGTTTTTTATTTTTTCAAGGAGCTCAGAAAATCGCGATTCTAAAACCTGAACTTGGGAAATATGAGACCACTCTTTTGATAATCGGCTCACCACTTCCGGATCACGGTCGGCGCTAACAAGTGTGCCGCCACGAGCTAAAATTTCTCGGGAATGTCCACCCCCACCTGCTGTAACGTCTAAATATCGTCCTCCGGGACGAACACTTAAAGCATCAACAGCCTCTTGAAGCAAAACACTCTGATGCATGTCAGGTCAGCATGTCGTCATCAGCCAACTTCTGCCGTTTGGTCTTAAGACTTCGGGGTCCTGCCCCTCCATCCAAATAACTCCACGGTCCCTCGCAACCATTGTGACGCAGAAAACTTAAAATGGCTTCCGACACGGTGGAATAATCTTCCAAAAATTGGTCGGCACCCGTAAAGCGGATCACCGCTTTGGTTTCTTCGTTGGAACAAGCAATTTTCAATCCGCCATTTTCAGCACGTAATTTATTAGCTTGATCCGCTAATCGACGGGCCACTTCAAAATGCATGTGATCCACACCAGCCAGATCTAGAAGTATTTTTCGAAAATTTCTTTTTTTAAAGGAACGAAGTGTTTTTTCCAGCATCTCCATTTCCAACAAACTGATTTCACCGTAGAGATGGAGGATGGAAATATCGTCGGCACGCGTGATGTCGTACATGTTTTCCTTTTGAAGTAACGAGCTAAAAATTTCGGCTAGAGCCCTAAATCCGAAAGATTACCGCTCATCACCAATTTTTGTGATTTTTCAAACTCAGCAAGCCAACGTTCCTTAGACCAAATTTCAACCCTCTTGGTCATCCCTACAAGAACCACATCTTTGTCGAGCGCCGCATAGTCACGCAGCGTCGGAGGAATAATCATTCTGCCTTGCTTATCGATAGGGCATTCGGTGGCGGCGGAAACAAAGAAGCGCTGCAAGGCTTTGACGTCTTCCTTAAACTGAGGCAGTGCCGCAATTTTTGCTTCGATCACCTGCCATTCCAAAACGGGATACGCCCACAAACAACCATCAAAATTGGTCATCATGAGCCGCTCGTCGTAATTGGTCGTCAGCGTTTCACGAAATTTGGAAGGAACGGAAATCCGTCCCTTCACATCGATTGTATGTTCAAACCGCCCTCGAAACATAAAAATCCATCCCTCTTATACCACTTTGTACCACAATTTGGGTAGCGTACTCCATGAATTGGAAAAGTGTCAAGAAAATAACAGGAAAGGATTTTGATTCTTTAACCCCTTGGAAAAAAAGAACAAATTAAAGATAAAAGGACCTAAAAAAGAGGCTGTGGATAAAAACAAGGCTCATTGATATTAAACCCTAATAATATCAATAGATTATATTAAAAATGGGGGCTTTTGAAGTGAATTGTGGTGAAAAACGATGATTTTTAGTGAAAATTTGGAAGTTATCCCCAGGTTTATCCCCTTGCAGTGTGGGCTATCTGTGAAATTTTTGAGGTTATAATTTGTAAACGTAAAAATAAAAATTAAATAAAAAGAAACTTTGATGGGCCAGCTTGCCGAAAAAGAAAACTATGCCAAATTTAATTCCAATAGAACGCATTGAAAAAAATATTCTGCTGATCCGAGGATACAAGGTCATGCTCGACAGTACCTTGTCTGAACTTTACGGAGTTCAAACCAAAACACTGATTCAATCCGTCAAAAGAAACCAAAGTCGCTTTCCCTCTGATTTTATTTTTCAACTCAACAAAAAGGAAACAGAAATTTTGAGGTCACAATTTGTGACCTCAAACAAGAAAAGAAGAGGCGGTCGACGTTACTCTCCGTATGTATTCACGGAATATGGCATTGCCATGCTTTCAAGCGTGCTCAACAGCGAGAGAGCCATCCAAGTCAATATCGCCATAATGCGGGCCTTCATGCAACTGCGGCGCTTGATCGGCTCAAACAAGATATTGGCTAAAAAAATACAAGAACTGGAGCACAAAATTGGTAAACATGATCAAGCTATCAGTTCGCTTTTTGAAACGATTCACGAAATGATAAATCCTCCTGTAATAGAAAAAAGAAAAATTGGATTTAAAACACGATAGCTATTTAATCACGTCAAACGCCTGCTGGATGAGGGAGATGTCCATCGAAAAGAAGGGAAGAAGTTTTTCGGGTTCTGTGATTTTCTTTTTTTGCACTCCTTCTTGGCTGATGACACGCAATTGAGAGTTGTGAAGATAAAGATGATCGCCCCCTGAGATTGTTGTAATCAAAATAGATCTCATGCCCGGCCAATTGAAAGAATCGCGCCACACTTTAAAAAACTTTTCCCACAACACCGGTTTTGCTTTGTAACGACAACGCCATTTTTTTATTTTTTGATGAAGTGTGTGCAGATCATAATGATCTTTGCCATACGCTGTAAGAATCACTGTGTTGAAAGATGTCGGGAAAAGCACGCCATCCAAGCGTGGGAGAGGAATAGGCTGATGAATTAAAAAACCGGGATCCACCAAATAACGTTCGCCTTCCAAAAAAACCACAAGAGCACAATGCGTGTTTTTTCCATAAGAACGATCCGCTAAAATAGGATGCACCACAAAACCTAATTCGTGGCAGAGAAAATGAAAAAAGAAAGTAAGCGAAAAACACGTGCCTCCGCTACCTTTTTCACGAAAATCACGCCACACTTCATCCGGAAGACGCAGCCGAGCATCGTCTTGATGGCCTTCGTTTACTTTTAATATTTTTGTAATATTTTCGTAAGGCAGATGGGCAAAACACCGAATGAGTTCAGATAAAAAAGAAAGATCCGGCTTTTTTTGAGCTAAACCAAAATAAGATAGAAATTCTTTAACTAATTTTTTGTCGGGAAAAAAAGTAAGAGAAGCCACTAGTGAAGCCGTGTTTTGATGAATTTATCGATAGCCAAAATATTATCGTCCGGCAACCCGTTGAAACGAAGAGCCACACCCACTTCGTCAGTTTCGCTATCGCCACTATAACCTACACGGGCCACTTCACCAACCACCTTAACAGGACGATCACTATCCGGAAGGCTCAAGAGCATTTCAACCGCAACTTTTTCAGCCAATTTCTTTTCGGCAAGCCCCGTCT
Source organism: uncultured Nitrospiraceae bacterium (assembly GCA_964592255.1). Classification (GTDB taxonomy): domain Bacteria; phylum UBA10199; class UBA10199; order UBA10199; family SBBF01; genus CAZQCI01. The sequence goes on along the minus strand of CAZQCI010000063.1, from coordinate 8,032 downwards.
GGCGCGTCGGCAAAAAAACACCGCCACAGCTGATATTAGATGCACTAGCATTAATCGTTTGCCCATCGATGTTCAAGCTCACTTGAAGATCGACATCCAACCTTTTATGGTAGCGTCTTTCCGGGTTTTTTAAGAAATTTTCTGACATCCCTATTGCTTACCGAATTTGTATGGAAAATGTCAAACGCATTATGTGACTTGCCGCGTTATCCCCTCCGCCTGTTGGCTTCGGGGACAAGTTGATGTGAACCTAAAACACTGTGGTTAAGATGCCTATCTTTTTTGCAAGGTAGCGAAAGAATAAGGAATATTTTCTTTTGGAGAAATAAGAACTTCTGTTTTTTCAAGAGCGATATAATCATTATCCCAATTGATTTCAGGAAAAAAAACATCCCCTTCCACATCACGCTCAATCAAAGTTAAATAAATACGCTCCGCTATCAACGCCCCTTCCGCAAATAACTGGGATCCGCCAATGATAAAAATTTCAGGCTCATTTTTTCTTTTTTCCAAAGCTTCAATTAAGTTGGGCTCCACCACAACACCCTCGGGATGATAATGAGGATTACGGCTCACAACAACATTTTCACGGCCAGGTAAAGGGCGCCCAATGGACTCGTAGGTTTTGCGCCCCATCAAAATGGGATGCCCCATTGTGATCTGCTTAAAACGTTTCAAATCCTCGGGCAAATGCCAAGGAAGTTGATTATTGCGCCCAATCACTCGATTACGGGCCATGGCAACAATGAGAGAAATCATTTTTTTATACGGAAATATCCGCCTTAATGGTCGGATGCGGGTCGTAATTTTCTAAAACAAAATCTTCAAATTTAAATTCAAAAATATCTTTGACGTCCGGATTAAGATTCATCACCGGAAGTTTTTTAGGCTCTCGCGATAATTGCAGTTTCGCTTGGTCGATATGGTTAAGATACAAATGAGCGTCACCCAAAGTATGAACAAAATGTCCCGGCTTTAACCCAGTCACCTGGGCCATCATCAACGTTAATAAGGCATAGCTGGCAATATTAAAAGGCACACCCAAAAAAATATCGGCACTGCGTTGATACAACTGGCAGGATAAACGCTTGTCTTCGTGCACATAAAATTGAAACAACGCATGACACGGAGGAAGTTTCATTTTTTCGATATCCGCCACATTCCAAGCACTAACAATATGCCGCCGTGAAGAAGGATTATTTTTGATAGAAGAAACCACCTGCGAAATTTGATCGATGTTTTCCGCCCCCCAATGTCGCCATTGATAGCCATAGACAGGCCCTAAGTTACCCTGAGCATCCGCCCATTCATCCCAAATGCTGACATTATTTTCATGGAGATAGCTAATATTGGTGTCCCCTTTTAAAAACCACAACAGTTCATGAATAATGGAACGCAAATGGCATTTTTTGGTGGTCACCAACGGAAAACCTTCCGCCAAATCAAAACGCATTTGGTAACCAAAAACGCTGAGTGTGCCTGTGCCCGTACGGTCGGAACGTTTTTCACCGTTTTCTAAAACATCCTGCAACAATTGGAGATATTGCTTCATCGATTTAATCTGCTTAATGCTTTTTTAGGAAATTGCAAGCAAAGTTGAGGGAGGATTAAAAGAAGCCTTCAGCTCAAAAACGGATTTCGTTTTTTCTCCCGTCCGATGGTCGTATTGGGGCCATGTCCACAAATGACCGATGTTGTTTCCGGCAAAGCAAGAAGAGTGGTTTTGATGGACGAAATAATTTGATCGTAATCGCCTCCCCATAAATCCGTTCTACCGATGGAGTTCATAAAAAGAGTATCACCGGAAAAAAGAAGGTCTTGAGTTGCGGACTGATGCCTAAAACAAAGACTTCCAGGCGTGTGGCCGGGGGTATGAAAAACTTCGATGCGATTTTCACCCCATTCAATAACATCTCCATGGATTAAATAATGATCAACGGGGAGTGTCTCTTTCTGAGGAAAAATTCCCAAAAATTCTCCCTGCATTTTAATATTTTCGTAGAGAAAAAGATCGTCCTTGTGTAGCCCAATGGTGCCGCCATTTTTTTCCTTCACCAGACGGGTCCCCCCGATATGATCGATATGAGCATGTGTGTGCAGGAGATATTTGGCCTTTAAGTTTAAAGAAGCCAACAAAGCCAAAATTTTTTCCGGCTCATCACCCGGATCAATAACAATAGCTTCCCCCGTTTTTTCATCACCCAAAACGGTGCAATTGCATTGAAAAGAACCTACTGGAAAAGTTTTGACAATCATCAACGCCCACCGTACCATCGAGTAAAATGAAAATCTACACCAAAACTGGCGATGATGGTACAACTTCCCTCTTCGATGGGACACGTGTTTCCAAAGATAATGCCCGCGTAGACACCTACGGCGAAGTGGATGAATTAAATGCCACCATCGGCGTGTGCATTGCAGTTCTTAATGACTCGGAATTAAAAGGACATTTGTTGGACATCCAACGCGACTTATTTGCCTTGGGGGCCCAATTGGCCAACCCCAAAAATAAAAAGCAAAAATCCAAAGCCGATTTCAATGAAGACAAAATCAAAAAATTGGAAAACTTAATCGATAAAGGAGAAGCGGAGCTAGAACCTATCACCAACTTTATTCTTCATGGTGGATCTCTGCCAGCGGCCACGCTCGACTTAGCTCGTACCATCTGCCGACGGGCTGAAAGAAAACTCATCACTCTTTCCAAGCACGAATCGTTTGAACCCAACTTATTAATTTATCTCAACCGACTTTCCGACCTTCTCTTCATGCTCGCACGTGTCGCTAACAAACGACTAAAGGTGTGTGACATTATTTGGTGAGTTATTGCGAGCCGAGCCATTGACGAACTCTAAGCCATCACCTTCTGCATGGCGTGAATAAAAGAATTGTTTTCTTCAGGGGTTCCAATGCTCACGCGAAGTGCCTGGGTTAAATGGCGACCGTCATTGACTTGCCGGACGATAATTTTTTCGTGCAGAAGTTTTTTAAAGATTAAATCAGAATTATCCACTTCAAATAAAATAAAATTAGTCTTGGAAGGATAGGCCTTAACTCGAGGCAGGGTGGACAAAAATTTAAAAACCTTTTCACGTTCTGCACAGATGATGTCAACATTGCGTGTCATATAGTCGGGAGAATTAAGAACGGCCAAGGCTGTAGCATAATTGAGTCGGCCAACACAAAAAGGTAATAAGCATTTTTGAACCTGCAAACAAACTTCGGAATCGGCCACCATCCAACCCAAACGAAGCCCTCCCAAAGCAAATGCTTTAGAAAAAGTGCGCAGAAGTACCAAGTTTTCATGATCCTTCACTGCGTCAATCAACGTTTCACCCGAAAAAGGATAATACGCTTCATCAATCACGACTAAACAATCGGAATGAGAGACAACAGACAGAAGATCATCGCGGGAAAATAAATTACCCGTCGGTGCATTTGGATTTGCAATAAACACAAGGCTAGCCTTGGTTTTTTTGATGGTTTTAACCAACTCTTCAACAGGAAGGGAAAAATCATTCGGTTTTAAAGGAACACGATGAACTTTATTTCCCAAAAGTTTGGCTTCAATCTCATAAACACTAAATGTGGGATCAAGAACAACAACGGAACTATTGATGGAAGTCGCCATCACCAAGGCTTGGATAAGAACATTAGAGCCATTGGAGAACAATAAATTATCCGGCCAAACACCCAAATATTTTGCCATTTTTTTCTGGAGAGGCAGAGGGTCTTCTAAAGGATAGCGGTTCCAAGAAATTTTTAGCAGTTGCTCCACAACTTCTGCTTTAATTTCAACGGGAATATCCCACGGGGATTCATTTTGATTCAGTTTAATCCCCTTGTGACTTTCGAGATGATAGGCTGGAAGATTTAAAACTTCCTGCCGAAAAAAGGATTTAAGCGGCATTTTTCTTCATTTCCAAAATAGTTTTTTTGTAATCAGGACTGTTAAAAACGGCCGAACCTGCCACAAAAACATCCGCCCCTAAGCGGGACAGTTCCGCAATATTATCCACCTTCACTCCTCCATCAATCTCGATAAGCGTTTTCAGTTTGCGGGCATCTATCATCTGTCTTAAGTCGGCAATTTTCTTTTTACAATAAGGAATAAATTTTTGTCCTCCAAAACCAGGATTAACCGTCATCAACAAAACCATATCCACTATTTCTAAAACTGAATCGATAGAAGAAAGTGGTGTCGCCGGATTTAAAACAACCGCTGGCTTGGCACCCAACTCGCGAATCAGGTTTAAAGTACGGTCAAGATGATAGGCTTCTTCTACATGGACAGAAACAGTGGAAGCCCCTGCCTTGATGAAATCAGCTACATAGTTTTGAGGGTTTTCAATCATAAGGTGCACATCAATCGGGAGCCGTGTCACTTTGCGTACCGCTTCCACCACCAGAGGACCTACGGTAATATTGGGCACAAAATGCCCATCCATAACGTCGACATGGATCCAGTCGGCACCTGCCGACTCAACAGCGCGTATCTCATCACCCAATTTAGAAAAATCAGCAGATAAAATAGAAGGAGCAATCAGTTTCATAAGTTTTATAAAAATCGGTCACCCAATTGAAGACGATACCCTCGGACAAATTCATCGGCACGCATCTTCTTTTTTCCTTCTAACTGAACTTCTTCAATGCATAAAGCCGATTGACCACAAATGACATGAATCCCCTTAGGACTTAAAAAATAAATTTCACCGGGCTGACCTTTTGGTTTTTCTGCCACTACCGAGGCAGAGTAGATTTTAAGAGTCTTATTGTCAATCCCTCCGCCACCGGGAACAAAAGTATAAGCACAAGGCCATGGATTCAAACCACGTATTTTTTGGAGAACAGAAAGAGCCTGTTGGCTCCAATCAATGCGTCCATCCTCTTTGGTAAGCTTGCGTGCATGTGTGGCCTCTGTCTCGTTTTGAGGAGATGGTTTAAGGGAACCGGCAGCAATGGATGATAAATGCTCTAGAAGAAGTTCTGCACCTAAACGGGATAATTTTTCAGTCACACTTCCAGCGGTATCCGTTTCTTCCAAAATTATTTTTTTCTGGGCATAAACAGGTCCTGCATCCATCTGCAAAATCACTTGCATCAGAGACACCCCCACTTCCTTATCCCCATTGATCATAGCCCAATTAATGGGAGCGGCCCCCCGATAACGAGGAAGAAGAGAGGCGTGGATATTTAAACAAGCCATACGAGGAAGATCCAATAGACGCTGCGGTAATAGTTTTCCATAAGCCGCCACAATAATAAAATCGGGTTGAAGCAAAGCAAGCTCTTGTAAAACACTGTCGTTTTTAATGGAAGACGGTTGATAAAGCGGTAGTTTTTTTTCCTTGGCAAAGACAGCACACGGGGGTGCCAACAACTCACGTCCACGGCCCGCAGGCTTGTCAGGCTGAGTCACAACGCCCACAATCGGAAAGCCTTCTTCGTGAAGAGTTTGAAGCGGAATTTTTGCAAATTCCGGGGTGCCCATGAACAAGATGGATGGTTTCATTACAAGACGTTCATTAAATCTTTTTCGTCCTTGATGACGCGCAATCGTTTATTTTTATAAAAATCACGTTTAAGACGGCTTAATTTGTCGACCAGCAGCACGCCATTTAAATGATCAATTTCGTGCTGAATACAAACCGCTTTTAATCCTTCGGCTGTCAATTCACAAGGACGACCATGAAGATCGAGATAAGATACTTTTACTTTGGCATAGCGATCCACCCAAACCAAAAGATCCGGACAAGAAAGGCATCCTTCTTCATACTGCGTGGTTCCTGCCCCTTCAATCACCTCTGGATTAATTAATGCCACCGGATCAGGAATTTTAATAATGGTGTCATCTTCGTCATCCTCATCTGAAGAAGCTAAAAAAACTCCCCCTCCTGATTTTTTTTCTTTACGGGGTACATCCACAACAACCAGACGAATGGATTCGCCCACTTGAGGAGCTGCCAAACCCAAGCCGTCTTCGGCGTACATGGTGGTAAACATCTCTTTAGCCAATTCCACCATAGAATCGGTGACTTCCTTAATAGGCTTGGATTTTTGCCTCAACTTCTGATCAGGAAATTTAAGAACGTTCAGCATAATTTTGTCATAACATATTTACAGGATCCACATCAACCGTCCATCTTATAGGATTATGCCCGGCTTGAGCTTGAAAATCAAGGATCCGCTGGGCAGCTTCCCTAAGCCAGTTTCTTTGTTTTGATTTAAGTAATAAGTGATATCGAAACCGTCCTCTCACCTTCTCTAAAGGAGCAGGTGCCGGACCTAACAAAGCCACCTGTTTCAAAAAACCTTGCTTTCGGATTTTCTCTATTTCTTTTTCTAACACATTCAAAAAAGACTTCATCCTCGTTTCACTGGCACTTGAAAAACGAATTTGAATCAAATGTCCCATTGGAGGGTAATTCAATTCTTTTCGCCAATTCATTTCGCCATCAAAAAAACCAATATAATCGTGCTGTGCGGCCAATTGAATGCTGGCGTGATGGGGCGTATAGGTTTGAACTAAAACACGTCCCGGTTTTTCCCCACGACCTGCACGACCCGCCACCTGCATGATAAGCTGAAAGCCCCGTTCAGAAGCTCTAAAATCAGGTAAACCTAATGCCGCATCAATACCAATAATACCCACAAGAGTAACTCCGGCCACATCATGGCCTTTAGCAATCATCTGGGTTCCCACTAAAATATCAATTTTTCCATCACGGAAATTTTGAAGTACGGAAAGAAGGGATTTCTTTTTTGAAGCAACATCGCGATCCAGTCGGGCCACAACAGCTTGGGGGAAAAAAGTTTTCAATTCTTCTTCCACCGTTTCGGTACCCTCACCTAAAAGAGTCACCTCACGACTGTGACAATAAAAACAAGTTTCAGGTAAGTCCACCTGTGCATCACAATAATGGCATATCAATTTTTTTTCTTTTTTATGATACGTCAGAGCGACACTACAATTCAGACACACGGCCCCTTTTTCACAAGCCAAACAGAAAAAGGACGTCGCAAAACCCCGACGATTTAACAGAAGAAGTGTTTGTTCTTTTTTTAAAAGATTAGCCTCAATGGCTTGATGAAGTTCCTGACAAAGAGAAAGTGGGGAGTGCGTCTGCCGCCTTTGAGCGGCCATATCAATGATAGAGATATCCGGAAGTTTGGAAGACCCCGCCCGTTCAGTCAGAGAATAACATGCATATTTACCGGCACAAGCATTGTAAAAAGTCTCCAACGAAGGTGTGGCGGAACCCATCAAGACCAGACTTTTTTCCATTTTTCCCCGCATCAAAGCCATGTCACGCGCATGGTAACGAAAGCGTTCCTCTTGTTTGTAAGAAGAGTCATGCTCTTCGTCGATAATCATGAGGCGCAATTTTTTAAATGGGGTAAATAAAGCAGAACGAGTCCCTACCATCACCAAGGCTTCACCGCTTTGAATTTTCATCCATTCTTTCAAACGCTGATTTTCAGTCAAACCGCTATGATACAAAGCCAAATCTTTGCCAAATAATGACTGAAGACGCCCCACCACTTGAGGTGTGAGTCCTATTTCCGGCACAAGAAATAGAGCCTGACCTTTTTCTTCCAAAACATGTTGAATGAGCTTTAAATAAATTTCCGTTTTGCCACTACCAGTAATGCCATGAAGCAACGTAGGGGAAAAAATCTTTTCATCTAAAATTTTAAAAAGTGAATCGACTATTTTTTGTTGAGCAACAGTAAGCGTAACATTTTTTTCAGAAGTCCAATGCCCGTCCCAGGCGGACTGTTTAGTTTTAAATGAAGTCTTCTTACGAGGCAGACGTAAAAGGCTGGACGGAAAGGCGCCGGCAAACACCTCACCCGGATTGGCAAAATAATAACGGCTGGCCCACATCAGCCATTCCACATCTTTTTCGGATAACAAGGGGTTCTCGACATCAATAACGGATTCTAACAGCTTGGTTTTATACGCTGGTTTATTCTTATGGATTTCCACCACCACACCCACCAAACGACGGGTTCCTTTTTGTCCTAAAGGAAC
>CAZQCI010000062.1:0-12326 GCA_964592255.1 uncultured Nitrospiraceae bacterium | reverse complement strand
GAAGTGAGATTTTTTCTGTGCGAAGCCCACCCTACACTAAAACCAAACCCCCATGGGCCTTGGGCTTCTGTCGAACGTCCGCTGTAATTTTTTAATCCAAAAGTTAAGCTGGCTCCTAGTTTCAGACTGCCTTTTCCTAAATTAAAAGTGTGCATTTCAAGTCCGGTTTCTAGACCAGTACCGTAATAACCTGTAGCCCCCAAACCTTGGGCAGTTCCTAGTTCTGCATAAAGACCTATGGGAAGAGCGATAGTGGCATCATCTGATTGAATGTGTATGCCGGCTCCAGCTTCCCCTCCAAAATGTTGAAGAGAGGACGAAGTATCTTCTTCTAGAAGACGTCCAGCCACAACATCGGCGGAGAGATAAGGTTTAATAGGACTTTTTTGATTGTTACGAAAAAGAGCTTTTAAACCAGCTTTGGCTTGTAAATCGGAATAAGTCGTATCGGAGGAATTGTTCCAATAATTGATACCGACTGAAAGATGAGGGGTAAGTACCGTATTAACGGCTTGTTCCTCACTAGAACTCGTGGCTCCCCCGGACCCTGAGATTGTAGAAATAGAAGCTGACATACTAAATATTTGAATTGTTATCGTTGGGAAGGGGAAAAAGTTGCTATAGGCTTTGAGAGATTTAATATCATTTAATAGGCAACTTAGTTGATTTATTGTCGATAAATAGGTTAATCGTTTGGAAAAGGGGCTCTAGAAAGCCATTATGAAGATGAATCGTTGTGCGTTTATTTGTTTGTGTTTGTTTTTATTTAAAATTTCCCCCGTAGAGGCCGCTTCGGCTACTTCTCCAGATTCTTGGCCTGCCAAGTCAGCCAGTGATATTACGGCTAATCTTTTTGCGGAATCCTCCCATTTTGAACCCAGTGACATGATTTGGCATAGTGGTTTGGAAAAACTGATTCTTGTAGGTGACGGCGGTGAAGTGTGTACGATGGAAGCCGATGGTACAGGCGTGGATTGCCTCGACTTGGGGGATTATTCCTGGGAAGGGCTTGCCATTGCCGATGCTACAGATACCCTTGTTTACTTGGGGCAAGAGTATAATGATTCCGGTTATGCAACCATCTATGAGTATGATGTTGCCACATCCTCCCTTACAGGAAAATATTGGCAGCTGGGACATGTTCTTGTGGATGCGGCCAATAATCATGGTTTAGAATCGATGACTTTTGTTCCTAACAGGGCTTTACCGGCTTCTTATTCTTCCAGCAGTTCCGGCGGTTTGTTTTATATTGGGTCTCAATATAACGGTGTTGTTTACGTCTATGATTTGGACTTAATCACTTCGGATGTGGACATGGATGATTATATCGATGAGTTTACTCCTCTTGCGGGATATACCGATTTGGCTGCGATGTTTTATTCTCCTGATACCGATCTGATTTATATTTCTTATGATTCTAGTGATTTGTTGGTGGAAATGAAAATGGATGAGACGATTGTGAATTACTATACCGAGAGTGTTGTTTACCAGGGCCAGGAAGCCATTACCCTCGTTGCCTCATGTCCTGATAAAACAGGAACTTTTTATATCGGGTTTGACCAGCAATATGAGGCAGGTCCTGCTCTTTACCAGTATACGGATTACCCCATCGACTGCTCCATTGTAGATAAGGACGACGATGGTGTTTTTGCCGATGTGGATTGTAGTGATGAAGATGAAACCGTTTTAGGACCCACTACTTTTTATGCAGATGAAGATGCAGATGGGTTGGGAGACCCTTTAAATTCCACTTCCGATTGTGGCAGTGAAGCCCCCGAAGGTTATATTGACAATGCTGATGATACTGATGACACCACCCCGTTTGTGTGGAGCACCATTGAGTATGACGATAACGGCATCGATGATGATGGAGATGGATCAGTCGATGAGGTTAACCGGTTGTCTGAAAACGGGCTTCATCCGACTTATTCCACGCTGGATCCCTCCAGTACCACGGACTATGCTACGTATGTTTCTTCCGTGGCCGTTGCCAAAAACGGCGCCATTTTGGTGACCTATGTGGACCACTCGGTTTATTATTATGAGGTGTTTAACAGTTCATTTCCCCGCGGTGTTGTCACTACCAAAAGTGTTACTTCCCGAAGAGGTACAGGCACTCTTCTTGTCACCGCTTCCAGTGGAAAAAAAGTCCTTGTCAATGCTTACACGGGCCGAGTTATGAGAGGGGTATGGCTAGGCTGGTGAGTTAACTCGAATTAATAATTTTCAGAACATCGTGCCTCTAGTTTTAAATGAGAACATTACCTAATCTTCGATCATGTTGACAGCCCTTTTCAATGATGTATATTCGCGAAAATTTCAGTGCTTATCATTATTTGTAAGCAGGGGCTTGACGACCAAGGCTCCTATTTTTCTTTTTATTTGGAGAATTAAGTCATGAGTATTCGTATTGGTATCAATGGTTTTGGGCGCATTGGACGTAGTATTGTCAGAGGGTTAGTTGAACGCGGGTTTCCTCTCGATTTAGTGGCCATCAACGAGTTGGGTGATTTAGCGACCAATGTTCATTTGTTGAAGTATGATTCTGTGCATGGGCGTTTGAAAGAAGCAGTGTCTTCCAAAGAGGGGGCGCTTCTTATCGGATCGCGGGAAGTCAAGATGACGGCCTTCAAGAATCCTGAAGAAATCCCATGGGGGAAGATGGGTGTGGACATTGTGTTAGAATGCACCGGTATTTTTACCCATCGTGACAAGGCAGGTCTTCACCTGAAAGGTGGGGCTAAAAAAGTGTTGATTTCTGCTCCTGCGGAAGAGCCGGATATCACTGTGGCTGTTGGTATTAACATCAACAACTATGATTCTTCAAAACACCACATTATCTCCAATGCCTCATGCACCACTAATTGTTTAGCGCCCGTGGCCAAAGTGATTCATGAAAATTTTGGTATTGAAATGGGGTTGATGACCACGGTGCATTCTTATACTAACGATCAAAAGATTCTCGATGTGGCTCACAAAGATTTGCGTCGCGCGCGCGCGGCGGCTCTTTCACAAATTCCCACCAAAACGGGTGCCGCTCAAGCTGTGGGATTGGTATTGCCAGAATTAAAAGGCAAAATCGATGGTTTTGCGGTGCGTGTCCCTACGGCGAATGTGTCGTGTGTTGATTTTGTCTGTAATCTTAAAAAAGAAGCCAGTGCCGAACAAATCAACGCGGCGTTAAAATCTGCATCCGAAAAAGAGTTGAAAGGCATTTTGGGTTACAGTGAAGAGCCGCTGGTTTCTGCTGATTACAATGGCGATCCGCGTTCTTCCATCATCGATGCACTGACCACCAAAGTGATGGGCGGCAAAATGGCCAAAATACTGGCGTGGTACGATAACGAAACCGGTTTTTCAAATCGTATGATCGATGCTGCTGCAATTATCGGCAATAAATTATGATCTACCAGGTCATTGACCATATTCCCATCAAGGACAAAAGGGTTTTTATCCGTACTGATTTTAATGTTCCCATTAAGGGTGAAAAAATCATCGATGACACCCGTGTGCGTGAAAGTTTGGCCACCATCCGTTACGCACTTGACCAAAATGCGAGGGTGATTATTGGTTCCCACAAGGGCCGGCCTAAGGGTGTGCGCCAAGAAAAAGATTCGCTACTTCCGGTGGCGTCTTATCTTTCTGCCGTATTGAAAAAAGACGTAATTTTCCCGGAGCATTGTTATGGGGACGCTGTTAAAAAATTAGCTCATGAAATGCGAGGGGGCGATGTCATGTTATTGGAAAACCTCCGCTTCTGCCCGGAGGAAGAAGCCAATGACGTTCACTTTTCGCAATATTTAGCTTCTTTGGCCGAAGTCTACATCGACGATTCATTTGGTACGGTCCATAGGGCTCATGCTTCCACGGCGGGAATGGTTTCTTTTTTCAAAGAAAAAGGAATTGGTTTTTTAGTGCAGAAAGAACTCCATTTTTTAGACGCTCTTCTTAAAAACCCTAAAAAACCTTTTTTAGCTATTTTAGGAGGTGCTAAAGTAAAAGATAAAATTGGTGTCGTTGATAATTTGATGAATCATGTGGATGCTTTTATCATCGGTGGTGCGATGGCCTATACTTTTTTAAAGGCCCAAGGCTTGGATGTAGGGTCTTCGTTAGTAGACGAATCAAAATTGCATCAAGCTCAAAAACTTTTGGAGAGGGCTCGTGTGAAAGGGGTGAATATCCTTTTGCCTGTCGATTCCGTCTGTGCGGATCGTTTAGAAGAAAATATTTCTACTGAAGTGTTAAAGAATGGAGAGGATTGGAAAGGAAAGATGGGTTTAGATATTGGCCCTGAATCGGTTAAATTATTTGCGCAGAAAATCCGGGAGGCAGCTACTGTTTTTTGGAATGGCCCGATGGGTGCTTTTGAAACGCCGGGTTTTCAATATGGTACTTTCAACCTCGCACTGGCCATTGTAGAAAGTCATTCTGTTTCTGTTATTGGTGGTGGTGATTCGGTTTCCGCCATTCGGCAATCGGGATACGCTGACCGCGTGACTCATTTGTGTACTGGGGGTGGTGCGGCTTTGGAGTATTTAGAAGGTAAAACACTTCCGGGTCTTAAAGTGTTGGAGATGAAGACATGAGAACTCCTCTTATTATTGCTAATTGGAAAATGAACCATAACGAGCAGGAGACGCTTAAGTTTTTAACGCGTTTTAAAAATTTTTTCACCGTATCTTCTGCCGTGGAGGTGGTGATATGTCCACCATTTACCAGCCTCTATGCTCTTTCCGTCACTATTTCTGAAGGTATTGCGGTTAAACTTGGGGCGCAAAATTGTCATTGGGAAGAACGAGGTGCTTTTACAGGGGAGGTTAGTCCAGGCTTTCTTAAAGAAGTGGGATGCCAGTTTGTCATTGTGGGGCATTCGGAACGTCGTGAAATTTTTTTGGAAACTAATGAAATGATTGCCAAAAAAGTCCGGGCTGTTTTGAATCAATCCATGACCCCTATTTTTTGTGTGGGAGAAAGTCTTAAAACCCGTGAAGCTGGGCAAACCCTAAGCTTTGTTGAACAGCAATTAGAGGCGGGTTTGAAAAACCTTCTTCCCGAAGAAGTTGCCAAAGTGGTGGTAGCTTATGAGCCCATTTGGGCTATTGGCAGTGGTAATGCGGCTACGGCGGAGCAAGCGCAAGAAGTGCATCGTTTAATCCGTTCTTGGATTCAGAAAGAAAAAGGGACCGAAATAGCCCAGCAAATTAGAGTCGTGTATGGTGGTTCGGTATCCTCTAAGAATATCTCGACATTCATGCATCAACCGGATATTGATGGCGCCCTTGTGGGGTCGGCTTCCCTGGAGGTTGACTCTTTTATCCGTATTGTTAATGATGCACGCGGAGTTTGATTAAGGTTTTTAAGATACTACCGATGAAGGAGCTTGTTTATGGTACAATTTTTAACCCCTTTTGAGCCGGTAATTTTGGTGGTCCATTTTTTAATTTGCGTTTTTTTGGTGATTGTTATTTTGCTTCAAGCCGGAAAAGGTGCAGACATGGGCGCCGCTTTTGGTGCGGGGAGCTCACAAACTTTATTTGGTGCCCGAGGAGCGGCTACTTTTTTACAGAAGATGACAGCGGTAGTGGCTATTAGTTTTTTAGTGACTTCTTTGGCACTGGCTTCTATCCATAAAAATCGTTCAGCAGGAGGGGGAGGCAAGTCGGTTGTGGATCAGCCGGTTCCAGCCACACCCCCAGTTGTTCCCGCTCAACAGGTACAACCTGCCCAGGCACAGCAGCAGCCTGTACAGGCACAGCCTGCTCAGGCGGTAACCGAGCCTGAAAAGAAGTAAAGTAGATAGCCCAGGTGGTGGAATTGGTATACACGTGCGTTTAAGGGGCGCATGCCGCAAGGCTTGCGGGTTCGAGTCCCGCCCTGGGCACAATGAGTGTCTGATCGCTTTCCCCTAAGAACGAAGAACGTGAACGAATGACGACACCAAATTTCGTTACTCGTTTTTCGTTTACGTTCTTCGGAAAATAGAAGAATGGTTAAACTTGGTCTTATTCAAACATCCTGTTTAGGTTCAAAGGATGATAATCTTAAAAAAACGATTCCCTTAATCCACCAAGCAGCTCAGCAGGGTGCCCAGATTGTTTCGCTTTCTGAACTTTCGCTGTCCCCTTATTTTTGCCAAGTCAACGACAAGAAATTTTTTGAATTGGCCGAAAAAATTCCTGGTAAAACTACGGATCAGTTTTCAGCCTTGGCGAAGGAATTAAATATTGTTCTCATTGTCTCACTCTACGAAAAAGACGGTGATGATTATTACAATACGGCCGTTGTTTTTGATGCGGACGGCGCGTTTTTGGGAAAATACCGTAAGTTGCATATTCCCGACGATTTGGAACATCATTATTCTGAACTCTATTATTTCAAGCCTGGCAATTTAGGTTTGCCGGTTTTTAAAACAAAATTTGCCACTATTGGAGTTTCGGTGTGTTGGGATCAGTGGTATCCGGAAAATGCACGGGTGATGGCTTCAAAAGGGGCTGAAATACTTTTTTATCCCACGGCCATTGGTTGGCAGCTTTCCGAAAAAGGCAACGATATTGGTACAACCGAATTTGATGCCTGGGTGACGATTCAGCGATCCCATGCCATTGCCAACGGGTTGTTTGTAGCTCCTGTCAATCGGATTGGTCTTGAGCAAAACATCGATTTTTGGGGCGGTTCTTTTGTGGCAGATCCTTTTGGTAAAATTCTGACCCAAGCTTCCCATCATCAAGAAGAAATCATCATGGCTTCTTGCGATTTATCCCTTATTCGTCAGACTCGGTCTTCGTGGCCTTTTTTGGAATGCCGACGGATGAAAGTGGATGAATCCCAATTGAAATGACTTCTCTCCCTTTAGGTTACAGCATGCCCGCCGAGTGGGAGACTCATTCGGCCACCTGGCTTACTTGGCCTCATAATGAAAATTCCTGGCCGGGCAAGTTGGATAAAATTCCTTCGGTCTATGTTTCTTGGATCCGTTATTTAGTGGAAGGAGAAAATGTCCATCTCAATGTTAATGATTCTGTGATGGAGGCAGAAGCGAAAGCATTGTTAAAAAAGGGTGGAGTTGATTTATCACGGGTGTCTTTTCATCATTTCCCCACCAATGACAGTTGGATGCGTGATTGCGGTCCGATTTTTGTGAAAAAGACGATGGGTAACTCCCCCGAGTCCCCTCTTAAATTAAGAGGCGGGGATTCATTAGCCATCACTCATTGGGGTTTTAACAAATGGGGTGGTAAATATCCTCCGTGGGATTTAGATATTCGTATTCCACAGCTGATCGCGGATTATCTTCAACTTCCTTCTTATACTCCTGGTATTATCATGGAAGGTGGTTCCATCGAGGTGAATGGACAAGGAACGTTGATGACCACAGAGGCTTGTCTTCTCAATAAAAACCGAAATCCGCATTTAAGCCAAAAAGAAATAGAAAAATTTTTATCCGACTATTTGGGGGTGACTCATTTTATCTGGTTGGGGGATGGCATTGTTGGTGATGATACCGATGGTCATATTGATGATTTGGCTCGTTTTGTAAATCCGACAACCCTTGTAACTGTTGTTGAAGATGATCCTCAAGACGAAAATTACAAAATACTTCAAGATAATTTAAAGCGTCTCCAAGGTATAAAAGATCAGAATGGAAAAAACTTAACCATTGTTTCTTTGCCTATGCCGGGAGTGGTGGAGTATGAGGGACAGCGTCTTCCGGCCAGTTACGCTAATTTTTATATCGCTAACAAACATGTGATTGTTCCTACTTACAATCATCCCAACGATTCCAAAGCGCTATCCATTTTGCAAAAATTATTTCCGGAAAGACAAGTGGTGGGTCTTGATGCCACCGATCTGATTTGGGGTTTGGGAGCGTTTCATTGTTTAAGCCAGCAGCAGCCCGCGTGAAGTTGTCGTATCTTGACGGAAGCGCAATGTTCTAATTTTTTCACATTTAATTCTTAAGGTAGATTTTTTTTCACATAAAACTCATTTGAATTTTGCCATTCTTCTCCCCAGGTGACACGCCATCGGAATTTGCCCCATTGGGTTTTATCATCCGCTGTTTGCCATTGGCCGCGGTGGAACCATTCCAATGTCCATGTTGCTGTGGTGGGGATATTTTTCTTTTTCAACACGACTTGATTAACGGAGGAATAAAAAAGATGATTGGTGGTAACCGAGGAAGAATTTTCTTTATTGAAAATGCCGATATTTTTTCTATCGGTGAATCGTCCATCTTGCCAGGTGCGTACAGGGCCAAAATCGGCATGTACAAAAAGTTGGTCCGGATAATAACCCACTCCTCCTAATCCTAATTGCAGCAGATAGTCTCTTAATTTATTTTCAGGAATTTCGTCTAAATGAATATCTGTGGCCATTCCTTTCATATGAAAACTTTCTTCAGCGACGTTTCTGCCTTGCGATTTAAGGTGGTTGTTGAACTGAGGGGATCTATATCCACAGATAATTTCCACTTCATCCACTCCAAAATGATCTTGGAGATGATCGAGAAGACGGATGAGGTCGGGGTTTATCTCAATTTCTTTTCCATCTTCTCGTGAACGCATGAAATGGTTTATTTTTTTCAAGGCAATAGGATCAATCTTTCCATTTTTTTCATAAGTGATTTCTAAAAATTCTTCTGAATGGCTGTGAAAGAGACGCAGAAATCCATCGTGGGGTAGATCAAAAGCTAGAGAGAGTTTTGAAAAAAGAATACAGGCTAAGCACAAGACAAATTTAAGAACTGTTGACATTTGTTTTTATCTACTAACTTCTCAATAATGTAAACTCACCCATTTGGCGAATAAATTACAGGAAGCATGGAGAAAAATGGATGCTGTGATGGTATGGCTTTTCTCTTTTAGCCAGCCAAAGGCCATGGCTGGAAAAAAAATTAAAATTTGCCACCACTGAAACTGTATTAAGCTGTGTGAAATGGCAAAAATGAAAGAAGTGAGTAATAAGCCCAAACCTATTTGAGCCCCCAACAATTTCCATTTTTTTTCGAATAACAAATTCAATCGGCCTTGAAGATAACCACGGAAAAAAAACTCTTCTGGTAAGGCAATGGCGACCAATTCGTAAAAAATAAGCGGACCCCATCCTTTAAAAGAACCTGGGTGATAGGTGTGACCTATCATATTTTGATAGAAATGATTGATGATAAAACTTAAGGGAAATAAAATGAGGGCGAATATTAAAAAAAGCCGGAAAGATTTTAAAAAATCCGATAGAGCATGGTCCAAAAAATCTACCTTTTCTTTTTTTTTAAAGAAAATGACTAACGGAACATACAGAAGAAGAACGGCCGTAATCAGGGAAGCATTTTCGGCAATTAATGAAATATGACTAAAAATATTTGTGAGTCGAGAAAGGGCAATGACGATAGCCCAAGCAATAACAACTTCACGGATGATTTTTTTTTGATCAACAGTCATGGGCTTAAGAAGAACGGCTCTTTTTAAGAAGCAGGCTATAGAGAATAGATCCTACCACGATAAAGATAAGGCTGGTGATTTGCGATGTAGAAATCATGCCATTAAAATAAACTCCACGGTCTACGTCCCCTCGCAAAAATTCGATCCAAAAACGGAAGAAAGCATAAGACATGAGAAAGGTTAGTAAGACCTGTCCATCAAATTTTTTATGTTTGTCCACCCAATGAATGATGCCAAAAGTAATCAGGGCGTTGAGTTGGTCGTAGATTTGAGTGGCATGAAGAGGGATGTCCCTAAAAAAATGCCCACCTTCTGAAGAAGGATTGTGGAAGATAAGATGAATAAAAAAATGGGTGGGTTTGCCGTAGCAACATCCTGCACCCAGACAGCCAATCCGAACGAAAAAAATAATTAAAGGACAACCTAGTGAGACAAGATCGGCATAACGAAGAAGGGGCATTTTTCTAATCTTAAGATACGCCAGCGCTCCAGACATGACACCCAAGAAAGCCCCATAACCCACAAAGCCCCCTTGCCAGAAATAAAAAACACGAACTGGTTTTTCCCAATAATAATCGGGAGCTTCAACAAAGACATGAAAAAGACGGGCCCCGATGACACCTGTGATTGTGGCTACCATGGCGATGTCAAGGATGGCAATTTGGGACATCTTCTTTTTCCCGGCCTGCCAATAGATATAATAGGTGCAAACCAGCGAGGCCACCATGATCATGAAGAAAAAAGTGGGAACGTAAATATCGCCGTAATGGAAGATGAAAGGGAACAAATTTTGTGGTCGAAACAAGGAGCAGTAGTTTTGTGTGGCGGGACTCGTCAGACAACCAAAGAAATTTCCACAAAATTACTGCCCCTTGTTTCGATATCATTTTTTTTGCTTAGACATCTGAAACATCAGCAAAACCACTCCTACCGAGATAGCACTGTCCGCGACATTAAAGGCGGGCCAGATGAGATCGATAGAGATGTGTTTTCCGAAAACAAGCCAATGAACTGACTTATCGTACCAGTGAAAAGAAAGGAAATCAACGACGGAACCACGTGTGATTCTATCACAAATATTACCTAAAGCTCCTCCAAAAATAAGGGCAATGGCTATAAACCCAATGCGGTTTTTATCAGGAAGTTGCTTTAAAAAATAAAATAGAAAAATGACTGCGATCAACGAGACGATGTAGAAAAAAGGCTCGCGCCATTCGTCTGACCAATTAGATAAAAAACCAAAAGCCGCTCCTTGATTGCGTGTATGAACCAAATCAAAGAAAGAAGGCCATATCGTAATTTTTGTTCCGAAAAAGATGTTTTTAACAATCCAGGCTTTAGTGATTTGATCTAAGGCGAAGATAAGGGGGGAGATGAAGAGAATGTATTTGAGTTTGGATTTCATAATAGGTTTCCCCTTCTTTATAACAGGAGAAAATTAGGAAACAGCTCTACTGCATCGTCCACACAAAGTTGGGTGATCTTTGATGGTTCCTACTTCTACCGAATAATTCCAGCAGCGCTCACATTTTTGACCTTGAGCGGGAACGATAGACACTTTAAATTGGGGTAGCACACGGCTTTCGTAATGTGATTTTCCCAGTTCTGGTCGAATTTCTACTTGAGAGACGATAAAAATCTGAGTCCATTCCGTTTCGTAGTTTTTAAGAAATGAAAGCAGTTCACCTTCTGCTGATAAAATTACCTTGGCATCAAGAGGGTGCCCAATCTCTTTTTTCTGACGGGCCATTTCCAGGGCTTTTAATACTTCATCGCGAATGGTCTCAATTCTTTCCCAATGGGCTTCCAGTTTGGAATCGGTCCATAGGGTACAATCTTTTTTAGGCCAGTTACTTAAAAAGACGGAAGAAGAAAGGTTGTGGCGGTTGGGAATAAACTGCCAAATTTCTTCTGCCGTAAATGAAAGAATAGGGGCCATCAATGGAAGGAGCGTTAACAAAAGATCATACATCGTACTTTGGGCGGAACGGCGCAAGTATCCATCGGCCTTGTCACAATAAAGCCGGTCTTTGAGAATATCGAGATAGAATGCCGACAGATCGACTGTAAAAAATTTATTTAACGTGTGATGAACGGCGTGAAATTCGTACTGTTTATAAGCGGTCCCTACTTTTTCGACGATGTGTTGCAGTTGAATTAAGGCATAGCGATCCAGCTCCGTTCTTTTTTCGAAAGGAACATTATTTTTTGTAACATCAAAGTCGTAAAGATTCCCGAGCATAAAGCGGCAGGTGTTTCGGATTTTTCGGTAAACCTCTCCCAATACTTTGATAATTTCATCCGAGACTCGGATGTCGTTAGTGTAATCTTCCGCAGCCACCCACAGGCGCAACAGTTCTGCGCCCATGCTGTTTAATATTTTGTCAGGAGGAATATAATTTTTAGCGGATTTAGAATATTTTTTTCCAGTCCCATCCACCACAAACCCATGGGTGAGAACCGCTTTATAAGGAGGATTACCGCGTGTGGACAGGGAGGTAAGTAACGAAGAGTGAAACCAGCCACGATGTTGATCGGAACCTTCCAGATAAAGATCAGCAGGGCTTGCCAAATTTTCCCGACGCTCCAAGACGGCTGCATGGGACACGCCCGAGTCGAACCATACGTCTAAAATACTGTGATCTTTTTCAAATTCCTCACTGCCACACCGGCACTTGGTACCAGAGGGTAACAAAGGCGCGCTACTTCCCCACCAGGCATCGGCTCCTTGTTTTTCAAAAAGGTCACAAATGTATTTTCCAATTTTTTCGTCTAACAAAGGCTCATGACATTTTTTACAATGATGAACGATGATAGGGACACCCCAAATGCGTTGGCGTGACAGACACCAATCGGGCCGGTTTTCGATCATGCCATAAATACGAT
>CAZQCI010000061.1:0-12513 GCA_964592255.1 uncultured Nitrospiraceae bacterium | reverse complement strand
CAATGTATCCTATCGACTTGGTCGTATTGGCGAAGCCGTTTATTATTATATGAAAGCTCTTCGTCTCAAGCCTCGTGATGCAGATATTAGGGCTAACCTTAATTTTGTTCAGGCCAAACGGGTGGATCCTATTTCGCCGGGTTTGGGTTCCCGGTTGTTTCACCTTTTCTTTTTTGCTTCTACCTCGATGACTTTGGGAGAAATTTTTCTGTTTTGGGCCGTTATTTCTATTCTTTTTTTTGGTGTGTGGGGTATTTGGTTTCTAACCAGTCGTCATTTTCTGAAAGGACTACTCATTGCTTTGGCCGTACTTTATGTTTGGGTGGGCGTGACGGCGGTGGTTCAGTTTAAAAAAGAGAAAAAAGAAACATTTGCCGTCATCCTGGAGCCCGAGGTAGAGGTAAAAGCTACGTATTTGCAGTCGGTTTCGGCGCTTTTTAAATTACATGAAGGAACGGTCGTGCAAATTACGGCAACCCAAATTTTCAATTCGCCCAATTCACCGGATCAGCGTGAAGAATGGGTGAGAATACGTCTGTCTAATGGGACTGAAGGCTGGCTTTCTTCCAAAGACGTGGCGATTTTATAGGACAGCGCATGAAAAAACATCTCGAGGCTTATTTTAAATCACACGACCATCATCGCTTGTATTATCAAGTATGGGAAGGGGATGCCAAAAAACCCGTCTTGATTTTTGTTCATGGTTTAAATGAACATTGTGGGCGATATCAAAACCCTTCCAATTATTTTTCTTCCAAAGGATATACTCTTTATCTTTTTGATCATCGCGGACATGGCCGTTCCGATGGATTACGAAGTTATGTTGATACCTTCGACGATTATTTACGGGATTTAGATGAATTTACTACTTTTGTGGCTCAAAAAGAAAAGAAGAAGAAAATATTTATGATTGGCCACAGTATGGGAGGCCAGATTGTTCTTAATTATGTCAGTAAATTTAAAACTCCTTTATCAGGGTTTGTTACTTCTTCAGCCAATGTTGAAGTGGCTTTGAAGGTGCCGTTTTTGAAAAAATGGCTTGGGCTTCAGTTGGCGAAAATTTTTCCTAAATTAAATTTAGCTGGTGAAATTGATCCTCAGTGGATTTCACGCGATAAGGAAGTAGTGCGGGAGTATAAAAAAGATCCTCTTGTTTCCAAAACAATTACGTTGCGTCTTATCGCCGAGTTATTGCGCAATCAAGAATCCCTTGTTCCTTTGGCTCGTAAAGTGACTCTGCCTGCCTTGATGCTGCATTCTGGTAACGACCATCTTTGTTCTCCTAAAGGGAGTGAAAAGTTTTTTGAAAATTTATCTTCCAAGGACCGTACCTTCATCATTTATGACGACTGTTATCACGAGTTGTTTAATGAGCTAGACCGAGAGAAAGTTTTTACCGATATGGAACTGTGGTTTAAAAAACACAGTTAAGCGATATCGCGTTACTTAACAGAGATCCTGTATAACTTGGGGTGATTTTTTCGTTTGATTAGTCTTTTGTTTTTCTTTCCTTCACCTTTTCTAAATAAGCTTTGATGGTAGCTTCGTAGCCGTTTTCGGTAGGTTCGTAATATCGTTGATGAGCTAATTTTTCAGGCAAATCTTGTTGAATGCCGATATGGTCTTTTTCATCATGCGCATACTTGTAATTTTTACCGTAATCTAGGGCTTTCATCAATTTTGTAGGGGCGTTTCTTAAATGAAGTGGAACAGGAAGAGTGCCGTATTCATGCACATCAGCTTTGGCTTTTTTGTAAGCCATGTAGGAGGCATTGCTTTTAGGGGCGCCAGCCAAATAGGTGGCGCATTGAGCCAGCGGAATCCAGCCTTCTGGCATACCAACAAAGTCGAAACTTTGCATGCAGGCCACTGCTACTTGTACGGCTTGGGGATCGGCATTGCTGACATCCTCGCTGGCAAAAATCACCATACGTCGAGCGAGAAACAAGGGTTCTTCCCCCGCTTCAAGCATGCGGGCTAAATAATACACAGCGGCATCTGCATCGGAGTCGCGCATGCTTTTGATGAAGGCCGAGATAATGTTGTAGTGTTCTTCTCCGCTTTTGTCGTAGAGCAGGGCTTTTTTTTGCAAAGCCATTTCA
The DNA here is from genome assembly GCA_964592255.1 of uncultured Nitrospiraceae bacterium. GTDB lineage: Bacteria > UBA10199 > UBA10199 > UBA10199 > SBBF01 > CAZQCI01. The sequence continues at coordinate 10,411 of CAZQCI010000061.1, read as the reverse complement.
ATCATGGTTAAGGTGATTTGTTTGTCGTTTTCTGAAACAAACGATGCGGCTGTTTCCAAAGTGTTGAGCATGCGCCGGGCGTCTCCGTCAGATGACTCGATTAAAAGGGAGCGGACTTCATCTTTTAACGTTAATTCTTTTTTCCCCAAACCTTTTTCCGGATCTTGTAACGCTTTTTGTAGAATCTTGTCCAAATCAACAGGTTCCAATTTTTGAAGAACTAAAACCTTACAGCGGGATAAAAGAGGGCCGATGACTTCAAAAGACGGATTTTCTGTAGTGGCCCCAATGAGAATAATGGTTCCTTTTTCAATGTGTGGCAAAAAGGCATCTTGTTGTGATTTGTTGAAACGGTGAATTTCATCAACAAAAAGAATGGTTTTTTGAGAATGAAATTTTAAATTTTCTTCCGCGTGTGCTACCACCTCTTTGACATCTTTAATGCCGGAAGTGACTGCCGACAAGGCTTCAAAACGGAACCCTTTTTTTTGGGCCAAAAGCCGGGCTAATGTGGTTTTACCTGTCCCTGGTGGGCCCCAAAGAATGAGGGAAGGCAACAAGCCAGATCCCATAATTTTTGTGATAAATTTTTCAGATCCTACCAAATGATTTTGGCCGACAAATTCTTCTAAACTTTGGGGGCGTACGCGTTCGGCCAACGGCATTAATTTTTCGCGAGATGCAGAAAAAAGATCCAAAGTCATTGTTTACGTCTAGCTTAAATAGTATGGAGAATCCAGCTTGTAAATTGCGCCTCGATTCATTACCGTTAAAACTATATGCCTTTTAAGTTAGTGTCTGAATACAAACCGTGTGGGGATCAGCCTCAAGCCATTAAAAAACTAGTTCAAGGTTTGCATGAGGGGCGGGAGCATCAAACCCTGTTGGGGGTGACGGGTTCCGGTAAAACGTTCACCATGGCGCATGTGATTGAGCAGGTGGGTAAGCCTGCGCTCGTGTTGGCTCCTAATAAGACCTTAGCGGCTCAATTATATTCCGAGTTCAAAGTTTTATTTCCTGAAAATGCAGTCGAATACTTTGTTAGTTACTACGACTATTACCAGCCGGAAGCGTATGTGCCACGCACCGATACTTATATCGAGAAAGAATCCAATATTAATGATGATATCGACAAGCTACGTCACTCTGCAACGCGTTCTTTGTTGGAGCGTGAAGATGTGATTATTGTGGCCTCCGTTTCTTGCATCTACGGTTTGGGTTCCCCAGAGGCTTATCATGGGATGCTTATCGATTTGAAAAAAGGCATGAATGTGTCGAGAAATGATATTATCGCTAAACTCATCAATATCCAATATGAACGTAATGATATTGATTTTCATCGTGGAACATTTCGTGTACGGGGCGATGTTGTTGAAATTTTTCCTCCTTATGAAGAAGATCGGGCCATCCGGATGGAATTTTTTGGAGATGAAATTGAGCAAATTAGTTTAATGGATCCACTACGCAGTAAAACGTTGGAAAAATTAACACGCATTGCCATTTATCCCGGATCTCATTTTGTTACGCCCAAAGAACAGCTCATGAAAGCCAGTGAAGCGATTCGTGCCGAGCTGGAAGAAAGAATTGCCTATTATAAAGCGCAGGGTAAGGCTTTAGAAGAACAACGTATCTCACAGCGTACCCGATACGATTTGGAAATGATCGAAGAAATTGGTTTTTGCCAAGGCATTGAAAACTATTCTCGCCATTTAACGGGGAGGGCTCCTGGAGAACCTCCGCCTACTTTATTGGAATATTTTCCCAAAAATTTTCTTTTGGTTGTCGATGAGTCCCATATCACTATTCCTCAAGTGGGTGGAATGTATGAAGGGGATAGATCACGTAAGAGCACTTTGGTGGAATATGGTTTTCGTCTTCCTTCGGCGCTAGATAACCGGCCTCTTAAATTTTCTGAATTTGAAAAAATGGTGCATCAAACTATTTATGTGTCTGCAACACCAGGGCCTTATGAGCTGAACAAAAGCGGCGGAGAAATTGTCGAACAAGTAGTACGGCCCACGGGGCTTAAAGATCCTCAAATTCAAATTCATCCCGTTGAGAACCAGGTGGACCATCTTTATCACGAAATTGAAAAAGTGGTGGCTCGAGGCGAGAGGGTGTTAGTGACAACATTGACAAAAAAAATGGCGGAAAATCTTACTCAATATTATGGCCAGAAAGGCCTGCGTGTCCGTTATTTGCATTCTGATGTCGATACCCTAGATCGTTTTGATATTTTACGAGACTTACGTTTAGGCAAATTTGATGTGTTGGTAGGGATCAATTTACTACGCGAAGGATTGGATTTGCCGGAAGTGTCACTGGTGGCTATTTTGGATGCTGATAAGGAAGGTTTTTTACGTTCCGAGCGATCTCTCATCCAAACTTTTGGACGCGCTGCGCGCAATGTAAACGGATTGGTTATTTGTTATGCCGATAAAATAACCGGCTCAATGAAAAAGGCCATGGACGAAACCGATCGTCGACGTGCCATTCAAGAAGAGTACAATAAAAAGCATGGTATTACTCCAACAAGTATTAAAAAAGAAATTCGTCATTCATTAATTCGTATGGAAGAAGCTGATTATCTAACTCCTGATCTTCTAGAAACGGAAAAATACCCCTCTATTCCTTTAGATGAAATTCCAAAACTCATTGCAACATTAAGTGAACAGATGAAGCAATGCGCGGAAAAAATGGAATTTGAAGAAGCGGCGAATTTGCGAGACGAAATCAGGAAGTTGAAAGAATTACAGATCAGAATTTAAATGCCCCAGAGGTGGGTTCCCCGCCTGCGCGGGGATGACGCTCATTAATAATGTCTTCGTTACCCGAAAAAATTTCCAAGTTTCCCACAACCCCTGGTGTTTACATCATGAAAGGGGAGGGAGATAAGATCATCTACGTCGGTAAGGCTAAAAATCTGCGGACTCGTGTGCGGCAGTATTTTGGAGATCACGATGGACGTTATCAAGTTTCCTTCCTGATGAAGCGTGTCCACGATATTGATATTTTAATTACACATACCGAGAAAGAAGCTCTTCTTTTAGAGAATAGCTTAATTAAAAAACACAAGCCTCGTTATAATATTTTTCTTAAGGACGATAAAAGTTATGTGAGCCTTAAGTTAACCACACATCATCCTTTTCCTAGTCTAACGGTTACTCGTAAAATCCGTAAAGATGGTTCTCTTTATTTTGGTCCTTATTCTTCTGCTATGGCCTGTCGCGAAACTGTGGATTTTATTTATCGTCATTTTCGCCTGCGCACTTGTTCCGATCGGGAGTTGATGAATCGTTCTCGGCCTTGTTTGGAATATCAGATCCAGCGTTGTACTGCGCCCTGTGTGAATTATATTACTCAAGATCAATATGCCGATCAGGTAGAGCAAGTGCGTCTTTTTCTTTCGGGTAAAAATGAGGATTTAATGCAGAAAATAAAACTATCTATCAAAGAGTTCTCTCAAAAAGAAGCCTTTGAAGAAGCCGCTCGTTTGCGTGATTTGCTGATGAGTATTGAAGAGACGTTAGAAAAGCAAAGAGTGGTACGCCATGGTGGTTTACATCAGGATCTGATTGCCTTTCATCGAGAAGGCAAAAAAGTGGCCCTGGCCTTATTGACGGTACGGGATGGTACGTTGATCGATTCTCGTACATTTGTTTTGGATTCTTTGGAAGAAGATGCCTTGATGTTAGAACATTTCTTAAGCCAGTATTATTTAGGTGAGGTTTTTATTCCTGATGAAATTCTTGTTTCGCTTCCTTTAGACGATACACATGCTTTGACCGATTTGCTGACGGATAAAAGAGGAAAAAAAGTAGGGCTGCGCATGCCTCAAAAAGGGGATAAAAAAGAGTTGCTCGATTTGGCTTATCAAAACGCTAAATCGCATTTTGTGCGTTCAGTCCAAAAAGAAGTCCAAGTGCAAGAGGCACTCGATCTTTTGAAGCAAAGACTGGAATTGCCTCAAGTACTGCATCGCATTGAATGTTACGATATCTCCAATATTTCTGGTAAAATGGCCACGGGTTCTCGAGTTACTTTTATCGATGGAGTGCCAGATAAGAAATTTTATCGTCATTATAAAATACGTTTAAAATCGGAACCGGATGATTATGCAATGATGCGAGAGGTGTTGACTCGTCGTTTTCAAAGTGAGGATCCACATCCTGATTTATTGATTGTTGATGGTGGCAAAGGCCAGCTAAAAGTGGCGTTACAGGTGTTGCAAGAGGCTAGTTTGTCTTCCATCCCGGTGATGGGTGTGGCTAAAGGAAGTGGCCAGGGTGCTAGAGCTAAAGGACTATGGGAAGGAAAAAAAGAAGAAGAAATTTATCTGCCTCATCGCAAAAATGCTGTAATTTTTAAAAAAGGTTCTCCGGAATTGATGTTGCTGCAACGTATTCGTGATGAAGCCCACCGTTTTGCTCTAAAATATCATCGTAAATTGAGGGACGAATTGTCGCTGCCAACCCAGGTATAATACACAATAATTTCTGGAGAAACATTTTGTGGGTTGGGGCTTACATTTTCAATCCACGCACCGATATTGAGGGAGTCTTCAGGGTTCATTCGGAACGGTTTAGGAAACCAAACCTGTTCATCAATTTTTCCAGCTTCAAGATTGGTGGCGAAGCTGACGTGGAGGAGCATGTCGGTGGGGCCATTGGCTTGATACGCGGGTTTGTTATTAATACCAGCGGCAAATTCGACCAAACGGGTGGATTTCCAACAATCGACACTCATTAAAATTCCTTGAATATCTACGGGGGCAGAAAACTTCAAAGATAATTCATCCGGGCTAGGGCCTGTGGAAGAACCTGCTTGCGAAAAAAGATGTTGTACTAAACGGCTGTGTAATGTGGGGCTGGGGCTTCCTTCTTTTGTAACTTCAATGGTTTTGATATTAAATTGAGCGGGGGGAGGTACATTTTTAACTTGAGCGTTGCGGTAGCGTAATTCCCATTCTGGATAGTTGGCCAAAAGCAGACAGGCGGTAAGAAATAAACCGATAAAGATGTATTTTCCAACGGATGATTTTTTTTCTTCTGTGTAGAGAGTCATAAAATGTGATGTTGTTCTGATTTTTTTATCTTTGAGTCGTTTTTAGGATGCTAATGGATTTAGAAGAAGGTGCCAAACGAAAAATGAAAACGTTGTCCTGGTTCCCCCGGTTTTTGATCAAGGATAAAGCCGTAATCCAAGCGGATAGGTCCTACTGGGGTGATATAGCGTAAACCGAAACCGGCGGATTCTCGAAAGCTATCTCGTGAGATCTCACGGAATGAATCGGTCAGGCTGCCTGTATCGAAGAAACCGGCTATTTTAATATTACTCGTTAAGCGATATTGTAATTCTGCATTGTAGATGAAGGATGTGGTCCCTCCAGATTTACGGATGGCATCTTCTTCAAAACCTCTCAAGGTGTCATTCCCTCCCATGAAGAAAAGTTTATTGGCCGGAATACGTGGATTTTGACTGACTTCTGTTAACTTGCCTGCCCGTCCTGTATTGATAAGGGTGAAGCGGTTTAGAAAACTTAAGTAATGGGCCAGGCTTACTTGGCTTCGCAGAAAATTATTGGTTGCATCAGCGAGATCGGTGTCGAGTTCTTCTGTAAATAAAGCATAAAAACCACGTGAGGGATCTGAAAAGTTATCACGGTTATCATAAGCGGCTGAAATGATACTTTCGGCAAAAGTGGAATCGAAAAGGTTGTCACGGAGGGCTTTTTGGTTACTTTCGGATTCAAAAATATTCAAACGTGTGATTTGTTCTTTGAGCAAAAGAGTCCAATCGGGCCCATAGTTTTTAAGAATACCTAACGATCCTCCAAAAGAGGCCGCATTAAAGTTAGGTTTATCGTCGTATTGAACAAAATATTGGTTGATGAGATTGAGGCTAGCTCCCCAAACCCGAGGGGAATAAAAGGTCAGTTCTCCGCGATCAAATTCAAAGCCGCCAACCACTCTCATTTGCATTTGTTTCGCTAAACCGAAAAGATTACGTTGAGTAAAAATCAATTGGCCAGATGCTAGTTTGTCACTGTCAAAGCCCGCTTGTATGTCGAAGGTTTTGCCTTTTTGTTCGACTACTTTTACTAAAATATCAAGAGTGTCATGTTCTTCTTCAAGGCCTACCGGAGTTAGAAGAACATAATCGAAAATACCCAAACGTTTGAGGTTAAGTTGGGCATTTAGAATTTTTTTATAAGTATACAAATCGCCAGTATTAAATTTGAGGGTATTGAGAATGACTTTAGGTTGAGTTTTATTTTGTCCTTGTAAGATAATTTGACCAATGTGTGTTTGTGGACCTTCATCAATCTTAATTTCGAGGCTGACGGTATGGTGGATGGCATCGGTAGTTTTATCGGTAGTGATTTTGGTATAAGGATAGCCTTGTTCCAGATAATAGCTTTGGATTCGGTCAGTGGCTTTGATGATTTTTTCGTAATTCCAGGACTTATTGATTGCGAGACCACTCTTTTTAAGAAGAAGAGAAGAGTTGAAAGCATTATTGCCCTGAAAGATGATGGAGTTAAGATTGTATTGTGGGCCTTCATCTACTGTGATGCGGATGGTGACTAAGTCTCCAAAGGAATTGGGAATAATTTCAGAATTGATGAGTTTGGCTTCAAAAAAACCATGGTCGCTATAGTAATGGATGAGTCGTTCCGAGTCGTCAGTTAATGTGTGCTTTTTAAAAAGCCCTTGCTGGGTGATGGTGTACTCCTGCAAGGCTAGGGCTTTTTTCAACTGACCTGGTTTCCATTTTTTATTACCGACAAACTCTATTTTTTTTGTCCTCACCCGTTCCCCTTCATCGATAACGAAAGTGACCACTTGTTCATCTTCATCCGGTTTGTCGATACGGCTGGTGATGGTGACGGTAGGAAATCCGTTGTTGTGGTAGAAATCCAACAGTTTTTGAGTGCTTCGTTCCACTTCAAATTGTGAGTAACCTCGTTCTTTTTTAAAGATGACGGTGTTGTTAAGGGTTTGGGCGCTAAACCAATTGATTCCTTCGTAGCGAACTTCCAGGTGCTTGTGTTCGGTGATTTCTATTTTCAAATCCATCCGGTTGGTTTTTAAATTAACTTCATTTGCAATCAGCTTAGCACGTGCCCGGACATAACCGGACTGAGCGTATTTGGCTTCAATGTCTTTCAGCTGTTTTTTTATTTTTTCTTGGCTGAAGTGAGAGAAGGTAAACAGGGAATTTCTAAGACGTTTACTATTGATGTAAGTATTTCCAGAGAACTCCACGTCACCAATACGGTATGTTTTGCCTTTTTTAATTTTGATTTTTACGTTGACGGCTTGCTGCTTTACGTCGGGTGTGGCGGTGATGTCCACTTCGGTGCCGTAATAACCATAACGTTCAAAAAATTCGATCAGTCGTTGCTTGTTTTCTTCCATCATTGAAGGAATGTAGGGAGATCCACGTTCTTGGGAAATAAGCCTGAGAATGCGTGTGGTCAGAAAAGGATATTGTCCACTTAAACTCAACCGTCGGATGGGCTTGGCTTCTTTAAGCGACACTTGCAAATTGATGGTGTTGCCTTGGGGTATGGCATTGACATCCACAGTTTCGAATAAGCCTGTTTTCAGTGTTTCTTTTTTTGCTAATTCCAACGAATCGGCCTGAAGTTCATCTCCTTCATGGAGAGGAAAGGTTTTTTCTAATTCTTCAGCAGAATGTTTAACGGTTTCTGTTTCAAAAGTGATTTGGCCTACGACGGGGCCTTGGGGTTCCATTTTAAAACCCATCATAAAAACAAGCAGCAATAGTAGAAGAGGAAAACGTTTCATTGTTTAGTCCGTCTCCAATCGTAGGGTAAGGTCAAAACGATAACGCGAGCCGGTGTCTTTAATACCTTTAAGAAGTAAGAAATCGAAAATTTGATATTCAGCTGTAATGCCTTTTTGGGCTTCATCCAACGAAAGGTCTGTGGTGAAAGCAATAGAGAAGCGATCGGACAACCTTTTACCGATAGAAAAGCGTGAAGGGGCCGCTGTAGTGGCATCGCTGTTGATGGCCAAATAGTCGGTATCTATTTTCACAATATCCAGGCTAGTGGCTTTAGATAAAGGGCGTTGCAAGACACTGACTACTTGAGAGGCTAAAGCTGTTGTCGAAAAGAAGTTTTTTTGTTTGGAAGAAAGTTGATCTGGAGTTTGGCCGTAAGCGATGAGAGAGATGATATCGTTATGGTTTAAGGCCGGGGTTGATTCTAAGTCTAGAGACAAATTACTGATGTAGCCTTTGATGTGTGCTTTAATGTCGTAGTCTTGAATGACATTATTGGCTGTAAACTCGAGAAAAGGCCGGTGCAAATGTTCTCCTCCTGGGCTTAAAAAAGTGGCAAAGCCGGAAGCATTGTTAAAATCGATTCCAAAGGCATGAATTTCTCCTTCAACTACGTCGATATTTCCGCTGATATCGGGTGTATCTAGTGTTCCCTTCACGTTGATGTCACCTCTTAAAACCAAGTCGGCCAGGTTGTTGCGGATTTCAAAATTAGATTGAGAGACAATATTTAAATTTAAGTTAATAGCATAGACCATTTGCATAAATTCCGAACGGGTTTCTTCCTGAACAACTCCAACCGGCTTAAGGATAAAATTAGAAATGGAATAATCTTTATAATAAGTCCCTTCGGTGATTTGCATGTTGCCTGTTAGTTTAAGGTTGGGTGTGTTGCCTTGAAGTGTTACATCTGTATCTGCTAACAAATGCCAATTATCAGGAGAAGAGAAGGGAATATCTTTTCCAGTAAAGTGAAGATCCGCAGAGGTTAGTTTAGCTTGATTGATTTCAATCCAACCGTTGAGGTGAGAAGGGCCATCATCAAAAAGAGTGGAGATATTTTCGAAATAAATCTTATGTCCTTCAAAGCGGATAGGGCCGTTAGTTTTTTCACAATCTCTTCCTAATCCTGCAAAAAGAAGAGTGTTGTTATTAAAATTTATTTTTCCTTTTAAGTCAGGATTTTTGAAGTTGCCTATTAAGGTTATGTCTACACCCGCTTGTCCTGATCCTTCAACGAGCCAGGAGAACAGACCTGTCATTTCGTTCAAGTCGGCTTCTCCTCGGATATTAAGATTGGAAGTGTCTTCGTTAGGGAGTCCAAGGTTTCCATTAAGAGTTAAAGTGCCGTTGCCTAGGCGTAGAGCTGTTTTTTGAAAATTAAATTTTCGTGCTTCATAATCGATATGTGCTCGAGAAGCTAAGTGCATTTCTTTTTCTTCCCCTAACAAATCAAAAGAATCTATAGTCGCATGGACTGTTGATTCTGGTGGAGTTTTCATGTTGTAGATGCCTTCAAAGTTGCCGCTGCCAGTTAGCGTTTGAATCGTAAAAGGAAAAATAGGAGTCAGAAAGCGTAAGGATGTTTTTCCCATTTTGAGCTTAAAGTTAATCTCATCGGGTTTATTGGCTGTTCTATTGCCTTCAGCGGTAAGGGTAGGCAGGATCAAGCCTGAAAATTGAAAGTTTCCTTGGTCAAAATGAAAAACAAAAGGTTGGTTGACCGTGATGGATGGTTCGTTGTTGTTGAATAAAATAGACAGTGGTTTGATGGTGAGCATTTTATCGCCAAACTGGAGATTGGCTTCAGCTTTTTGTAGAGGGACACCATACCAGTTTATATTGCTTACTTCCATATGGCCTTCTCCGCCCATTTTGTTGTCTTTTCGAGTTAAATGAATGGTGCCATTGGCTTTGCCTGTAATCACTTCGGTTTTAAGCAGTCTATTTAAGGGTAGATTTTTAAAGTCGCCTTTCATGTCTAGGACTTGAGTTTGGGAATGAAATACGTCGGCAATTTTTAGGTTGACCTCTCCGGTTCCGGAGATTCCGGTTCCGGAGGTTCCGGTTCCGGCCATGCCGGTTCCACCGGTTTGATTTTCTGTAAGAACCGAGTTGGCTTTAAGAGATAAGTTTTTATTTTTAATATCTAAAATTCCGTTCAGGCTTCCAAAGCGAAGAGATTCATAACCCGCCATAGGAGAGGTAATGTTTAAATGAAAATCAGGATTGATGAGTAAGCCTGAAATGGTTCCTTCCACATCTGCTGTTCCTGGAAAATCCAAGGTAGAGAAAAAGCGAATAATGGTTTGGGCATCTAAGTTTTTTCCACTGACATGGCTTTCAAAAGTTTTTGTTAAAGCATTTATGCTACCGGAAGCATTGACACTGCCGGGACCGAACACCCCTTTAATTTGAGGGAGTGTCAGTTTGCCGTTTTTATAGTTGAGATCGCTGGAGAGAGTGAGTGTGTTTAGTGCGGGATCTGTATTGACGTGATTTCCCTCTGTTTCCATAGAAAATTGACCTGTAACATTACCTTGGTCTATTTTTTTGAGTTCTCCCTTGAGGTTTAGATTTAAGTTTAATTTTTCAAACA
>CAZQCI010000060.1:0-12651 GCA_964592255.1 uncultured Nitrospiraceae bacterium | reverse complement strand
GGGTAGTCCTAGCAAAAGCGTGCTGGGAATAAAAATAATTTCATCAAAATTGCTGCGTAGTAAAAGCACTGTTGATTTGCGGATATTATCATAAATGCGACGCCCTTCGCGAACCGCTCGGACGATAGTGGAGTAGTCGTCATCAGCAAGTACAATGCTGGCGGCTTCTCGCGCGACCTGAGTTCCATCGCGGCCCATGGCTAGCCCCACATGCGCTCCTTTGATGGCTGGGGCATCGTTCACTCCGTCCCCGGTCATGGCAACGATGCAGCCGTGACGTTTCAGCGCGTCCAAAATGGCTAGCTTGTGCAGAGGTGAAACACGAGCAAAAACAGAGACATTGAGCACTCGGTTAATCAATTCCTCAGTAGATAAAGCGTCCAAATCTTTGCCTTCTAAAGCTTCTCCTTCAATGCCCACTTGATGCGCAATGGCTCGTGCCGTTTTGACCTGATCACCCGTGATCATAATGGTTCGAATGCCTGCTTCCTTTGCCAGGCGTATGGAGTCCTTCACTCCTTCACGAGGAGGATCTTCCATGCCAAAAAGCCCCACAAGATGAGGCTTATCTTCGCCAGGTTCTTGAACCGCTGCTGCTAGGACACGCAGGCCACGAGCGGCCATTTCTTCGTTTGCCGCCAGGATTTCTTTTAAATTTAGGTTCCCTGTGAGCTCAAGAATTTTTTCAGGCGCTCCTTTTAGGAAAATTTGCGTGCCATGACGGGTCTGCATATATTTCCCTTCAGAAGTGAAAGGTACTTCTTCTTCATCGATTTCAAGCCGTTCAACTTTGTGTTCCTGAGCGTAACGAAGCAGCGCCAGTTCCGTGGGATCTCCCACATTGGGAAGAGCGGAGCGATTGTTGGAAGCACCAATGAGCGAGAGGAGTTTTTGAGCCGATTCTGGATTGTTTGTAGGATTAAGCCAAGTCTCTACGACGGTCATTTTATTCCTTGTGATGGTTCCCGTTTTGTCGGAGCAGATGACATTGACGCTTCCCAAAGTTTCGAGCGCATCCAATCTGCGTACCAAAGCGTTTCTTTTGACCATACGGCTGACTCCAATGGCAAAACAAATGGTGATGACCGCTGGAAGGCTTTCGGGAACCGCAGAGACGGCCAGACTTGCCCCCAGCAGGATCATTTCCTCTAGTGTTAGCCCGTATAAAAATCCGATCCCCACTAAAATCACACATAATATTAAAACGATAAGCCCCAGCACTTTGCTGAGTTTTGCCATTTTCCGTTGCAGGGGTGTGGGAGGGACTTCCACTTCTGCCACCATTTTTGCAATTTTCCCGATTTCAGTATTTACACCGGTGGCAGTGATTTTGACTTCCGCGTCTCCTTTCGTCACAAAAGTTCCTGAAAAAACCTTATTTTTTTGTTCTGCCAAAGGGAGTTTTTCATCTACTCTTTCAAGTTCCTTTAGAACTGGTTTGGACTCGCCAGTAAGACTGGACTCATCAACTTCAAAATGAGAAACTTTTAGAAGCTCTCCATCAGCAGGGATACGATCGCCTGCTTCCAAAATAACAATGTCCCCAGGTACGAGTTCACGTGCTGGAATGATGAGCTCTTCTCCACCCCGACGAACTCGAGCATTTGCGGCCGACAGAACTTTGAGGGCGGAAAGGGCTTTTTCCGCTCTAAATTCTTGTACAAAACCTAAAATGGCATTGAGCAACAGAATGGCCACAATCACAAGTGCGTCTGAAAAGTTTTCTACTGTCGGGCGCTCTTGTTCAAGGAAAGGCAACAAGATGGAAAGCACAAGTGCGGCGGCGAGAATATAGACCAAAATATTTTGGAACTGCCTTAAGAAAAGGAGTACAAGGGACCGCTTCTTTTCCGGAAGCTCGTTGAAGCCATATCGCTGCCGATTCTCTTTAATCTCCTGTGTTGTTAGGCCTATATATTCCATAAATATTATTGATCCTTGTTATCAATACTAAAAATTTTGTGAAGCCAACACCAAGCGGTGAAACTCTCGATCAGGGCAATCCAAGCAATGATGAAAAGAACCCAGTTGACCCATTCAGCAGAATAACTGGGCGCCCAAGGGCCTAGCCACCAAAAGGCCAGAGCGAAACGGAGGATACGGTCGAGTTTTCCGAGATTATGCTTAGTCATAAATAAAAGGGGTTAAATTGCGTTTCTTTTATTTTGTTTTCCGAAAATTATGAATAAGCTCTCTCCAGAAAAAGAACCCCATAACAGGATAAAAAATCGCTGTTATAAGCCCAGGGTAATAGGCTTGAGACACGAAAAGAGCGCCGAATATATGGTGAATTTCAATGACAAAGATGAGACCGAAAAGAGCAAGCACTCGTAAAGTCCACTTACCTCCCAAAACGAGCAGAAACATTGGAATGAGAAAAAGCCAGAAAGGGATATGGCTTGCCCAGTAAACTGCATGGGGAATAGATACGAGACGCTCGTTCCATGTCATCAGTACTGAGTCCACTTTCCAAAAACCCGTGACGATTTCCTCGATACCATGAGCAAATATGAGGAGGAGTGAAAGAAAAGTTATCTTTTTGAGTTTGTCGGAGATCATAGTTTGATGTTAGGCAATAAATTTATTGCTTCTTATTTTAGTCGCCATGTGAAAGTGCGTTTTTCAACTCCACCCACGTCTTCCAGAACAAGTTCAATGGAGTCGGCATCAAGCTCGGTTTTTTGAAAACTCAAGATTCCTTCTTTATGATGAGCTTCATTAGCGGACATTTCCCAGGAAATGGCGGATAAAATCAGCTCATCGTTTACAATCAGACTGGCCTGATCTTTCAGGTCTTCAGGGAGAGTGCCGGAGTGAGTGTTCAGCTCGACTTCAAAGTCCCAACGGTCTGTTGTAAGTGGCAAAATAGGAGTGATGCTTACAGTGATTCCACCTTCTTCACTTTCTATAGTAGCCAACCCTTCATTTTGTTCATTTTCTCTAACGAACCAGGAGAAAACCAGCACCAGAGCAATGGTGATAGCGAGAAAAACTAAATAAAAAGTCGAGGTGCGTTTCATAGTTGTTTTTTAAATTTTATGATTTGCCTACTGATGTAAATAAGCCCAAAACCATTGAATGCCAGCCCGACTAGGAAAAGCTCTTCTTGGTACTCTGGGATGACGGTTAAAGCTCCTGAAATTCCTAAAATGGGTATGATGTTGGCCAGGTAGTGGGCACAGCAGGAAATCATAGCTAGCGTGGTGCTGGTTCCTGAAACAGCGACCGCCTTGCCAGTGCCAGTGGGACAGTGATTTTTAATGCTCATCTTTAAGTAAGCATACAGTCCCACTTGTGCTCCAAACCCAAGTGCCAGAGGGAGGATGTAAAACCAAAACTCGCTAAATTGATCTTGGGCAAAGTCCCAACCAGAGATGAGGCTCACTACTGAAAAGAAAACTGTGAGAAGCAGAGAAGTGCCCAAGGCTCCCCACATAATGGCTCTGATTTTAAGGCTAAGTTGAGTCATGTTATTATCATTGATGTTTGTGCCCACCATGCCCTCCGTGTCCGAATAGGTGTATCAATGGACAGGCGAGTAAAATGAGATACGGCAGCACGGACAAAACATGTGACGTATGTGATTTTAAAAGGAATATAAGTCCAACGACGCCAACGATCAGCACTACTCCCCATGTTTTTTTTGAGAATTCCATATACTTATTAGGTTAGTGATTAAATGAGTTCCCCTTTTTTCTCAAGCATCATGTGGTGGATGGTTGCAATTTGAGCCCAAATGGCGATGAGGAAAAGGATGCCGGCGCAAGCTAAAGCATCTGCCTTTGTCACGCCGAATACCAGGTTATCGGCACCGCCAAAGAGGGTTGCTACAAATGTAATGACTCCGGCAAAGCCTACTAGAATGCTGGCAATGTGCATTAATTTTGAGGGTTTCATATTTTATGGGTTAAATGATTATTTAGTGACTGTACTGAGATGTTTTTCAGGATCAGCGACGAATTGATCCTTACACTCCGCGCTACAGAAGTAGTAAATTTTTCCTTTGTAAGCGAACTGGAGTGTATTTTCTGTCGGTTCTATTTCCATACCGCAAACCACATCTTTAGTGGCAGAAGGATGGCAAGTATTTTTTCCGCCACAACAGGATGAATTTTCCATATGTAAAGATTTATTAGAGATTAGAAACGTTGAATTCAGCCATCATCCCACTTTCCAGGTGTTCAGGGATGTGACAATGGAGCATCCATTCACCAGGATTGCTCATTTCCACCAGAAGCTCGACCGCCGATCCGGCGGGAATTAGTACAGTGTCTTTCCAAACTAAGTTGTTGGAAAGCTCGTCATCGGTAGATAAAACCAGGAAGCGTTGGCCGTGAATGTGGATAGGGTGCTGCATGGGATGCATTGTATCGTCCGGATTGGTAATGCGGATTTTTACAAGGTCTCCTTGTTTGAAATCCCAATCATCAATGGCTTCATTTGCTTTTTCCGTCTTCTCATCTATCAACTGCCACTCCAATGTATCTGTATTTGACGTGCTGTTCATCATGTTCATCGTATCTTCCCATTCGATGGGTTCACCATCGCTCATGCTCATCATGGAATCTTCCATCATTCCTCCTCCGTGCATGGAGTGCATGCCTCCCATACTCTTCATATCCAAATCAATGGTTAAAAATTTATCCGGTTCGTTTGTGAAACTAGTTCGGTATGGATCAATGCTCGCGATAGTGCTTTGGTGGGTTTTGAGTGTATTGAAATCGGACGCGTAAGACTCAAGCACTTCTTCCTCGGAAACCAGGAATGATCCCATGGTATAATTTTTCTCAGGTGTTTTATGTACGAGTGTAAATTCTCCTGGCTCTGCGAATAAAACTTCCACGATCGCGCGTTCGGAAGGCCCGAGTAAAACTTCGTCAGCCCACTGGTCGCGCTCGTAGAGACCGTTGTCCGCTCCGACCAATTTCATCTGTGCGTCTGGAATACTCAGATTGAAAACGCGTGTGTTTGCCGTGTTGGTGATGTAAAAGCGAAGAACTTCTCCTTTGTTAACATCTAAACTGTAGTCGGTGCTTCCGTTGACCAGCATCGTGTTGCCAAAGCGACCCATGAGGGTATGAGTGACTTCTTGAAGTGAGTAAGGAACGATTGAGCCGTCTTCGACAAGAATGTCATCGACGATGAGTGTTTCTTCTCTGTTGACTGGAGACCATTCATCCTCGGGACCAGATACAACAATGTAGTTTCCATAAAGACCCATGTCTTGAGCGTAATCTTCTCTTAAGTGCGGGTGATACCAAAATACGCCAGCATCATCGAAGCGCATTTGGTATGTGAAGCTTTCTCCGGTTTGAATGGGCTGCTGAGTCACATCGGGGACACCGTCAAAAGCATTATCGAGCCTTACGCCGTGTGAGTGAAGTGTGGTTTCAATATCCGTGTTATTGGTGAAGTTGACCGTGATGGTTGAGCCTTGCTGAACTTTTAGAGTTGGTCCAGGGATAGAGCCGTTGTAAGCGAGCATTCTATAAACGGAACCGTCGATTTCCTTTTCTACAAAAGAGGCTTCGAGATTGTAAGTATCTCCATCTGCTAGTTCTACGAGGGATGTACTTGAAGCCAGCGGCAGTTCAGTGACTTCTTCATCCTCTGTTTTATTTGTACTTGTTTGACAAGCGGTGAGCAGGGAAACACCGAGAAGGGCAATAAAAAGTGGTAGCTTTTTCATAGAATTAAAAAAGGTTAATAGATTTTCTCCCATGTGAGTCCACTATCCTCACTTTTGTAAACTTGGTTGTTTTCATCGATGGCATAGACCATCTGAGGATTACTTGCTGAAAAGGCAATAAAATAAAGAACCACGTTGGGTGTACCCACTACTGAGGTCCATGTTTTTCCACCGTCACCACTTGAGGCCAAACCTAAGGTGTCTGAAAAGCTTAGCATTTGAGCCCCATCTTTTGGATTTTGTGCCATAGAAATGACGATGCTGGACTTGAGTTGATTAGATAGTACACTCCAATTTTCACCGCCATCCGTGCTCATCCAAATCCCTTGCTGAGTAGTCGCGTATGCCCTTTTTACATCAGCCACATCTGCTACTAGTGCGATGATTTTTTCCGGCTGATTGTTCAATAGCGTCCATGATTTCCCGCCATCTGTACTTTTTTGTATTTGCCCACTGAATAATCCATAAACTATGTTTGAATCAACAGGACTCACGGTCATGGTGTGAAAATCAACTGGTCCATTTATTCCATCTGATATTTTTTCCCAAGTTTCCCCACCGTCCACTGTTTTTTGAAAACCAATGTTTCCTCCATAAGAAGGATGACCGCTGCTGTAGAAGGTTTTGGAGTTCATTGCGTCAATGGTGAACCCCATAAGATCGTTTGTGCTTTCGCCAATTCGATACAAATCTTGTTCGTTTTGTAGTAGAAGTAGCCCCTCATGAGTTGCGACATATACTTTATTAGAATCTTTGACATCCACCGCTAAACCGTGGGAATGGGAAATGGAATCAACTGGAGTCAGTGACACTGAAGGCTCCCTGATACCACTTTCCCACACACTTACACCATTTGGTGCCTCACCAATGTCTATGGTTTTAATTACTTGATCGGTTTCGGTATTAATAATAGAGAGGTCTCCACTCACAATGTTCGTGATGTATGCTTCGGAGCCATCGGAGGAAAGAGCCACGCCGTGAGGGCCTTCACCTGCAACAATGGTGGCGACAACTGTTTTAGATTCTAGGTCAATCTTGTAAACTTTATCACTTGTAGGTTGATCAAAATAATAACCCTGGTCGGCCACATACACATAACGAGAGTCAGGGGTGGAATAGACTTGAACTGGCCCCTTGGCATCAGGAAGAGGAACCGTATTCGTTTCTTTAGTTCCTATATTGTATATTCCCAATTGTTTCGTGGAATACAGGGAAGCAAAGGCATACTTGCCGTCCGGAGTCACTCCGGTTTGTACTACGGCATCTTCAAAATCAAGGATTTCAAACGCTTCAGTTTCTAAGTTTAAAATGCCCATGCCTTTGGCACCCATTAAGGCAATGTAAGCGAAGTTTCCTTCTGGATCTAGTCGTAAGCCATGAGGTTCAGCACCTTCTGGAAGCTCAATTGTTTTTTTCAAGCTGTAGGTTTTCGCATCTACCACAAAAACTTTATTTGCTTCTTGCGCATTGGTGTAAGCCCATGCACTGTCGGGACTTAAAACGACATGAGCAAGGTGAAGGTCAGCCCCCAAATCTATTTGCTGAATGATTGCATCTGTCTGTGTAGAAATAACTACAAGCTGATCTTCCGTGCCAAGAGCATCCTCGCTGGAGTGCATTTCAGCTTCGTCCTCTTCCATTGCGTTGACCGTCACCCAAACTGTTGCTCCATCTGGAGAAACCTGAACATTGTGTGGCATTCCTGACAGGTCAATTCTTTTAGTTACCACGCCAGATACAGGATCTACTACCGCTACTTGATTATCATTTTCTACGGCCACATAGACTTTTTCAGAAAGCGAACTTTCTTCCTGCGTGTTTTCTAAAGTTTTTGACTGGCAAGCGCTCAAGATGAGTGAAGTGGCAAGAAGGAGTGAAAGTATTTTTTTCATAATGAGGAATTATAAATTAAATTTTACGCATCAAGTTTTGAGCGTTTTAAAAGGACGGCGTTGATGGCCACAATGACCGTGCTGAGGGACATAAAAATGGCGGCCAGCGCAGGTTGCATGAGAATTCCGTAAGAAGCCAAAACCCCGGCTCCGAGCGGAAGCGCAACGGCATTGTATCCAGTAGCCCAAAAGAGATTTTGAATCATCTTTTTGTAGGTCAGACGAGAGAGGCGGATGACTTTTACAATATCTCTTGGGTCATTTCTAACCAGAATGATCCCCGCAGATTCAATAGCCACATTAGTTCCTGCACCAATTGCAATTCCAAGATCCGCTTGAGTGAGAGCGGGAGCGTCATTCACTCCATCTCCCACCATGGCCACTTTTGCCCCTCTTTCTTGCAATATTTTCACTTTTGCTGCCTTTTGATCAGGCAGAACTTTGGCAAAATATTCATCAATCTTAAGTTCTTCGGCCACCCATTTGGCCACTTCATCGTTGTCGCCTGTAATCATAGCTACTTTAAGCCCGTTTGCTCTAAGGGTTTGAATAGCCTCGCGAGATTCTTCGCGAATCACATCGCCTAAAGCAAGGGCACCTAAAACTTCTTTTCCACTAAGCAAGAATATGACTGTTTTACCTTTTTTGTTCTCTTCAGTGATTTCCTTTTTTATATTTTCAGGCATTGAAGCTCCTCTTTCCTCTAAAAGGCTCGCGCTTCCGATTGCGATTTCTTTTCCGTCTAGGATGGCTTTCACACCTTTTCCTGGGATTCTTCCAAAATCCTTTACTTCTTGGATGCTTAGATTTTTCTTTTTTGCTTCTTCTACAACAGCCCGGGCAATAAAGTGCTCGGAATGAGCATCCACCGCAGCTGCCAGTTGCAAAACTTCGTCTTCATTCTTGGCAGTGATTGCCCAGATTTTATCTACGCCGTATTCGCCTTTTGTGAGGGTTCCCGTTTTATCGAATAAAATCGTATCTACTTCGCGAGCTGCTTCTAAGGCAAGCCTCTGTTTGATCAGGAGACCATTACGAGCCGCCATGGTGGTTGAAATGGAAGCGACCAGTGGCACGGCCAAACCAAGAGCATGTGGACAAGCAATCACGAGTACAGCCACTAGACGTTCAGTGGCAAAGACAAGCCCGGCATCCGCAAAAAGCCAGGAGACAAAAGTAATTCCCCCAACCGTGACGGCAATGAGTGTTAAGTAAAAAGCGGCCCGGTCAGAGAGCATTTGAAGGCGAGATTTGGATGCCTGCGCCTCGGCAATCAAGCGCTTAACACCAGCAAGGAAAGTGTTTTCTCCCATTTTCATTACTTTTACCTTCAACATGCCATCTCCATTGATGGTTCCTGCGATCACTTCACTGTTCACCGCTTTGCCAATGGGTTTGGACTCACCGGTGATCATGGATTCGTTTACATCTGACTTTCCTTCTGTGACCACTCCGTCTGCAGGAATTTTTCCTCCTGGACGAACCAGAACAAGGTCTCCGATACTTAACTCTTCCAAAGGGATTGTCTCCGTTTTATCGCCACGAATCACTTCCGCACTGTCCGGCAAAAGTTTTGAAAGCTCTTTAAGCGCGCCTTGGGCACCCTGTACGGCTCGCATCTCTATCCAATGCCCGAGTAGCATGATGGTAATCAAAGTCGTAAGTTCCCAAAATAAAGTGTGCTCTAATCCGGCAAAAGTCGCGTAAGCACTAAAAAGATAGGCCGCGGTGATGGCGATGGAGATGAGAGTCATCATCCCCGGCAGTTTTGCCCGCAGTTCTCTAAAGGCACCGATCAGGAATACCCAGCCTCCATAGAAGAAAACAATGGATCCTAAAATAAAGCCTAGATACTGCGAACCCGGAAAACTTGGAGCTGTCCAACTTAATAGTCGCTGTGGGAGTTCCGAGTAGATCACCACAGGGATGGTTAAGACAAGGCTTATGTAAAATTTTCGGGCGAAAATATTTACGTTATGTCCTTCATGCTTGTTGAACCCCTCTTCCATATTATGATGGGCGTGTTTTGCCCCATCTCGTACCTCACTTTTAACTTTTGACGGCAGTAGGTTCATGCCGCACTGAGGACAGATCCCAGGCTTTTCCTGTTTGACCTCGGGATGCATGGGGCAGGTGTAAATGACGGTTTTTTCATGATTCATATCAATTGAGTTTAGCGATGGAAAGAGGTGTAGACTTCTATAAGTTCTTTAATGGCTTTTTCTTGCTGTTTTTTATCTTGCATTTGATGTTTAACGTGTGAATTCAAATGATTTTCGAGCAGAAGTTTGTCCAAGCTTTTAAGAGAGTTCTGTATGGAATGAGATTGATGGAGAAGTTCCGTACAATATTCTTCGCTTTCTACACTCCTCAGTAAGGCCTCAAGCTGGCCTATGAGGATTTTTACACGGTGTACCGATCTCTTTTTAATGATTTGATTGATCATAGGAAAGGGTTAATAGGCAATACCCCTATACCCTATTAGGTCTGTTGCTGTCAAGTATACATGTTTCACAAAAATTCAACTGCTTATTGAGTAATGTCAGAGCCAGGATCATTAGCAACAGGCTCAGTATTTTAAATATTAGGTTGTACGTTGTAAAAAAACCAAGGCCGACTGCGAAACCAAATATCGATATGACAGGAATGGTGCAAAGTGTACAAAAGACTGTAAAGAACCCGAGTAAAAACCCAAACCCCATTACAGAACCAGTCTTTACGTTTTTGATCATGGATTTCCTTTTTACGTAGAGGCGAAATAATCCGGATATTATTAACGCTGTTAAAAAACTGAGAAGAGCAGAAAAAATAAGATTTTGAAGGGTAAGTGCGCCACCGACAAGGCAAGCTGGAACTTGGCCAACTCCCGGCAAAAGCCTCATCACCAGGTAGTAAGAATAGAAAATGATCGCTGCTAAAGTTATGGTATACAGCCACTGCAATGGTTCTTCATGAATTTTTTGTAGTCCTTTCATTTTATTCAAACTTTACGAGAATATTTTGCTTGTCTTGAATGATAATTTGACTTGGATCTGTGTAACTTTGACCATCCACTTCAAAACTCACCTGGCCAGGGATCCCCGTGTTTTCACATAGGTCGCCGTTTTTACGTTCTTCTAAGTTGGTACTCGTAATATTCAACCCTGCGTTTTTAAAAAACTGAGCTAAGGTGATGTCTTCTTCGCTTAAAACGAGACCTTCAACGTGGACTTGATCATCGTCGTGACCATGGATGATGCTGTGATTTCCCGAATCGGTCAAACTCAAGGTTTCCCCGCATGCTTCATAGGAAATTGGAGCGTGCCAATGGACTTCGGTACCTGTGACCGGATTTGTAACCTTTTGAAAACTTCTTACGATGCCAAAAATAATGAGAAAGATGACGATTCCGATGGTTCCATAAACAAGCGTATCCTGGACCCACCGTTTTTGAAAAAATGATGACATAAAGTTTATTATTAAATTTTAGAAATTACTCTGGCGAGCTTTGCTTCAACTTCAATCGCCAGCTGTTCTAGATTTGAGTTGCCTATGGCTCCTACTGTTAACGAGGGGCGGATGGCAGAAACGCAAACAGCACCTTTCGCGTCTTCAAAGATAAGAAGGTTGCACGGTAAGAAAAGGCCAACCTCTTCTTCAAGTTCGATAGCTTGATATGCGGAGGGTGGATGACATACGCCTAGAATAAGGTAAGGGCGCATTTCTTTTCCCAGCTTATCTTTCATTTTTGCTTGGACGTCTATTTCTGTTAGAACGCCAAAGCCCTCTTCCTTCAATGCGGATTTTACAACCTGAATGGTTTCCTCAAAGGATCTCAGACTATAAGTAGCTATGGAGTAGTTGGTCATGTCGCTTGAGTTAGTGATTTTAAAGAAAGTTTTTTGTAGACCGCAAAACTTAACAGCAGCAATCCTAAGGTTCCAACATAGGGTCGAATGGGTTCGAAATAAGTTAGCAAAATTCCTGAACCAAAAAGAAATAGTAATAGTTTATTGCAAACCGGACATGCAAAACCAAGAAATCCAAATACCCCTCCAACACCGGCTTTCTTCACTGCACAGACGGGAGCATTGATACCCCAAAATAAACCCATCAGTACAGACTCCAGGCCTAGAAATACATAATCAAACCAATACAGAGGAGTCATGCGTTGGAAAAATGGGTTTTCGTAAATCGCAGTGACTCCGCCCAGTATCATGAAGATTGCTGCTGAAATTAGGATGATTTTCACGAGCTCTTTGTTTGTCATGGTCATTTTAAAAGATCGTTAAGTACTTTCTCAAAAGTTTCGTAAGGGTAGGCCCCCACCATGACTTGTCCATTGATGACAAAGCTTGGAGTCCCGTTCATTCCCGCTGCTCTGCCCGCTGCAGCGTCTGCTGCAATTTCGTCATAGTACTTTTGTCCTTCCTGGCATTCTCTAAAAGTACCTTCGTCCAGATTCAATTCTTTTGTATAGGAGTATAGACTTTCTTCGGGTATCTGGACCGTTCCGTAACCCAACCTGTCTTCTCCTTCAAAAATGAGATCATGGTAGGCAAAGTAAACCTCATCTCCACCCTGTTCTCGCGCACACTCTGCCGCATTGGCAGCTGGCAGTGCATCGGTGTGTCCGAGAGAAGTGAGTGGCATATCTCGATAAACAAATTTCACCAAACCTTTGTCGATATAATTTTCCTTTATTAAAGGCAGCGTTTCATTAAAAAAACTTCTACAAAAAGGACATTGGTAATCTGAAAATTCGATTATTGTGATTGGGGCATTTTCTGATCCCATGAAAGGATCATCATCAGCGTCCGGTGGATTTTCCACCTGTGAAAGTGAGGGTGCTTGAGCTTGATTCGTAGTTTGAGCCACTTGAACCACTTCGCCGTTTCCCAATTGCTGACCGAGCAAAACACCAATTCCAACTAAGATCGGGACTGTTAGTAGCGGTAAGATTTTAGAAAACTGTTTTTTACTTTTTTTCATCATAAAAAGCGTTAAGTTTAAAAAGAGGAGGAGTCAAAAACTTCACTCCCTTTGAACCACGCCTTTTGAAAAACGAGCCAGTGAAAATGCTAAAGGAGG